>JAULUH010000136.1:0-5224 GCA_032111745.1 Anaerolineae bacterium | reverse complement strand
TGCGCGAATAGGCCAGGTCATCCCGCGCCCAGGGTCAGGTCGACCCCCTCTTCGGCGGTCAGGACCCGGCCCACCACCAGGTACAGGATGCCGATGGCCACCAGGACGATGGTGATCAGGATCATGGAGTAGGCCGCGGCCGTGTTGACGCTGGACTGCTCGAACTCGCTCAGGATCCAGACCGTCAGGATGGGCCACTTGGGCGTGGTCAGGAAGATAATGGCCGACAGGCTGGTCATGTGGCGCGCGAAGGCGAAGATCAGGCCGGCGATCAGCGCCGGCACGATCAGCGGCAACGTCACGCGGCGGAAGGTGGCCTGAGTATCGGCCCCCAGGCTGGTGGAGGCCTCCTCGATGGCCGGATCGATCTGCTGCAGCGAGGCCACGCCCGCGCGTGCGCTGGCCGGCAGGCTGCGCACCGCATAAGCGGCCAGGATGATGTAGGAGGTGCCCACCAGGGCCAGTGGCCTCTCGGCAAAGACCAGCCCGGCGCACAGGGCCAGGAACACCAGGGTCACCAGGGGGCCCACTCGCCTGGACAGCCGCGCGGTGACGAAGATGCCGACGATCAGCGCCGCCACGCCCAACAGGGTCGGCGGGACCTGCGTGAACACCGCGATCCAATCGCGCAGCCCCACCACGATGCGGCTGATCTGGGTCTGCTCGATGCTGCGCCCCCATACCGCCAGCGGCGTGGTGAAAGCAGGTGTCAGGTTGTCCACGATCAGGTACACGCCGATGAAGCCGGTGGCCAGGGCCATCCCCCGGCGATGGCGACGGTCCGAGATCGCATAGATCACCACCGCCAGGGCCAGAAACGCCACGGCCAGCAGCCACCGCCACAGCACCGGCCCCAGCCAGGCGTGGAGCCACTGGGCGATGAACACGCCCGGCACGGTCGCGGCCAGGATCAGCGCGGCCCGGCGCCACCCGTTGCGCCAGCCGGTTCGCTTATGGTCGCCACCACCAGCGTCGGCCGCGCCGGAGACGTCGCCCTGGTGGCCCACCAGGTAGAAGGCCATCGCAGCGTAGATCGCTATCACCAGCACGATGGGTGAGACGATGAAGGCCAGGATGAAGCCGATGCCCAGGATGGTGCCCGGGACAGCGCCGCCGAGGTTGGAGGTGAAGTCCAGAGCTTCCTTGCCCGAGAAGGCCTTGCGCACCACCAGGAAGGCGATGATCATGCCCGCCAGGGCGGCGACGGGCGTGGCCACCGCCGACAGGAACGTGGTGTCGGTGATGGCGTCCAGGCCGCGGCTGAAGGCAGCCCGGTAGTGGTCCAGGGTGAACTGATAACTGGTGCCCCATAGCTCGGTGAAGGAGCTGACGGCAATGGTGAGGTAGAGGGCCAGCACCAGCACCAGCGTCGCCACGGTGACGATCACCATGGGAGCGCGGATGTACGGCTCCTTGACCGTGATCTGGCCGCCCGTGGGCTTGCCGGTCACGGCCACGTACGAGCGCCGGGAAACCCAGTAGCGCTGCAGCAGGAAAACCGTCAGCGTGGGCACCAGGAGCACCAGGGACAGGGCCGCGGCCTTCTGTTGATCGTATTGGCCGTTGATAGCCAGGTAGATCTCGGCCGACAGCACCGTGCGCCGGCCCGTGATCAGCAGCGGGTTGCCCAGGTCAGCCAGGGACTCCACGAACAGCAACAGGAAGGACCCGGCGATGCCCGGCACCAGCAAGGGCAGGGTGACCGTGCGGAAGATGTGGAATTTGCTGGCCCCCAGGCTCAGGGCCGCCTCCTCCATCGAGGGCTCCAGCCGCTCCAGCATGCCCCTCAGAATCAGGTAGGCCACCGGGAAAAAGGTGATGATCTGGACGAAGATCAGGCCATCCAGGCCGTAGATGTCGTTGCTGCCCGGTCCCGGCACGATGCCCAACAGGTTGCGGGTGATCAGCCCGTTGCGGCCGAAGAGCAGGATGGTGGCAATGGCGATGGCGAAGGGCGGCGAGATGGTGGGCACCAGGGTCAGGGCATGGGTGGCCCGGGGAAAGGGCATACGGCAACGCACCAGGGCATAGGCGAAGATGAAGCCCAAAATCGTGCCCCCCGTGGCCGTGGCCAGGCCCATCACCATGGTATCCCGCAAGACCTGCCACTGATAGGCCCGGTAGTAGGGGTCGAAATATTGGCCGAAATACTTCAGGCTGAAGCGGTTGGTGCTCAGCTCGAAGAAGCCCTGCACCACCACCCGCAGGATGGGCCAGATGATGAAGGTAACGGCAAACGCGCCGATGACCAGCAGCCCGATGGTGAGCACCGGGTCCTGGCCGATCAGCCGGAACTCCTGCATCCGCCGGTGCAGGGAGCCCCGCAGGCCACGCTGCGCTGGGGAGAGGAATTGGGTAGCCATGAGGCCTATGACCTGCCACACAGGCCGGGACCTGCGCTGCCCTGGCCTTGCTCACAGATCCCATGGGCTCCCTCAAGCTCGGGCGAGCTGAGCGAGCCCGTGGGATCTCGGTCAGGAGGTGCGGATCACTCCTTCAGGGAGTCCGCACCGGCGATCTCGTTGGTGAACTTGTCCACGAACGCCGTCTTGTTCTCGCCGCACCAGAGGAAGTCGTAGTCGATCAGGTTTACCTCCAGCAGCTCCGGCTTGGACGGCTCAGCGCCCTTGACCGTCGGGGCCTGGAAGGCGCCGTACTTGGGCCCCAGCTCCTGGGTCTCGGGCTCCAGCGCCCAGTCGAACCACTTCTGGGCGGTGTCCAGGTGCTTGGCGCCCTTGATGATGCCCATGCCGCCGATCTCGTAGCCGGTGCCCTCCTCGGGGAAGGTCAACGCCAGGGGCTGTCCCTGCTCCATCTGGGCCACGATGTCGTGCGAGAAGACGATGCCGACCGCCGCCTCGCCCTGGCCAACGAACTTGGCCGGGGCGGCGCCGCTCTTGGTGTACTGCAGCACGTTCTGGGCGAACTGCCGCTCCCACTCCCAGCCAGCCTCCTCGCCCAACATCTGCAGGCGGGTGCACAGCTGCGTATAGGATGTTCCCGAGCTGGAGGGATGGGCGATGAGGATGTTGCCTTCCAACTCCGGCTTGAGCAGGTCATCCCAGGAGGTGGGCGGGGTGACGCCGGAGTTGGTGTTGGTGGCAAATCCCAGGGATCCCACGTAGATTCCTACCCAGAAGTGGTCGGGGTCTGCCATCAGCTCCGGGTTGATGATGTTGGCGTAGTTGGGAGAGTCGTACTTCTCCAGCAGGTCCTCCTGCTTGGCCGCGACGAAACTGTCGATCGGGCCGCCCCACCAGATGTCGAACTGGGGATTCTCCTTCTCGTTGCGCAGGCGGGTCAGGGCCTCGCCGCTGGACATGCGCACGAAGTTGACGGTGATGTCCGGATGCGCGGCCTCGAACTCGGCCTTCATCCCCTCGCACCACTCGACCTGGGGGGTACAGAGAACGTTGAGCTCGGTGCTGGCCGCCTGCTGCGGCTGCGGGACCACGGGCGGCTGGCAGGCTGCCACGAACAGTAGCACAGCCAGCATGCCCAGCGGGATCAAGATGCGACGAACAGCCATGGCGCTCCTCCTTGAGCAAGGGTCGTGATAAGGAAAAACCGGGGTGGATGGACAGCAGTGGCACGTAGTCACGCTGCGTCCTGGAGAGGGTGAAACGACTGATAGGAGCAGGCAAGGAGAGACGTCCCTGACTTCTCACCTCCTCTGCGCCACGTGGCGCCAATGAGATCTCGGGGCGGTTCGAATGCCGCCATTATACCGTTAACATACCGTTAACGCAAGTCAATTCGCGCCTCCGGTCTACTTCCCTTCTCCGCGCTCCCCATGCGCCCACCACGCCCTCTGCGGTTCAACTCCGGCTCTCTCCTCTGGGCTCCTCCGGCCCTGTTTCCCCTCTGCGTTCTCTGCGCCTCTGCGGTTCAACTCCGGCTCCGCTCCGCCTCCAGCACCACGACCGTACCCGCGGTCCCGTCCACCCGCACCCGCTGCCCGGTCTGCAGCCGCCGCGTCGCCTCGTGCACCCCCACCACCGCCGGGATGCCATACTCCCGCGCCACCACCGACCCATGGGTCATCAGGCCGCCCACCTCCATCACCAGCCCGCCCGCGGACAGGAACAGCGGCGTCCACGACGGATCGGTGCCCGGGCAAACCAGTATCTCACCCGGCGCCAGCTGCGCGTCCCGCGGGTCGAACACCACGCGCACTGCCCCCTCGGCCACCCCCGGCGACACCGGGCTGCCTCGGATAGCCCCATCCCCGGCCCCGGCGCCCAGCCCGTCGTAGTAGGCCCGGCCGTCGCTCAACAGCAGCCGCGGCACCTGCCGCCGCAACAGCTCCCGCTGGTAAACCCGCCGCCGCTCCGCCACCAGGCCCTGCCAGTCCCGGTCCTCCCCCGCGGCCAGGGCCTCGAGCTCGACAAAGCGCAGGAAGAACAGGTCGTCCGGCCGCACCACCACGCCCGCCGCCGCCAGCTCTCGCCCGCTCTGCAGCATGATCTCCCGGATCACCCCCAGCAGGCGCACGATGGTGAACTTGGGCGTCTCCCGCAAACCCGCCAGCGCCCGCACCCGGCTGGCCAGGAAGCGCGCCAGCCGCTGCTTCCCGGGGTTGGGCATGGCCCGCACCAGCGCCTCGATGGCTGCCTCTGCGGCCTGCGCACCGCGCCGGAACACGGCGTCGGGCGCCAGGTCGGGGTCCTCGATGCGCAGATAGCTCTGCACCACCTCAAAGATGTGCGCCGGCTCCTCTCGCCAGCGCGGCCGGCCCAGGTCGATCTCGGCCAGGCCCCGCATGCCGTAGCGCCCCATGAACGCGGCCAGCGCCACCTGCGCCGCCATGGGCAGCCGCCCGGCCCCGTAGTCGTCCACCAGCCTCGCCGTATCCCCGCCCGCAAAGCGCTGCGCCGACGCCGGGTCGGCCCGGATCACCTCCGCCACCGCCCACAGCGCCAGGTCCATCTCCGTGGTGGCATTGTGCGGTAGCCCGCGCACCGCCTCCAGGGCCAGCCGGTCCGATCCCAGCTCCGCGATCGCCAGCCGGCGCAGCTGGTAAAAGCTACCCATGCCCGCCATCAGCGCCGGCAGCAACTGCAGGCCCTGCCGGGCCGCGAACGCCGCATAGATCGCCTGCCACAGGGCCAGCCGCTCCGCCAGCCCCTCCGTGGCCTGCGCCCGCGCTGCCGCCTCGGCCACGAAACTGTCGAGCTCGCGCTGCAGCGCCGTGCGGGTGGCGTCCGGCTCCCGCAGTGCCCGC
>JAULUH010000135.1:0-1529 GCA_032111745.1 Anaerolineae bacterium | reverse complement strand
GGCGGCGCAAGATTCCCATCCAGAGAGCCGATTCGCATGCCGCCGTTCGTGCCCTCGTCGTTCATGACGGCAGGCAGGTCACGATCGCGGCATGCCATGGCCGAAGCACCGTCCCACCCGCCCCGACCAGTGCTGCCAGGCTCGCAGGATAACCACACGCCTAGAGAAGACACCCATCTGTCATTGCGAGGCGGCCGCCGATTAACCAATCAACTGTTTCTACCGGAAAGTTCGAGCCAGCGTGCGTTCGCCGCCACCATAGAACAGAGCCACTCATGAACCACCACACACCCGAGGGCTGGACCTTCGTCGACGACCAAGGCACCTTTCGCCTGCCCAATGCCCACCGCACCAGCTACCTCTACTTCCCCCTGGCCAACGCGGCCGGCATGCGCTCCGCCATCACCCCCACCGGCCACGGCGACATCAAGGCCAACCAGAACAGCTTCCTGACCCTGCCTGTCTCCGTCGAGGACCTGCACAACACCCGCTCGGCCCGCAATTTCTGGGTGCACGCCGAGGGGTTTGGCCCCTGGTCTGCCACCGGCAACAGCGCAGCCCAGGTTGCCGGCAACTTCGGCACCGCCGAAGCAGAGGAGGTGACGTTGGAAGCCGGCTTTCTCTGGCACAGCGTGACGCGAGAGAACCGCCGCCTCGGCCTGAGGGCCACCGTCACCAACTTCGTCCCCAGCAGCCAGGACCGGGTCGAGCTGATGAGGATCACGTTGGCCAATACCGGTCCGGCCCCGCTGCACCTGGCGCCAACGGCCGCCATCCCTATCTTCGGTCGCTCGGCCGACAACCTGCGGGATCACCGTCACGTGACGTCGCTCCTGCACCGCACCGTCTGCCACCAGCATGGCGTCCTGGTGCGCCCCACCCTCTCCTTCGACGAGCGCGGCCATCTGCCCAACCCCACCACGTACGCCGTGCTGGGCGTGGACCAGGACGGCCAGCCCCCCATCGGCTTCTTTCCCACGGTCGAGGACTTCATCGGCGAGGGCGGAACCCTGGACTGGCCCGAGGCCATGGTGCGTGCCTTGCCTTCCACGGCCGGGGCCGGTGATCGCGTGGACGGCTACGAAGCCCTGGGTGGCCTGTGCTTTGCCCAGATCACCCTGCAGCCGGGCGCTTCACAGAGCTACGTGCTGATCCTGGGCGTCCTGGCCGAGGAAGAGCGCCCCGAGCCCCTGCTGGCCGCCTACGGCAGCCAGGAAAGGTTCGACGCCTGGCTGGACCGCACCCGAGCCCACTGGCAACGGGAGCTGGACGCCGTCGCCTTTCGCACCGGCGACCCCCGCTTCGACGGCTGGATGCGCTGGGTGTCGCTCCAGCCCACGCTGCGCCGCTGGTTCGGCAACTCCTTCCTGCCCTACCACGACTACGGCCGGGGCGGCCGCGGCTGGCGCGACCTGTGGCAGGATGTCCTGGTGCTGATGCTCACCTCCACTGAGGAGGCGGGCGACCTGCTGCTCAGCTACTTCGCCGGGGTGCGCTGCGACGGCAGCAACGCCACCATCATCGGCCGC
>JAULUH010000134.1:0-4343 GCA_032111745.1 Anaerolineae bacterium | reverse complement strand
GGACGACGGCCTGCAACCCGACCCCCTACCCTACGGGCAGTCCTTCCAGCCCGGGGATGTGGCTCCGATTCCGCCCGGGGATTTACCGTTCGGCGTGCCGCCGTGGATGGGCGAGGGCGCGCACAGCACGCGGGACGGCAACAAGACCATCGTATGGAGCGCGCCATGAGCGATCTGACCAGCCTGAGAATTCAATCCCAGCTCTACCACTACGCGGCCCTGGTGACCCAGGTCTACGACGGCGACACCGTGACCGTGGACATCGACCTCGGCGTGGGCGTGTGGCGCCGGGACCAGACCATCCGGCTGTGGAAGGTCGACACTCCCGAGCTACGGGGGCCGGGCAAGGAAGCCGGCTTGCGGGCGCGCGACCTGGTGCGCGGCCTGGTGCTGGACAAGCCGGTGCTCCTGCGCACCATCCTGGACAAGCGCGGGCGGGACCGCACGGGCAAGTTCGGCCGGCTGCTGGGAGAGGTGATCGTGGAGGGCGAGGACGGCAGCCTGGTCAACGTCAACCAGCTCCTGATCGCGGAGGGCTACGCCTTGCCGATGACGGAGACCGGTTCCAAGATACGCCAGGCCGGACAGGGGCCCACGCGGGTTCCAGACGTCATAGCCTGCCCCTATTGTGGCCAGCCGCGGAGGGTGGATAGTGGGACGGGCCTGGTGGAGCCGTGCCCCAACTGCCTGGACGAGGCGTTTCCAGTGGCGCAGGCGCTGTAGAGGCCCTCTGCCCGCGCCATGCCCTCATCCGCGCGTAGGGGCGAGGTCTCCTCTATGCGTGCCTGATAGGGAGGGTGACTCGATGTGAGGGAATCCCCATCCGTAAGGGGTTTGCATTAATGGGTGTAGGGGCATGAATGGCCGGCGGGCACGGGTGCCACTCGCCTGGCAAATCCTCCAGTTTGGTATGAATTAGGCGAGTGACATCGCCCAATTCAGCCCAATCCCGTGATCCAGTGCACGCGTGCGTTCAACCCGCCGGCGCGTGAACATTCGACGCGGGGGACGCGTGATACCGGTAGACAAGGGGCTTCGCGGGAAGCCCAGCACAGCGGGGCAGAAGGCCGGCCTGCGCCACACTTGCATAGCGGATTGCCCATCAGAGGAGGAGAACCATGCCTGGTCATCGCCGCATGATCGCGTTGTTCAGTGTGCTGGCCGTCCTGAGCCTGCTGGCAGCAGGGTGCGCCATGTTTGTGCCAGCGCCGGGCGCGTCGACCGCGCCGCCGCAGTCCCAGCGGCTGATGTCCGATCAACCGCGGGCCGTCGCGGAGATGGCGGCCAGGGCCCCGGCCGGGGCGCCGTACCCGCCCTCCACCGGGGGCAGCGCCACGGTAAACGACGAGCCCTACGATGCCGTGTTCTACCAGAACTACGGCGTGAACCCCTTCATCGACACCGAGGACGACCACCTCTCGACCTTCGCCATGGACGTGGACAACGCGTCCTACACCGTGGCCCGCCGCTACCTGCGGGACGGCTACTTGCCCGATGCCGACTCGGTGCGCGCGGAGGAATTCGTCAACTACTTCAACCACTACTACGAGCCACCGGGCGAGGACACCTTCGCCATCCACCTGGACGGATCGGCCTCCCCCTTCGGCGGGGAGAAGTACCACCTGCTGCGGGTCGGCCTGCAGGGCAAGGTCATTGCCCCGGAGAACCGCAAGGACGCCACCCTGATCTTCGTCATCGACGTCTCCGGCTCCATGGACATGGAGAACCGGTTGGGGCTGGTGAAGCAGGCGCTGCGGCTGCTGGTGGGCGAGCTGCGGGAGGCGGACGAGGTGGGCATCGTGGTGTACGGCTCGCAGGGGCGGGCGGTGTTGCAGCCCACCAGTGCCGCCAACCAGGAGGCCATCCTCCAGGCCATCGACGCGCTCTACAGCGAAGGGTCCACCAACGCCGAGGAAGGACTGGCGATAGGCTACCGCATGGCGGCTGAGGCCCTGCGGCCGGGGCGGATCACCCGCATCATCCTGTGCTCGGACGGGGTGGCCAACGTGGGTAACACCGGGCCGGAGTCGATCCTGCGCACCATCCGAGAGAACGTAGACCAGGGCATCACCCTGTCGACCGTCGGCTTCGGCATGGGCAACTACAACGATGTGTTGCTCGAGCAGCTGGCCGACGACGGCGACGGCAACTACTATTATGTCGACACGCTCAGCGAGGCCCGGCGGGTGTTCGTGGAGAACCTGACCGGCACCTTGCAGGTGATCGCCAGGGACGCCAAGGTGCAGGTGGACTTCAACCCGGAGGTGGTGAGCCGCTACCGCCTGATCGGGTATGAGAACCGGGACGTGGCGGACGAGGACTTCCGGGACGACGAGGTGGATGCCGGCGAGGTCGGTGGCGGCCACAGCGTGACGGCCCTGTACGAGCTCAAGTTCCAGGACGCGGCCGAGGGGCCGGCGGCCACGGTGGCGATCCGCTACCAGGATCCGGACACGGGCGAGGTGACCGAGCAGAGCGCCAGCATCGAGCGCAGCGCGTTCCGTCCCACCTTCGAGGAGATGCCGGCCCGGTTCCAGCTGGATGCGGCGGTGGCGGAGTTCGCCGAGATTTTGCGGAACAGCTACTGGGCCAGGGATGGCAGCCTGGAGGCCGTGCGCCAGTTGGCGGAGAGCGTCAGCGCGCAGCTGCCGGAGGATGCCGATGCCGCGGAGTTTGCCGAGCTAGTGGGGATGGCCGAGAGGCTGAGCGGGGAGCAGTAAGGGTCCGCAGGCCGGGTGGGGGGCGGTGTAGGGGCGAGGTAACCTCGCCCCTACTTGCATTTGACCCGTTCTGCACGCCTCGCAGCAAAACTCACCGTATCCCACGGGCAGAACCTGTGGTATAATGGTACTGTGTGGGTTTTGGTTTTCGCTCGTTTGGCGGGGAAAGGAGGGATGCCCCAAAGCCATCTCCGTGCGTGCCCTTGTCCTGGCAGTGATGACACTTGTTGGGAGGGGAGCAGAACCAGTTCCTGAAGGGGAAGCTCAGGGAGGAGTTGCCATGTCACTTAGAAAATACATTGTCACACTCGCAGTCCTATCTTCTGTGGTGTTGATTGCGGCCTGCTCCATGCCGCCGCTGGTGGTGCAGCCCTCGGCAGCACCGGTCACATCGACGTCCCTACCGCCGGCCGGCGAACCTCCAGAGATGATAGCCGAGGCTGGTGTTGCACCCGCCCCAGCACTCGACGAGGCAACTGTCGCCGAGATCGAGGCCCTGGTCGAGGAGGCGATGTCCCGCAACATGCTGCCTGGCTTTGCCCTCGGCGTGGTGAAGGACGGCGAACTGGTCTACGCCAAGGGATTTGGCGTTACCAGCCTGGATGGCGGTGAGCCGGTCACGCCCCAAACCGTCTTCCAGTGGGCCGAGACCTCCATGGCCCCCACCGCCATGGCTGTCCTGCAACTGGTCGATGCGGGCAAGATCGATCTGGACGCGCCGGTCACGGACTATCTGCCTTACTTCCAAATGAAGGATGAGCGCTACCGCGACATCACCGTCGGCCAGCTCCTGACTCACCACTCCGGCATTCCCGACAGCGGCGACACCATGGCGGACTGGGAGAACTTCATGCCGGAATACGATGCCGGCGCCGCCGAGCGCTGGGTCCGCAGCCTGGCTGACCGGCGACTGCTCTTTGCGCCGGGCTCGGGCTTCGAATACACCGATCTGGGGTATGCGCTCCTCGGCGCTGTCGTCGCCGCAGCCAGCGGTCAGAGCTACGAAGATTACATGAGCGAAAACATCTTCGAGCCGCTGGGTATGGCCAACACCACCTTCTTGCTGGAAGAGGTCGACAATACGCTGCTGGCCAGCCCTCATGTGGCAGATGCCAGTGGCAATGTGGTCGTCAGCAGTGCATTGCCCTATCACCGGCCTTTCGCCGCGGCCAACAACCTGTTCACCAACATCGAGGACATGGCGAAGCTGGTTCAGGCCTACCTCAACGGCGGGGTCCTGGATGGCCAGCGCATCCTGTCGGAGAGCGCGGTCGACCAGATGTTGGAGCCGCGTTCGCCGACGCCCTTCGCCGACTATCGCTTTGGGGTAGTCCGTCCTTCGCCCATGATGATCGACTGGGGCTATGGCTGGTTCCTGGGCGACGTCGCCGGCCATCGGGTGGCCAACACCACCGGGCAAGAGCGTGGTTTCCACACCAGCTTGGCCCTTGCCCCGGACGAGAACCTGGCCGTCATTGCCGCGGGCAACGGTTCGGTCATGGCGACCTACTACGCCAACGACATGACGACCGACGTGATGGGCATGCTGCAGGGCATGGAACCGGAGCCATAGGTCAAAGCGGAGCTGACAAACCAAAGGGTTGCGGACTTCGCTAACCCATG
>JAULUH010000133.1:2521-10504 GCA_032111745.1 Anaerolineae bacterium | reverse complement strand
GTTTATGACAATCTGGGTCGCCCGCAGCTGGGGCGTTGGACGGCCAATCCCCTGGCCGCGGGCTTCATGCTGGCCACCTGGCTATGGCTGCGCCAGCATGAGCCGGAGACAGCCGCGGCCACGGCCTCTTTGCTCTTGCCCAAGGACTACGTGCGCCTGCGCCTGACCGGCGAGCTGGGCAGCGAGCCCAGCGATGCCTCGGCCACCCTGCTCTTCGACACCGCGGGCCGGCGCTGGAGCCAGGAGCTGCTGGACGCGCTGGCCATCGACGCCCGCCTGCTGCCGCCGCTCGGCACCGCGGCCGCGGTGGCCGGTGGCCTGTTGCCCGAAATCGCCGCCGCCACCGGCCTTGCCGCGGGCATCCCGGTGGTCTACGGCGCTGCCGACCAGGCCTGCCAGGCCGTGGGCAACGGCTTGATGGCACCGGGCGTGGTCTCCTGCACCATCGGCACGGGGGGACAGCTGCTGGCCCCGCTGCTGGCGCCGGCCTACGACCCCCTGCTGCGCCTGCACTGCTTTTGCCACGCCCTGCCGGACCGCTGGTACCAGCTGGCGGCCACCCTGGCCGCCGGCCTGTCTCTGCGCTGGCTGCGCGACAACGTCTTCGAGGGCCGCAGCTACGGCGAGCTGGCCGCCATGGCCGCCGAGGTGCCGGCCGGCGCCGAGGGGCTGTTCTACTTGCCCTACCTGGCCGGGGAGCGCACGCCGCACATGGATCCCCAGGCCCGTGGCGTCTTCGCCGGGCTGGGCCTGCACCACGACCGGCGCCACCTGGTGCGCGCGGTGATGGAGGGGGTGGTCTTCGCCCTGCGGGAGGGCCTGGAGCTGATGGAGGAGCTGGGCGGCCCTATCGGCGCGGTCCTGGCCACCGGCGGCGCCAGCCACCATGCGTTGTGGCTGCAGCTGCAGGCCGACATCTTCAACCGGCCCGTCATGCCCTCCGCCGTCCGCGAGGCCGCAGCCACCGGCGCTGCCCTGCTGGCCGGTGTGGGGGCCGGCGTGTATGCCGACGTGGAAACTGCCTGCCGCCGCGCCGTCCCCCACCCCCTCCCCCCCATCCTCCCCGACCCCGCCCGCGCCGCCGTCTACGCCGAGGCCTACCGTACCTACCGCCAGCTCTACCCGGCCCTGGCGCCGCTATGGGCCGCGCCTGGCATGAGGGAGAGCACCGGGGCCATCCGTTCCCGCTAACCCCGCCGTGACCACATCGATCGCCCGGTGGGTGTCCCGTTCCGGGATGATATCCCGTTCCGGGATGATATCCCGTTCCGGGATGATATCCCGTTCCGGGATGATATCCCGTTCCGGGATGATATCCCGTTCCGGGATGATATCCCGTTCCGGGATGATACGGCCGCCCAGTCCTGCCACCCGCGTGATCTGGCCTGCGCCCCGCACCCCGCCACCCTCCCCTTAGCTGCATCAAGACCCCTTCCCCTCGTAGGACGCGGCCACGGAGGCCCGCGCCCTACGAGGGGAAGGGGTCTTGATGCAGCTGAAGCGCGGGTGATGGGGCGCAGGGCATAGGACGGTGCTCTTCCGTGGAAGGTGTGCTGTCCCCAAGATGAGTCCGGCTCGCGTGGGATGAGTTGGAACGGGTGACGTCGGGGTATGCCCCTGCTGTCGGGACTTGCCCTCCTCACCCTCCCCATGGTATAATCCACGCTCAGTTTGTCAGAGGAGAAAGCAAGCCGTGTTTCTGAACGTTCTCTATGTGGTGGAAATCATCCTGGCCCTCACCCTCATCGGCATGGTGACCCTGCAGGCCAAGAACCTGGGCGCCGGCGCGGTGTTCGGCGGGGATACCAGCTTCAAGACCGGCCGTCGGGGTGTGGAGCGGACTATCTTCTACCTGACCGCGGCCGTGAGCGTGACCTTCTTCATCGTAGCCATCCTGATTCTGGCCATCAGCACCTGATCGGCCAGCGCGTAGCATCCCACGGACGGCCGCGTCGGCACAGAGTGCGACGCGGCGTTGTTTGTTTGAGGCAGGGCTGATTTGGGTCAAGCCATTCGCTGGCAAGCAATCATCGCCTTCCTGGGCATCCTGCTGCTGGCCGCCATCCTGGGCTCCCAGGCCGTCGAGCTGGCCGGCGAGACCATCGTCCCCTCCCAGGGTGGCGTCTACACCGAGGCCACGGTCGGCACACCGCAGTTCATCAACCCGTTGCTGGCCTTCGGCGCCGACCTCGACCGCGAGCTGTCCAGCCTGATCTTCGACGGCCTGGTGCGCGTCGACGAGCGCGGGGAGGTGAAGCCCGACCTGGCCAGCAGCTGGGAGATCAGCCCGGACGGGCTGACCTACACCTTCACCCTGCGGCCCGACATCCGCTGGCACGACGGCGCGCCCTTCACCGCGGACGACGTGGTCTACACCGTCCAGGTGTTGCAGAGCGAGACCTTCGCATCCCCCGACTCCCTGGCCCCCAAGTTCCTGTCCGACTTCTGGCGCACCGTGACGGTGACCAAGCTGGACGACACCACGGTGCAGTTTCAGCTGCAGGAGCCCTACGCGCCCTTCCTCTACGAGGCCACCATCGGCATTCTGCCGGCCCACCTGTGGCGGGAGGTGCCCATCGCCGACATGGGCCGTTCCCTGCTCAACCTGCAGCCGGTGGGCACGGGCCCCTGGCGCCTGGTCGATCTGACCGCCACCGGGGCCCTGCTGGAGCCCAGCCCCTACTATGGCGGGCCCGATCCCTACCTGGACGCGCTGGAGTTGCGCTTCTACCCGGACTACGCCAGCGCGTTTGCCGCCTTTCAGGCCGGCGAAGTGGATGGGGTGAGCCGCATCCTGCCCGAGAACCTGGCCCTGGCGCAGGAGAGCGAGCAGATGAAGGTGTTGTCGGCGCCCCTGGCCGGGGAAACCCTGCTCTACTTCAACCTGAGCAACCCCAACGCCCCCTTCCTGGCCGACAAGCAGGTGCGCCAGGCGCTGTGGCTGGCGTTGGATCATCAGGCGGTGATCGATGCGGCCCTGGGCGGCCAGGGGGTACCGGCCGATGGCCTGTTCATGCCGGGCACCTGGGCCAACGCCGCGCCCGCGCACCCGGGGCCGGATGTGGAAAAGGCGGCTGAGCTGCTCACGGCTGCAGGTTGGGTGGACAGCGAGGGTGACGGCGATCCGATCCGGGACAAGGATGGGCAATCGCTCTCTTTTGTGCTGCTGGGCGACAACGAGAAGCTGCTGACCGCCATCGCCGAGCAATGGGCGCAGATAGGCGTCTACGCCAAGCCGCAGGTGGTGGGGCTGGTCAGCCTGGCCGGGGACTACCTGAGCCCGCGCAACTACGAGGCGGCGCTGGTGCACTGGCAGCTGGGCGGCGACCCTGACCCCTATCCCCTGTGGCACTCCACGCAGAGCGAGAGCGGGCAGAACTACACCGGCTGGAGCCACAACCGGGCCGACGAGATCATGGAGGAGGCGCGGGCGGTGAGCGACCCGGGGCGGCGCTTCCAGCTCTACGAGGAGTTCCAGCAGATCTTCGCCGACGAGCTACCGGCGTTGCCCATCTACTTCGACGTGTACAGCTTCGGCGTGCATGATAACGTCAAGGCGGCGCAGGTCGGCCGGCTGCACACGCCCGCAGACCGCTTCAACACCCTGCCAACCTGGTACGTCGCCACCGAGCGGGTGGTGGAGGAGCCCACCCCGGGGATGACCCCAGGCACACCGTAGGGGCATCACGGTGGCCAGGCGTTCCAACTAATCTCACCTCTGGCTTACCCCTTCGTCGGAACGGCCCACCATCCGTACAGGGATGCCATCCCCCTCGCTGGTCTATCCAATGGGAGAGGCGCGTGGGTCCCTGGACCTCGGTCATACGCAAACTTCGACCGGATCCAGGGGCCTGTGGCATCTCCAGGTGCCGATTTGGTCTGCTGCAGGCCGCAGCAGGAAAATCTGCCTCCAAACTGAAATGCACCCGTGAAAAACATTTCAGTTGACTTCCTCCAGTGGTTGTGATATGCTTGGACCGTCTTTGTACCAATAGCCAAGCCGATGTTTGCTAGTTGAGCGAACCTATAGCCGTAGGGTATTCACCGCTGGCAGGGTTGTGACTAGCTCGACGGAACGGAAATGCTGCATCCATTGTCACCGTCGACTGACCTGCTTGACCTGATCAACCTGACCCCATTGATGGCTCGCACCGAAGGGTGCGCCGAGGTGATAATCGGCCTGATCGACGGCCCCGTCGCTCTCGACCACCCTGCGCTGGCACCGAAACGGGTGCGCGTATTGGACGACGATGCAGGCGGCGCCTGCAACCTCGCCACCAGCGCGGCCTGCCGCCACGGTACATTGGTTGCCGGGGTGCTAGTCGCCCGACGAGAGACCGGCGCGGCAGCTGTTTGTCCAGGCTGCACACTACTGGTGCGCCCTATCTTTACCGAATCGCAGAAGGTGATGGACGATCAGCCCGCAGCGTCTCCCGGTGACCTGGCTGTAGCCATTCGTGACTGTATCGCAGCCGGCGCGACGATCATCAATATCAGCGCCGCGTTGCTGCAACCGTCGCTGAATGGCGAGCGCGCCCTGCAGGAAGCGTTGGACCTGGCGGCCCGGAGGGGCGTCATCGTTGCTGTAGCGGCGGGCAACCAAGGAGCCGTAGGCGGCACTGCGATCACCCGCCATCCATGGGCCATCGCTGTTGCCGCCTGCGACGAGCGGGGTAAGCTCCTATCCTACACCAACCTCGGCGGCGCCATCGGCCGCCGAGGGCTGCTGGCTCCTGGCAAAGAGATCGCCGGCCTGGACTCCGCAGGTGGAGTGGCGAGCTTCAGCGGCACCAGTGCCGCCACGCCCCTCGTTACCGGAACGGCCGCGCTGCTCAGGTCTGAGTTTCCGCGAGCCACCGGCGCCCAAATCAGGATGGCCCTGGCACATTCATCCGGTCCACGACGGGCATCGGTTGTCCCTCCTCTGGTCAACGCGTGGGGTGCCTACCTGGCGCTTGCCCATACGCAAAGGAGAGTTGCATGAGCAGTGACCAGCCGGGTGACCGGCTGGAGCAGGCGGATGGCAACGCGCCACTGGTGGCTGCGCATCACGTTCGCCTGCCCGGTTTTGTGGTCGGTCATGAGATCGGCCTTGGCGACGTGATAAAACGCAGCACGACGGCCGTGGGCGTCAAGCCCTGTGGCAGCTGTGAGGAGCGCGCCCGGCGATTGAACCGTTGGATGGTGTTCACCCCGAAGGGAAGAGGTTAGCCAGATGCCAGACACTTCGCGCACGCCCGGCTGGAATGCGTCCCATGCGCTTCAAAGAGCAAGCAAGTCGTATCCCCAGAGCGCAAGCCTCCAGCAAGCCAGAAGGAGAGATCGTTTCATGGAAGCGCAGGATGCAGCAGATCTAACGGGCAACGAAAGGCTGAACGAGACGACACATCTAGCGCCCTCAGAAGGGTCCGGCCCGTGCCCGAATTGCGGGGATGGCATGGCCAGGCAAGATACAGCGTACACGCCAACCCACGTGTACGCCCTTGGACGCGTAGAGGCTCAATTTCCGTCCCTCGGTGTGGAGAAGGAGTTCGCTCAAACCGGAGCGCAGTCTGGCGCAACGGGAACCAACGCTGCCGTAATGAAGAAGGTTCTGCAGGAGAACCGCTATTTGGCGCGCCAGATCTGCTGGGTGTTCCGAATTAGCGGAATGGAGACCTATCTGCTGCGCCCGCGCGATACGGCTGACTTCGGTCTGCTGGTAGAAGCAGTGCGAGAGGACCCTGCTCCAACCGACCTGGACCTGGTCATTGGCTGGCTCGACCCCGAGCCGGCGACTTGCGGTGTGCTTACGCTGCGGGTCGCAGTCTTCGACCAGCTTTACTCCTTTGACCGTGCGTCGCTGCTCGGCGCCATCCCGCGGCCAGCAGCGCCGGGAGGAAAGAAGTCCGGGCAGGAAGCTGAAGCCGCCTTCAACTGGACGGCTGCGGAAGTGCTCGATCGCACCGCGCTGTTGATCGACAACGCAGGCGCGACCGATGAGCACCGAGCCCTCAATTATCTGGCTGTGCGCTATCCCAGCATCTACGAGCGGACAGCCCAGGCCCACCGGGAGAACAAGGCTTTGGCTCGCATAGACGTGGATCCTGCACCAGTCAGCAGTACACGCAAGCTGCTGGACGTCATTTTCACGTATACCGACCGGGCCACCGACGTACCCGACCGCTTCTTCGTCCGCGTGGACGTTGAAGAGGAGTTCCCGTTCATCGTCAACCCCATGGCGCCGTACTTCAGTCGTTGAGATTCGGATTTGAAAGGAGCTACTTCGATGATACCTGGATTCACTGCAGACTATGCACTAGGTGCGAAAAATCAGCCGTATCAGCAGCGGTTGAGCAGCTCGCGTCGGAAAGACAGCAAGATTGTCCCTGCGACCATGATATGTCTGCCAAAGACGCATCGGTATCCATGCTATCAGCATGCTGATGGAACAGTCGGTTATTGCACGGAAGAGGTGATGGAGTGCATACATATTTTCAAAGGTTACTAGGGGTGAGATAGCAGGAAGACAGGCTGTTCAGAAACTGTCCGCCAGTTTCTGTCTTCTGGCATACTGCCCAGTGGTATGGCGGTTTGGCAATGACGGGGCAGCGGCCGCCAGGGCAGGTGTGATAGGCCAGGGCATTCGGTTTGCTGCCGGTTGATGTTGTCGCCGCCAGCGGGTTTGACATTTCCCCCCACCGGTGGTAAACTCTGCTTCGTGAAGTCCGCAGGGGGCCAGCTGCCCATCGGCAGCTCCGGCCTCCCCACGAGTCATCCTGAGCGGGTCGATCGGCCAACAGACATGGCGGCGAGTCACCAGCGAAGGATCTCTCGGCGGCCTGCATATGCCGAAGTGGCGGAACAGGGAGACGCGCTACGTTCAGGGCGTAGTGGGCATTAGCCCGTGTGGGTTCAAGTCCCACCTTCGGCACTGGACCCGCCCGAAATCCCAGACAACGATCTGGGATTTATTGTTTGGGCCCTTGGGAGCGGACCGTGGTCAAGCGACCGAGCCGCATCATCCTCTCGCCGAGACAGTGGGCACTCCTGGGGGCCATCGCAGCCCTGGTGCTCTTGGGTTTTGGCTACACCGGCCGGGTCGTAGCCAACCGGGAGCTGCAGGCCGAGGTGGCGCGCTGGGAGGCGGAGGTTCGGCTGGAGCAAGAATGGCTGCAGGAAAGCCAGGAGTGGCTCAAGCACGTGCAGACGGACGCGTACGTGATCGAGCGGGCCCGGGTCGACCTGGGTTGGACCTTCCCGGACGAGGTCGCGGTGCGCATGCCGGACCTGCCTGAGGAGCCGGCCCTGGCCGCGCCGGCCCCGGCCGTGCCCGTTGCGCCAGCCTGGCAACAATGGTGGGACCGCTTCTTCGGCCGCTAGCCGTGATTTGACTCGCCGGGTCGGGTCATGTATAATGCCTGGAAGTAATGCGGGGTGGAGCAGTGGCAGCTCGTCGGGCTCATAACCCGAAGGCCGCAGGTTCGAGTCCTGCCCCCGCTACCAAAGCAACAGGCTGACAGTCTACGACTGTCAGCCTGTTGCTATTTGGTGTATAGGATCCCGCCATTGCGAGAACGCCATACCGCGAACGTTATTCACGACGTAGGGGCACGAATGGCAGCGCGACTATCGCATCCAAAGAGACGAGTCGCATGCCGCCACACCAGACGGTGCCCCCGTCGTTCATGACGGCAGATAGTTCATGATCGCGGTATGCAGCGGCACATGAACTGGCAGATACTTCATGACCGGGCGGCCGCCGGTCGTGAGGACGCACAACGCCCATAGGGTGCAAAAGGCCACCAAAGCAATCTCACCCCTGCGCCCCGCCTTCGCCTCACAGATATGGTTCTGCGACAGGGCTGACACCGCAGTTTGTCTTGGCATATGGGCCTTCGACGGGTATAATCGGGTTGCCAACAAAGCATCCGGTTTGGAGCAGAGACGATGGATAGAATGGCAACTGACACGACGGCGATCGCTGTCTACGAACATGGCATA
>JAULUH010000133.1:0-2511 GCA_032111745.1 Anaerolineae bacterium | reverse complement strand
TACTGCGCTTGCTTAGCCCAATTTCGCTGCCAGAGCATGCCCGCGTCAAATTGGTGATCCATCAGATCGAGACGGCCGGCGAACTGGATCGGGCGCAGCAGGTGCTGACTGCCACCGGCCTGGTCACGGCACCCAGCGCTTTCCCTGACTCAACGTCCAGATCGGACGTACGGCTAGCTGAGACTGCCGCGCGCTATGCCGTCGGCGGGCCTCTATCTGAAGTAATCATCGCTGAGCGGGATGCAAGATGAGTCGGCAGATCTATTATCTTGACACCAGCGCCCTGATCAAGCGCTACGTAGCCGAGACAGGCAGCGACTGGATCCGAACTCTGACTAATCCAGAGGCTGGCCACTTACTCTTGATTTCCCGTCTGAGCATCGTCGAATCGCGCAGCGCCTTGGCTCGGCGACGACGCGAGGCGTCTATCAGCGATGATGACCACACCTTCATCATCGGGGTGCTAGCAGATCATGCGTTGACCCAGTATCACTTCGTCGAGCTTGAGAACGCCGTCGTTGTTCTGGCCGGCGACCTATTGGACCGCCACCCGCTGCGTGCTTATGACGCAGTGCAGTTGGCTTCAGCCCTGGTGGCCAATTCTGCGCTCGAAGCCGCCGATTTGGCCGGACTGACCTTCGTGACTGCTGATGACCGCCTGTTGAACCTGGCCCAGGCCGAGCACCTGCACTGCGACAACCCCAATATTCACCACTGAGGCCCGAATCCATCCCTGGTGACCTTGGGGAATATGTCCAGTCTCATTGACGTTTGACACACCACCCGAAGACGGATATAATGCCCATGTAGTTGACCCAACGCACCAGCGTGTAGGGCCAACACTCCCCGGATCTATGCCACTACATATTGTGTAACGGCAAGCCCCAAACCCCACATATGGCGACGTAGCTCAGGCGGCCAGAGCGAGGGCTTCATAATCCCTAGGTCGGTGGTTCGAGCCCACCCGTCGCCACCATAAACTCAATATATAGTGCTTAATGTCCATGGCGTGCACTATATCTAGTGGCTCCCGTCTCTCGACGGGAGTTCTCTTTTCAGTACCGGGCAAGGGACTGGAAATACCCAGTTAGGGACTCAACGCCAATGGACGACCTAAACACCCTCTTTGAAGGCTTCACCATCCATCGCGGGCGAACGCGTGCCACCAGGCGTGCGGGTTGGTCGGCCCGGTGAAGCCGACCCTGGCCTTCATGCGGCGCAAGACCTCGCGCACGCCCATAGGTTATCAAAACGCTGTTGGCTCACGCACCCGCAAGCAACGGCACCGCCCGCAGGTCATCGCCGTGTTGTTCGATCTCCCAGAGATCGTAGGCCGCCTGGTGTCCTAGCCAACTCTCCGCACTGCCACCCAACGCAACCGATAGCCGCACGGCAATCTCCGGCGTCACACGCGCCTTGCCGTTCACGATCTTCGACAGGGTCTTGCAGCTGTTCCAGATGACGCTGGAGTTCATGTCCGAGGCCTCGCACCGCGACCAAATGGTCTTCCTGGCCGCCACCGGCCGCCCCGACCGGTTCAGCGCCCGCTCGAAGGCGCGCCAGCGCACGTCATCGCCCAACACATCCAAGCCAATTCAGCCGGTGGTCGGACGGGTCGAGCGCTTCGCTGCCGTGCCGCAAGCGGTCGAAGCCGGCTTGCGGCGCTTGGGATGGACGATTAACGCGGAGCAGGCGCAACGAGTGGTGACGACGATCTAGCGAGGGTGTCGTTTCAAATACGAAGCAAGGGGGTGAGCGCCTACGCGAAGAGTTCACGATCGCGAATCTTCCGAGCATCCGCATAGTCCTCGGCCCACCAAGGCTCTTCCCCGGCGGTTCGCGGCGGCTTGGCCAGAACGAATTCTTTCCTGGCCTTCTTGGCATCCTGTTGAGCTACTCTGAAATGGTAGTGATCAAATAACGTCAATGCCTCAACCATGTATGAAACTGCGACTCGGCGGTCGCGAATCAGGAGCAGGTTCTCCCCGTTCTTAATGTCGGCCGATGATGAGAAATTGTACGATCCGAGATAGACCCGGGCGGTTGGCTTGTCGAAATCGATGACGACGAATTTGTGATGCAGATGAACGCCGCCGCCACCGGTTGGCTCCTTCGAGAACGGCGGCGGCACGTTCTTGGTCAGCGCAGAGGGATAGACGGGTGACACGTTACCGTCCGGCTTTTGCAGAACAAGGCCGCCGACTTTGCGATCTGATACGCCGTAGACGAACAGATCATCACTTTCCGAGACCTTCTTGATCGCGTCCAGAATCGGCCCCGGGGTTTGGTAGAGAAAAGCCAGTGAATAGAAAAGACTCGAGCTGGTATTGTTGCCGATGTCGTCGGCGATCTGCCCCAAGGCCGCGTCGGACGAGCTGTGAGGATAAAAGGTCACTTTCGCGTCGATCCCGTCCAATTGAAGATCACTCCACTGGGTAGACGGTTCGCCAGGGAAATTCTTCGGTTCCTGCGACCAGTAGTCTTCAAACTAGCTACCTGACACTTTTGTTG
>JAULUH010000132.1:0-9189 GCA_032111745.1 Anaerolineae bacterium | reverse complement strand
ACCGGCAAGTGTTTGCATGAACGACTCAATCCAGGCCACTACGTTGGTGGACTGGCGGAAAAGGGGCTAGCGTTCGGGCTGCCAGGGCACCAGGCGCCGCAGCACGCGGTGGACCAGAACGTTGAAGCCGATCCCCAGGACGACGATGACCAGGAGGGCGGCGTAGAGCTCCTCGGTGCGCAGGGTTTGCCAGGACATCCAGATCATGGCGCCCAGGCCCTGGCTGGCGCTGATCATCTCCACGGCGATGCAGAGCAACAATGCGATGTTCAGGGCCAGGAGCAGGCCAGTGAGCATGGCAGGCAGGCTGCCCGGCAACACGACTCGGGTGAACTCCTGCAGGCGGCCGGCACCGTAGTTCTGGGCGACCTCGAAGTAGATGGACTGGATCTGGCTGACGCCGTTCATGGTGCTGATCAGCATGGGAAAGAAGGCGGCCAGGGCGACGACGGCAACTTTGGAGGACTCGCCGACCCCGAACATGATCAGGATGAGGGGAAAGATGGCGACCTTGGGGATGGGATGGGCAGCCGAGATGAAGGGCTCGACCACCCGACGCAGCGGGCGCGACATGCCCATGACCAGGCCCAACAGCGCGCCCAGGCCTCCGCCGATGAGCACGCCCAGCCCGATGCGCAGCAGGGTGGTGCCCGTGTTCTGCAGCAGCGAGCCCTGGAGGCCAAGCTTGACGGCGGTGTGGGCGATCCTGGAAGGCGCGGGGAAGAACAGCGCAGACACCCAGCCCTGGCCAGCGGCGACCTCCCAGGTCAGGAGGAGGGCGGCGGCGATGGCTAGCGGCAGCCAGGCCAGGAGGCGTGGCCCTTCCTGCTCCTGCTCGGTGGCTAGGCGGGCATCTGCAAGCTGCGGCGTACTTCCTGTTCGATCGCCTTCCAGATATGCCATGTGATCTCCCTTACCTGGGGTTGGTCCCGGTCCTGCAGATCGCGCGGGCGGCCCAGGGGAATGCGTATCTCCTCCTGGATGCGGCCTGGCCGGCCGGTCATGACCAGCACCCGGTCACCCAGGAGCACGGCTTCCTCGATGTCATGGGTGACGAAGACGACCATTTGCTGGTGATCGCGCCAGATCCGCAGCAGCTCCTCCTGCATCACCAGACGGCTCTGGGCATCCAGGGAGCTGAAAGGCTCGTCCATCAGCAAGAGGAGCGGATTGGAGAGCAGGGCGCGAGCGATGGCCGCGCGCTGGCGCATGCCCATGGACAGCTCGTGGGGATAGTGGCGGGCGAAGCCGGCGATCCCCATCTGGGCCAGGATGTCCATACCCCGGCTCTGGCGCTCCCGCGCTCCCACGCCCTGCATCTCCAGGCCAAAGGTGGCGTTGTCGAGCACAGTCATCCAGGGGAACAGGCCGTGCTCCTGGAAGACCAGCGCGTTGCGCGGCTGGCCCGGGGCCGGCTCCGAGCTGAAGCGCAGCTCCCCGGTGGAGGGTTCCAGCAGGCCGGCGAGCAGCTTGAGCAGGGTCGACTTGCCGCAGCCACTGGGCCCCACGATGCAGACAAACTCGGCCTCCTGCACGCTGAAGGTGACGTTCTCCAGGGCTGGGACTTCGCCGTTGCGGGAAGGGTACAGCTTGGAGACGCGCTGGCAGGTGAAACCGGCGGCAGGTGAAAGGGTCATGGGCTGGCGTCGAGAACCTGGTTGGCAGTATCGAGGGAGCGCTCGTCGACGATTTGCTCGATGGGCAGGGTTTGGTCACTGAAGCCGCGCTCAACCGTCCAGGCCTGGAAGTCCAGGATGCTGTCATGGTTGAGGCTGCCGTCGGCGCGCAGGGTAGGCCAGCACATCTCCTGCATGGTGGCGGGATCGAGCTGCATATATTTGGCCATGATCTCCTGGTTGCGATCGGTCTTGCCCTCATTGTACTGGCGCACGGCCTTAAGATAGGCGACCATGAAGCGGTTGCCGGCGTCGACGTTGTCCTCCAGCAGCGACTTGCCGTAGAGCATGACGGCAGACTGGGACTCAGGCAGGGCCTCGGTTACCGGGGTCAGGATGGGCATGTGACCGGCCCTCTGGAAGCGCGTCACCCAGGGCTCGTTGTTGATTACCACGTCGACGGCGCCGTTGGTCAGCGCAGCTTCCTGTTCGGGCGACGGGAGCGGCACGTCTTCGAGGTCGGCGATGGAGAGGCCAAGAGTGTTGAGCACTTTGTCGGCGAAGTAATCGTTCCAGCTGGCGGGCACGCCGCGGTACTTCTTGCCGCGCAGCACGTCGGCGGTCAGCTCGGGGTTGGCCTCGAGCAGGGACTTGCTGCCGACGATGGCGATGTTCGGGCAGCCATTGGGGTCAATATAGCCCTTATCGGCCACGACGCGAATACCGGCATCGCGGGCCATGGCGTTGAGGATACCGGCAGTCATCAGGCCGGCGGCGACGTCGACCTCACCGCTGATGAGCGCGGCCACGGCATCCTGGTTCTGGACCAGGTTGACGAGCTCGACGTCCAGGCCCTGCTCGGCGAAGAAACCTTCGTCCTGAGCGATGAAATAGGGGGCGAAGGAGATGAAGGGCAGGATCACCACTTTGAGCTCGGTGGCCTCTGCGGCAGGCGCTGGGGCCTCGGCGGCCGGTTGGGCTGCAGTGGTGGGCCCGGCGGGTGGCACGACGGCGATGGGCTGGCAGGCTGACAGGACCAAGGCCAGAAGAACGATGACGGCGAGCGCGACCGATCGATTGGACATGCGGGTTGCTCCCTTTTCTAGCTGTGATGGCAAACCTGAGTCTTTGAACGACATAATCTGTCTTATTGTGATATGAAACGGCCCAGTCTGCAACTGCTTACGGCTACTGCATGGACTGCGGGGAGGGCCCCGGCCAGGAGGCCAACGCCCGGCTCATGGCCTCGGCGTGCCCGGCGAGGTCTTCCCGGCCCTGCCTACGCCAACGCAGGGCAAGCCCGGCCAACTCCTCCTCAATGTCCGGGTTCCACTGCATCAGGGGGGCGGCGCGGTCATATTGTCCGGTCCAGGCGTAGGCATAAGCCAGGGCCTTGCTGATGCCCCAGTGGCCGGGGTCCAGGGCGCGGGCCTGCTCCAAGTAGCGCACTGCCTCTGAGAATTCGCGACGTTGCAGGGCGATCAAGCCCAGGCGATGGTAGGCGGTGCCGTTGTGCAGGTCCAGGGACAGCGCACGGGTGAAGAGATCCTCGGCCGGAACCAGTCCCAATACATCGATGGTATCATCCCACTGGCCGGTGCCATAGCGGGCGAGCTCGATCCGAGCCATGCGGGTGGCGCCCAGGTTGGCGTACCAGGTGGCCAGGGCCCGCTGGCGGAAGAGAAAGCCGAGCACAAGGAAAACGGCGAGGGCAGCGGCCAGCACGGCCCAACGCCTGTGGCTGCGGGAGGGATGCGCCGGGGGCACTGTCACGGCCGGGATCGAGCCTAGCAGCGCCGCGCGCAGCGCCACGGCCATGCCCGGAACGACAAACATGAACACGGCCATGTTGCTATGATAGATGTTGTCGGACACCAGGCCGTGGATCAAGGTGATGCTGAGGCTGGACAGAGCGGCTAGGGCCAGGAGCTTTTCCGGCCCTTGTTGAGCCGCGCCTAGCAGCCACCAGATGCTGGCGATGGCGATCCAGGCCAGGGCAAAGAAAGCCAGCAGGCCCTGTTCCATGGCAATGTCGCCATAGGTATTGTGGCCGTGGGGCCAGATATATTGGGGGGTGACGCGAATGTACCAGGAGTAAAGGCCGGGGAAGGTGTTGAGTCCGCCGCCGGTCAAGGGGAAGTCCTCGATCAGATTCAGCAGGGCCCCGTTCTGGTCCAGGCGGGTACGGGTGGAGAAGTCCACCAGGCTGGCCAGTGGTTGGGGGGTCACGAAGCGGGCCAGGACAAGGACCAGCACCAGGGCAATGGCCAGGCCTACGAGCAGGGCCACAAAGAGCCGGCGCGGGGTCCAACCCCAGCGTGGGGCCAGGCGCAAGCACAGGGTCCAAAGCACCAACATGCCAGCGGTTGCAGCCAGGCCTACCCACACGCCACGGGTGGTGGAAAGAATGACAATGAGCAGGATCAGCAGGCTCCCGGCGGCTAGTAGGAGAGCCGAGAGCACCCGGCGCTGGTGCCAGGACCGGATGGCCAGGGCGACAACGAATGGCAGCATGGCCGAGATCACGCCGGCCACGAAATTGGGATGGGCGTAGGGGAGGCCCAGCTGGGGGCGCAGGGCCATCCAATGCAGGCCCATCTGCTGGACGGGAGCGACCTTGGCGGGCCAATCGGCCCAGTTGTGGGTGAGCAGATCGAAGCCGGCAATGAAGAGGCCGAAAAAGCTCCAGATGCCGGCGACGATCCACAAGTCCTTGGGGCGCTGCAGCGCGATGGCGTAGAACAAGAGGATGGCCCCGGCGTGCAGCCAGGCCTTAGCCAGGGCAAAGGGCTGGTTGTAAGCCGCCCACACCGCGATGACGGTGGTGAGCAGGAACAGCAGCATCGGCAGGTCAAGGGGGGTGCGGCGCAAGGGGAAGTACCCTGCGGCCAGGCGTAGGGCCCAGGGCAGGAGGCCAGCCAGGAGGGGTATCCAGGCCAGGGGGCGGTAGACCTGCCACATCAGGATGGCGCCGAAGGCACAGGCCAGGGCAAACAGGGCGAAGCCGCGGCTCTCCGTCCAGTCTCGATAAGCTGCGTAGCCGGTCTTCGGCAGAGCTGGCCCTGCGTGATCCATCGCCATCGTAAGCCTCCGCCGCCAATCCTGTCTGGCCCGACGTGATGAAAGAGGGAGTAGCTGCCAGCGATATTGACGAGCCGTTCATAACTCGCTGTGATGCTGGCCGGCAAGCTGGAGAATTATAGCACAGCGCATCCGGCCCAAGCAAACAGCCCGCCCCAACGGCACTCTTGACCGGGATCGGCTATGGCTCAACCCAAACCACATAGCTCAGCACCTGCTCTCCAATCTGCCCGGTGATTTCCCAACATCCCCCGCCGGGTATTTCCACGCCTACGAGCATGAAATCGCCGATTTCTGCGTGGGAGCCATGGGTTGCCCTTGTCGCCTCCAGGGGTGGCGCTATAGCGTCCAGGCGCGTTCCCGTCACCGTGAGGGCCGGTCGGCTATCGAGCTGCGCATCGTAACCTGCACGCCACCAGAAGGTCTTCTGGCTCAGCACGCCCTCCGTCGACGGTAGTTGCCGCCAAACGCCATCGCGCTGCAAGGCTGTCCACAGTTCCTCCGTCCCATACCAGAACTCGGACGGCTCCGGCGGTGCTGCCGGATAGGGAGTGGGCGGCACAAAAGCCGGCTCTGCCGGCAGGGTGAAGGGACAATCACCTGGCGTCTGGGCAACTCGCCTGGCAACCATTTGGCTGTCAGCCGGCTGCACCAGCAGAGGCTCGTCAGGTAATGGCGAGCTACAGCCGGCGCGAAGCAGTGCCAGAGCCACGCCTAAAATCGCGTCAGCCCATTGTCTCATCGCTGCCTCTTTTACATATTCCATATCCATGCCATCGTTCGACCCATTAAGATCCTGGCCGGCTGGTCGCCAGCCTTTGCTGTAGCCGATTGTTTGATGTAACCACAGGCTGGCACAGTCAAAGGTTCGGGCTAGCCCAAGAGTCTTGTACAAATCCGGCACATTTTGACAGGATAGCGTAATCAGGTATGATCCGGGGACCGCAGCTGATATCATTCCTTCCTGATATGACCTGCTATTGAGGAGACCTATGGACCTTACCGAGATCATCCCCCTCGCTCCCCTGCCGGAGGTGGAATCGGCCCCGGCTGACTGGGCCCGCGTGGACGAGGAGGGCCGGCTGGTGCTTCCACCCGGGGTGGCGGCCAGACTGGGGTTGGTGCCGGGCGCGCAGGTGCGCTTGGAGGAGTCCGGCCAGGGATTGAGGCTGCATCGCCCGGTGACACACCTGGCCAAGGTGTACGTGGAGCCCACGGACGCCTGCAACATCGAGTGTGTGACCTGTTTCCGCAACGGCTGGGATGAGCCAATGGGGCGGATGTCGGACGGGACCTTTCAGGCCATCCTCGACGGCTTGCGGGAGCTCGATCCTCTGCCCACCGTGTATTTCGGCGGCATTGGGGAGCCCATGTTCCATCGCCGCACCCCGGAGTGGATTGCGCAGGTCAAGGCCCTGGGCGCCCGGGTGGAGATGATCACCAACGGCACCATGCTGACCGAGAAGCGCAGCCGGCAGTTGATCGACGCCGGGCTCGACCTGCTGTGGGTTTCCATCGACGGCGCCTCTGCGGAGAGCTACGCCGACGTGCGCCTGGGGGCGGAGCTACCGAACGTCCTGGCGAACCTCGACCGGTTCCGCAGGCTGCGGCCCGGCTGGACCCACCATCCCAAGCCGGAGATAGGCGTGGCCTTTGTGGCCATGAAGCGCAATATCGACGATCTGCCGCAGGTGATGAAGATGGCTCGCCGGCTCGGCGCCATGCATTTCTCGGTGAGCAACGTACTGCCGATCACCGGGGACCTGCAGGAGGAGGCCCTGTACACCAGGGCGCTGCGCAGCCTGGCCTACACGCCCTCCAGCCAGGTACCCCATCTGAGCCTGCCCAAGATGGATTTCAACGAGCTGACCCGGGAGGCCCTATTCGAGGTCTTCAACAGCGGGTTCAACGTCAGCTATGCGGGCGCCAACTGGGGCAATACCAACGACGTGTGCAACTTCATCGAGAGTGGATCCCTGACCATTGCCTGGACCGGCGATGTGAGCCCTTGCTGGCCGCTGATGCACACCCATACCAGCTACCTGCACGGCAAGCCGCGGGTATCCCGGCGCCACGTGGTGGGCAACGTGCGCGAGCGCAGCATCGGCGCCCTGTGGATGGATCCCGACTATGTATCCTATCGGCAGCGGGTGCAGGGTTTTGGCTTTCCCCCATGCACCTTCTGTGGTGGCTGTGACATGTCCGAGGCCAACGCTGAGGACTGCTACGGCAACGTCTTTCCGGCGTGTGGGGGATGCCTATGGGCACAGGGTGTGGTACAATGTCCTTGAGGTCAAGCTAAGCGAGGTGTCTGTGCAAGTCAAAGTGTATGCCACATTGCGGCCGATTGTCGGTGGGGCGGTGGTGCCACTTGAGCGTATCGGGCCAGGGAGCACGGTGCGTGAGCTGGTGGCTGAGATGGTCGCCAGTTGGCCGGACCTGCGGCCGGAGATGGTGGACGACCAGGGCAACCTGTTGCAGCGCATCCAGATCATGGTGAACGGGCGCAACATACACTATCTGCAGGGTTTGGACACGGTGCTGGCCGAAGCTTCGAGCGTGGCCATCTTCCCGCCGGTAGGGGGTGGCTAAATGCTGGTGCGGCTGAACAGCACGCTGCGCGGGCAGGCTGGTTGGAGGGAAATAGCCCTGGATCTAGAGGCGGACGCGGTGGTGCAGGACGCGTTGGCGGCGGTGGTGGCCCGGGCACCAGTGCTGCGTGACGTGTTGCTGGACGAAGCCGGAGGGCTGCGAGACAACATCGTGGTGTTCCACAACGGTCGCAACATCCGCTTCAAGCAGGATGTGCGGACGCCGCTGGCCACGGCAGACGCGCTGGACATCTTTCCCAAAACCGGGGCGCAGCGGGCCTTCGCCAGGGACTGAGGGTCTTTCGCGCAACCCGTAGCGGAAATTCGCATTTCTGCTGTGGTGTGATATACTCATAGGCGTGGTTCGCAAGAGCGAACCACGTATCTTTCAACCGTGTGTTCTGAATACGCCACGTGGTTGCCCGACCGGTGATGGTCGGGTATTTTCTTGCAACAGACTGGCTCAGGGGCGACACCGTGACCGTCTTTCGAAAGAAAGCCGGTGATGGCACGGGTGCGCAGTGGAAACCCGGGGGTTCCCGGATGTTCCGGCTTGTGAGATGAGTCGACTGTTGGGACGGCCAGCGCGGCTGACGATTCGACACAAGCAGGAGCAACCGAATGACGAGCGAGTTTTCCGACCTGGGGCTGCATCCCCAACTGGTGCAGGCCGTAATCGATCGGGGCTATGTCGAGCCCACCCCCATCCAATCCGGTGTGATTCCGCTGCTGTTGGCCGGCCGGGACATCCTGGGCCAGGCTCAAACCGGCACGGGCAAGACCGCGGCCTTTGCCCTGCCGATGCTGCAAGCGTTGGGGCCTGGTGGCAAGCAGGTGCAAGGCTTGGTGCTGGCACCTACGCGGGAGCTGGCCTTGCAGGTGGCTGGCGCGCTGGAGGCCTACGGCCGCCACCAGGATGTGCGGGTGCTGGCCGTGTATGGCGGGCAGCCGTACCCGGAGCAGTTGCGGGCGTTGCGCAAGGGTGTGGACGTGGTGGTAGGCACCCCTGGCCGGGTGTTAGACCTGGTGCAGCGCGGCGCCCTCAACCTGGACGAGGTCGCCATGGCCGTATTGGATGAGGCGGACGAGATGTTCGGCATGGGCTTCATCGACGACATGGAGGCAATCCTGGCGGCGACCCCGGAGACGCGGCAGACCGCCCTGTTCTCCGCCACCCTGCCGCCCGAGATCCGTAGCCTGGCCGACCGCTACCTGCGCGACCCACAGCAGGTGACTATCCAGGGGGCACAGCGGACAGTGGCTGGCCTCGAGCAGCGCTATTACCTGGTTCAGCCCAACGACAAGCTGGCGGCCCTGACGCGGCTGCTGGAGATGGAAGCCATCACCAGCGCTATCGTGTTTGTGCGCACGCGTGCTGACACCGGTGAGGTGGCCAATGCGCTGGCGGTGCGCGGCTATGCGGCCGAGGCCATCAACGGCGACCTCAGCCAGGACATGCGCGAGCGGGTATTGGAGCGCTTCCGCCGCGGCCAGGTGCCGGTGCTGGTGGCGACCGACGTTGCGGCACGCGGGCTTGACATCGACAACGTCTCCCACGTGTTCAACTACGACCTGCCCATGGACGAGGAGGTGTACTTGCACCGCGTCGGACGCACCGGGCGGGCGGGGCGGACGGGTGTGGCTATTTCGCTGGTAGGGCCCAAGGAGCAGTGGTATCTACGCCGGATCGAGTGGTACACGAAACAAAAGATCGTGCTGGCGTCGGTGCCGACCGTGGAGGATATCCAGCGGCACCGGGATACGCAGCTGATGGAGAAGATGCAGGTATGGCTGGCGCGTGGACGCGGCGCGCGGGAGCGGGAGATGATCGCCGAGATGACCGAAGCGGGCCACGAGCTGGCCGAGATCGCCGTGGCGGCCCTGAAGCTGGTGCGGGCGAC
>JAULUH010000131.1:0-12200 GCA_032111745.1 Anaerolineae bacterium | reverse complement strand
CCTCCAGCAGGGCATCCTGGTTGATCTCGTCGCTGGCCAGCCCGTCCGCGGCGGTGAAGCGCTCCCAGCGGCCGGCGGTGGGCGCAGCGGAGGCCGCAAGGCCGGCGGCCTCGGGGATGAAGTGGGCCAGGCCGGCGTCGTAGGTGCCGAGCCACAGACTGCCGTCGCGGGCGGTGATGGCGGCGCGCATGACGCCCGAGCCCAGGACCTCCGGCCCGACGTAGGACCAGGGCGCGGCCCGGGCCAGGCCGGGGTCGTTGCGACTGGCCAGCGGGACAACCGCCACGCCCTGGGTGGCAGTGCCCAGCCAGAGGTTGCCGGCGCGATCCATGGCCAGGGTGCGCACATAGTCCTCGGGCAGGCCGCTCTCGGCGGCGGTGAAGCGATCGAGGGTGCGCCCGTTGTAGCGGATGAGGCCGGAACCCTCGGTGCCGGCCCACAGCGCGCCGTTGGGGTCCACCAGCTCGGTGACCACGTCGAGGCCGGCGGGCAGGTCAGGGGAACTGATGGTGCGCCAGGTCTGGCTGTCGAAGCGGTTGGCGCCGAAGATGGTGCCCATCCAGGCGACACCGTGGTCGTCCACGGCCAGGGCGCCGACGGCGTTGGCGGCCAGGCCATCGAGGGTGGTGAGGCTGCGCCAGAAGCCGTTGCCCCACAGGATGCTCAGCCCGGCGCGGTTGAACAGGCTGATGCCGCTGCCGTCGGTGCCGACCCAGAGGGTGCCCTCGGGGTCGAGGTCGAGGGCCAGCACGGCGTTGGAGCCGATGCCCTCCATGCCCCCGTTGTCGGCCGGGCGCAGGAAGTGAGCCCACTCCTGCTGGTTGTAGCTCCACAGGCCGTCGGACTGGGTGCCTACCCAGAGGGTTTGTGGCCAGGACTCGGTAGGGGGCTGCACCAGGAGGGCGCGGATGGGGCTGGTGCTGCGAAACTCTACGGCTCGAAGCGTGGCGGTGGCGGGATCGTAATGGTGCAGCGCATCGCCGCCGAACCAGAGGTCGTCGTTGGAGTCCACGGCGATGGCGAGGACCCGCCCCAGCGACTGCTGGCCGGCGGCCGGCGGCAGGGGACGCCAGCCGCCCGCAGTGATCGAGCCCACGCCGTCGTCCAGCCCCACCCAGAGGGTGCCGGAGGGGTCGACAGCCAGGGCGCGCACGGCGCCGGGGACATCAGGATAGGGCGTGAAGCGGAGGACGGGCTCGTGGGCGGGGGTGGTGGTGTGGGCCAGGCCGGCGGGCGTGCCGGCCCAGACCGTGCCGTCGGGGGTCCGGGCCAGGGCGGTCACCGGGGAGGCCGGCAGCCCCTCGGCGGTGGTGAAGGATTGCCAGCGGCCGTCGAAGCGGCTGATGCCGGCGCCGGTGCCGAACCACACGGCGCCCCCCTCCTCCAGCAGCAGGCTGAGGATGTTGCTGCCGACCAGCTCCTCGGTGAAGGTGGCCCAGGCGGGGTTGGCGGTCTGGAGGGCGGCCACGGGCGCGGCGATGGCGGTGGCCAGCGCCAGGGCGACCAGGCCTGTAACCCACGCTCGCAGTCCCCGGCGCAGCAGGTGGGGCCGCGGGCCGGCCGGGCGGCGAGGGATGTCCGGGCACGGGCGGAGATGATAGTTGCGATGCATGAGCCGGACCTTAAAGCCGACGACTGACGAGCTCAGGAAACGAAGCCTATTGCGAAATCAGCTAACCTGTGGTAGACTGGATTTAGTGAATTAGCGCATTAAAGTGCCTGGATCCTATTGCCGCACCGTCACTCCTGAGGGAGGCACTCCATGGATCTGCAGCGAAGCGCTCGCCTGTTCCTCGCCGGTGTCTTACTTTTTCTCATTCTGGGGGCCGATGCCCAGGCGGCGGGTCTGGCTTCCGTGGCCGGTCGCACCACCAGCCGGGCGCCAAGCTCAACCTATGTGCCTGCGGCCGGCGGCTCCGGCGGTGGGCCCTGCACCTACACCGTCACCGTCCGGCGGGGCGACACCGTGCGCTCTATCGCCCGGCGCTGCGGCGTGAGGACCTCGGATCTGGCCACCGGCAACCAGATCAGTCCCTCTTCGCCGCTCGGGGTTGGGCAAACCCTGGTGGTGCCCTCTGCCCGGCCGGTGGCGCCGGTGCCGACCAGGGTGCCGGTCAGGCCGACCAGATCTTACATCAATCCTTGATGCGGTCATTGCACATAACATCATAACATAACTAACGAAAAAAATCAAGTACCTCCGCACCGCACCCAGGAGGCGCCATGTCACACGTGCGATCCGTCGCCATCCTTACCCTGGCGATCGCGCTCTGCGCGGCAACGCCCGCTTTTGCAGCGGTTTCCCTCGACCCACCCCAGCCCGTAGTCTACGTCGTGCGCACGGGCGATACGCTGACCGCCATCGCCGCCCGTTACAGCGTCTCGGCGCAGCGCCTGGCCGAGACTAACAACCTCTCCGGGCGCCAGATCATCCCCGGCCAGATCCTGCGCATCCCGGCCACCCTGGGCTCGCGGGGCCAGCTGATCCCCATCGACCCGGCCGGCAGCCTGGCTTGCAGTCCCCGGGCCATGATCCTGGTGCAGCCGGGCGACACCTTGCGGAGCCTGGCGGAGCGGTGGAGCGTGGCCGTGGAAGACCTGAGGGCGGACAACGAGCTCAGCAGCGACCGGCTGTGGGTGGGGCAGGTGCTGCGCATTGCCTGTGCGGATAAACCAGGGGAGGCGGCGGGCGGTGCGCCCACGTCCGGGGCCCAGACCGCGGCCTGTGGCGATCCCTATACGGTGCGGCCGGGGGACACCCTGCAGCGGATCGCCAGCCGTTGTGGCCGCTCCGTGGCGGCGCTGAAGGAGGCCAACGGCCTGGTCTCCAATGTGGTGATGGTGGGGCAGGCGCTGGCGATGCCGGCGTCCGGCAATTAGGCCGCGCAGCCGCCCCTCTGACCAAGCAAGTCACCCATTCCAGGAGGCCCACGCCCACTAACCAGCTACTCACTGCAGGAACAAGTAAACATGCGCGCTGCAACTCTCGCTCTCATCGTCGTTGCCCAGTTGCTGATCGGCGGGCCTGGGGTCCTGGCCTCCACCACCGGCCAGGATAGCACCACGGTGTACACCGTGCGCACAGGCGATACTTTGTCGTCCATCGCGGCCCGCTTTGGCACCACGTACCAGGCCATCATGCGGGCCAACAACCTGTCCGATACCCTGATCGTCCCCGGCCAGCGGCTGGCCATCCCGCAGGGGGAGGACGCGGCGACCACGACGGCCGCGGCCACGGAGGTGAGCCCGGCGACGGAGACTCCTTACGCGGTGCGGGCGGGGGACGCTTTGTGGTCGGTAGCGGGGCAGTATGGAATCACCGTGGCGGCGTTGAAGCAGGCCAACAACATGGCCGGGAACACCATCATCACGGGGCAGATTTTGCGCATCCCGGCGGCGGAGGGCGCGGCGTCGCTGGCGCTGGTGGTGCCGACGGCCGAGAACGCGGCGGCCTCGCCGTGCGGGGCCAGCTATACGGTGCAGCGGGGGGACACGCTGAGCGCGATCGCCCGGGCCTGCGGCACGACGGTGGCGGCGCTGGCCGAGGCGAACGCGGTGGGCGATGGGAACGTGATTCGCACGGGGCAGGTGCTGGCGCTGCCGGCGGGGGAGGAGGAAGAGGCGGGCATGAGGTACACGCTGTGGTTTCCGGTGCCGAGCGCGCCCTGACCCGGGCACCGGAAAGGGAGCTGCAGAGAAACACGGACGAACACGGGCGGACACGGACGCCGGAGGGGGAACCGCAGAGCTCGCAGAGAACGCAGAGGGGGAATGGACCGGAGGAGCAGGAGGGAACGTCGCTGGTGTTGGCTGAGGGCATGAACGGCGTGGCCTGGCGGCCGCCGCCAGGCCACGCCGTTCATGCCCCTACGCCCCAGCTGCCCATGCGCACGAGGCGGGTGGGCGCGATGGCGAAGACCACGCGCGGGTCCAGGATGAGGGTATCCACCATGGCATCCAGGCGTTCTGCTGGCACGTAGCGGGCGGCGATGCGGCGGGTCAAGGGGCGGGCGGCCTCCCCCTCGGCCACCAGCCTGGCCTCGCCCCAGGCCGACACGCCGCGATAGGGGCGGGTGTCGTCGTCGATGGCAAAGCCCACCCTGGGGTTGGCCAGCATGTTGCGGGCCTTGACCCGATTGCCAGCCGTGGTGATATAGAACACGCCGTCCTCGACCAGATACCACACCGGGGTCACGTGGGGGTAGCCATCCCGGCCCACCGTACCCAGCCGCATCAACAGGTCCGGCTGGTTGAGGAAGGTTTGGATCTCATCGTCGATAGCGGCCTCAATCGAGTCATCTACCATGGTGAACTCCCTGGATTCCTGGTCAGCGTTTTCCACGGCCAGGTAGCGATGAAGGTCGTCCGGCACGTCGACGTCGAAGCCGAGCCGCGGCGAACGATAGGCATGCCAGGCCAAGCCCAGGGCGCGGGCCTGCTCGCAATGACGCCGGAAGCTGCCTGGGCCAAACTGGTAGGGGATCACCCCTGGTGGCCGCACCAGCAAGGCGTTGGTGCCTTCCTCCCGGCCGTCTGGGGCAATGACCATGGCCCGGCTGGCATAGAGCTGCTGGCTGGCCTCCCAGAGCCCGCGAACCTCGGCCAGGGTGAGCAGGGGCAGGTCAGCCGGCAGGATCAGCACGGCGGCGGCACCCTGGGCGGCAGCCCAGGCGGTTGCCTGGTCCAGGGCCCGGTTGAGGCTGTGGTCGCCATCTTGGTCCAGCGCTGGCTCTGGATTGTTCTCTGGCCCCCTCGCAGTTTTGTCGACTTCCAGCAGTGTCCTGAGGCCATAGACCCGGGCCAGCTCCAGCACCTGTGGGTCGGCGCTGACCACCACGCCGAAGGCCGGCAGGTGGGCCTGGGCCTGGCGCACCACGTCGAGCACCGTGCCGAGCAAGGCCAGGGCCAGGCTCCGCCGCGCGGCCTCAGGCAGTACGGCGGCCAGGCGGCTCTTGGACTCCTCCAATCTCTTGACCGGAACGATGATAGCCAGAGTCATGCGCTGCGCGTGCCTGTCCGCCGTAACAATTCGCCCCTTGTCTCAAGATCGTGGGCAAAGGCCAGGACCTCAGCAGCCAGCCGGATCTTATCCTCATTCGTATTCATGACCGTGCCGGTGACCAGGGGCGTGATGCCCAGGCTCCCTACCCGATCGACCAGGGCGGCGTCGGCGCCATCCAGCACGAAGCCGTCGAGGCGAATCCGGCCGGCCAGGTGGCGGGCCACCTCCACGGCCGAGACCTCCACCCCCAGCTCAGCCATGATCTTGGCCGCCGGGCCCTTGAGGGCCTGGCCGCCCACGATCGGCGCCACCGCCACCACCGGGGCGTCCAGGTTGTGGAGGACCCTGGCCAGGCCGGGCAGCAGCAGGATCGGATCGAGGCTCAGGTAGGGATTGCTGGGACAGAGCACGACAGCCTCCGCGCGGCGCAGCGCGGCCAGGACCTCGGCCGTGGGCTGCGCCCGGTCCAGGTCGGCAAACTCCAGGCTGTGCAGCCGTGGCTCGCAGCGGCGGCGGACGAAATAGTGCTGGAAGGCCAGCACCCCCTCGTCTGTGTGCACCATGGTGCGCACTGGGGAGTCGGACATGGGCAACAGGGATGCCTGGATGCCCAGGCCCCGGGCCAGTTGCCGGGTGGCTGCGGTCAGGGTCTCCCCGTCGCGCAGCGTGGCCGTGCGCATCAGGTGGGTGCCCAGGTCGCCATCGCCCAGGCGAAACCAGGTCTGCCCGCCGTAGGCCGTGACCATGTCCATGGCCCGAAAGCTCTCTCCGGCCAGGCCCCAGCCCTGCTGAGGATGGTTGATCCCGGCCAGGTTGTACATCACCGTGTCCAGGTCGGGCGCGATGTGCAGCCCCCAGTGCTCGAAGTCATCTCCGGTGTTCACCACCACGGCCAGGCGTTCGCCGGCCACCTGGTAGAGCCCGTAGGCCAGCTTGGCGCCTCCCACGCCGCCGGCCAGCGCCACCACGCCGCGCTGAGCTTCCGCCATGCCGGTGTTGTCCCTCATTCTGGTTTAGAGCTCTACCCGGCAGCCGAGCCCCGGCACGTCGGTCGCTACCAGCCAGCCATCCTCAAAGCGGAAGCCGGCTGTGGTGGGATCGTCGACCAGGTCGAAGTGGCCGTCCAGGTCGCCGTAGCGCACGTTGGGGCTGCTGAGGGCGAAGCCCAGGCCCGCGGCGATGAGCAAGGCCGGCTCGTTGAGGCAGCCCACCATGGTAGCCAGGCGCGCCGCGCGGGCGATGGCGTCGATCTGCCGGGCGTTGAGCAGGCCACCGCAGGTGGTCAGCTTGATGCTCAGGCCATGGGCGGCCCGGGTGCTGGCAATGGCCAGGGCCGATGCAGGCCCGAGGACACTCTGGCTGGCCAGCACCGGCACCGGGCTCTGCTCAGTGACCTGACGCAGGGCATCCAGGTTGTCGGCCGGAGTCGGCTGTTCCAGCATTTCCAGCTTACCCTCCAATGCCCGGGCGACCTCCAGGGCCTGGCGCACCGTGTAGCCCTGGTCCGCATCCAGCCGCAGGACCATGTAGGGCAGCGCGTTGCCCACGGCCTGCACCCGGCGCACATCCTCCTCGGCATCCAGCCCCCCTTTCAGCTTGAGGATGCGAAACCCTTGCCGGGCGCGGATGTGAGCCAGCTCCACGGTCTCGTTGACCGCCGCGATACCCACGGTTACCGAGGTTTGGATGCGATAGCGGTAGCCGCCCAACAGCCGGTGAAGCGGCAGGCCGGCGGCCAGGCCCAACAGGTCGTGGAAGGCGATGTCGAACGCGCACTGAGCAGAGGGCGTATCCACAGTGAGCTGGGCCAGCTCGGCCAGGGCGAACTCGGTGTTCAGCGGGTTGAGGTCCAGGGCCCGGTCGGCGCAACGCCGGCAGGCGCGGGTAACCTGTTCCATGGTCTCGCCAGTGAGGGCCGGATCGAAGGCCGCGCAGCCCCAGGCCGAGCGGCCATCGGTGACGTCGATGCGGACGAAGACCACCGGCGCCTTCTCGATCACGGCCTGATAGGCGGCCTGGTAGGGAAGGCTGAGGTGCAAGGCCACCGGGATGATCTCGACATTAGAGATTTGCATGGCTTACCTCCTGATACTTACCGGGTGCCGGTTGCCTCGCCGGCGTCCTCGACCACCAGGATACCCACGCGCGGCACGCGGGCAAACACCCCTTCGTCGTGGGGTGCCTTGCGCAGGGAGCGGGTCAGATCCAGGCCGGGATAGTGCATCTCGCGGTGCATGCCGCCCCGCCAGTTGGGCGCGTCGGTCACATCGTAGACGAAACCCTGGCAGGCGATAAAGGCGCGCTGGCCGCGCTCGCCGCTATAGTGGCGCAGCTCACGCTCGGTGAAGTGGCGTTCCTCAGAGCGCATATCGGCCAATTCCGTCATGGGCCGATCCTCGCCGCCCCTTCTAGCCAGCCGCGCAGCTGTTTCGTGTGCTCCTCGTCGTGCTCTACCAGCCCCTCCAACAGCCCGGCCACGCTGGCCGTCCCTCGCGGCACGCTATAGGTGGCGAACAGCTGCTCCGGGCTGGCCCAGCCCAGGTTCCACAGCAGCTCCTCGCGCATCAGGGCAAGGTCGCGCAGCACCTCGGTCCAGGACCACTCCCGCTTGCGCAAGTATTCCTTGTGGTTCCAGGTGTGCAGATCGTCCTCGCTGGCGATCCACTGGATCTGGTCCGCGTGGCCATTGATCAACTGCTGGGACAGCGTGATATAGCGGTTCTCCCAGCTGGCCACATGGCCGGCGATGTCCTTGGGCGACCAGGCCATGTCCAGAGCGTCCTCGCCATTGCCGGCTGCGGGCAACGACAGCGGCTGGGCGCGCAGACCCTCAGGCAGATCCCGCAGCACGGCCAGGAAACCATTGCGGGCGGCCGCCAGGCGCTCCACCAGGGCTTTCTTGGCTGCATCACGGTCCTCAGGCATCTCCATCTCGCCTCGCCTCAGATCAGATCGGCTTCCCGGGTCGCCAGAGCAGGCCAGCCGCCCAGGGGCCCGGGGTCACGGCTCCAGGTAGGCCAGGGCGGCCCGGGCCAGGATCGCGGTGCCCAGGGGGAGGGCGGCCTCGTCGATGTCGAAGCGCGGGCTGTGGTGAGGCTCGGCGGCATTCAGGCCCTTCTTCATGGCGCCCAGGATGAAGAAGCTACCGGGGACGCGGTTCAGGTACTCCGCCATGTCCTCGGCCACCATCATCAGCGGGCCATCAGCGATGGCCTGCGCGCCCAGCACCGCGGCTGCGGCGGCTTGCACGGCCTCCGTGGCGCCGGGGTCGTTTACCAGCGGCGGCGCGTAGTCGCTGAAGGCCAGCTCAGCGCGCGCGCCATGCGCGGCGGCCACACCGGCCAACACCTCGTGCATGCGCTCGATGATGCCGCGGCGCACCTCCTCATCAAAGGCACGCAGCGTGCCGCTGAAATGCACGCGCTCGGCGATGACGTTGAACGCGCTACCCCCATGGACGGTGCCAACGGTCAGCACGGCCGGCGCCAGCGGATCGCGGCTGCGGCTGACCACGGTCTGCAGCTGGGCGATGGCGAAGGCGGCCACGACGATGGTGTCCACCCCCTGGTGGGGCATGGCTCCATGGGAGCCGCGACCGACCAGTTCCACGTCGAAGCGATCCGAGGAAGCCCACAACGGCCCCGGCTTGACCACGGCCTGGCCCACGGGGATCAGGCTCCACAGATGCAGCCCGAACACCACATCCGGCACCGGGTTGCGCAACACGCCGTCGTCGATCATGGCCCGGGCGCCATTGGCGATCTCCTCGGCGGGCTGGAAGACGAATTTGACCCGGCCAGCCAGCCGGTTCTGCCAGCCGGCCAGCAGCGAGGCCACGCCCAGCCCGATGGCCACGTGGCCATCGTGGCCGCAGGCGTGCATGCGCCCCGGCACCTCCGAGGCAAAGGGCAGCCCGGTCTCTTCCCGCACGGGCAGGGCATCCATGTCGAAGCGCAGCATCACCGTGGGCCCGTCCCGCGCGCCCTCCAACACGCCGACGACGCCGGTGCGCCCCACGCCGGTCTGCACCTCCAGGCCCAGCCCGGCCAAGTGGCGGGCCACGACGCCGGCCGTACGCTGCTCATGGAAGGCCAGCTCAGGGTGGCGATGCAGGTCGCGGCGCCAGGCTATCAGCTGGCCGGCCAGGGCCCGGGCCTGGATCAGGATGTCGTCGTCGGCCATAGTGCCCTACTTCTCACCGCGCTGCCATCAGTGGGCATGGAGCTGGCGATCCAGCAGCATCAAGTTACGCCGGGCGTGATAGTAGCCGCGCACGATGAACTCGGGCCAGCGGCTGCGATCGAGGAACTGCTCGTAGAACTTCACCCCTTTGACCTCCTGGTAGTCCACCGGGTGCAACAACAGGCAGCGATCCTCGATCAGCCGCAGCTGCATGCGAGCAGCCTCCAGGTGCTGGCCATGGCGGGCCTGGGGGCTGACGCGCAGCGGGCTGAACCAGCGGTGTTGCCAGCCACTCAGGTCCTCGCCGGCGAAGTCCTCCGGATAGAACGCGTTGACGCCGATGAAGAAGTCGATCTCCGGATGGTAGCGCACCAGCGGCTCCACCGGAAAGATGTTGACACAACCGCCGTCGCCACACATGACGCCGTCGATCTCCACCGGCTGGAACAGCATGGGAAAGGTCATGGCAGTGCGCACCAGCCGGGCCAGGTCCATGTCAGGCGTAGCCCGGGTGCCGGCGTAGAGGATGCGGTTGTGGTCGATATCCCACAGGTTGGCGTAGAAGGGGATAGGCAGGTCCTTGAGGGCGATGGTGCCCAGCCGCTCCTGGTAGAGCAGCTCGATGCTTTGGGAATTGAGCACGCCGGTGAAGCCGCGGCCCAGCGCCAGGGGCAGCTTCAGCACCTGCCGCCACTCCGGGTCGACGTAGTCCTGGCGCCGCCAGCCGAACATCCACTCCATGGCTTCCTGGGTGCTCACGCCGGCGGCCACGGGGGCCAGGAACATGGCCGAGCCGGAGCTGCTGGAGATGGCGGCCACGTCGAGGCCGGCCTCCTGGCAGGCGCGCATCACGCCCAGGGCACAGATCATGGCCCCGCTGCCGCCGGTAGCGACAACGCCGATCTTTTTGCCCCGCAGAGCCTCCACGGCAAAGGGCCGCCACTGGGCAAACAGCTCGGAGTCCAGGACCGGCTCGCGGTCCAACCCTGGCACCGGCAGGAAGGAGCGGCGCATGGTCTGCAGAAACATCAGGTCTCCCCACAGGTCCTCGCTCCAGTCCAGGGCGTGGGACATGATGGAGAAAGCCTGGCGCACCTCGTGCGGCCCCAATAATCTGTCTAGCATGGCGTAGTCTCCTCGACCATTTTGATGGTCTATCCGCCGTAGGACCAGCTGGTCATAGCCAGGGCCAGGGCCCTGGGCGATTCGGCGCGCGTCCCCCCGGCCAGCACGTCGGCCACGAACAGGCCGTGGTCGCCGCCGGCGTTGGCCTCCTCGACCACGGCGCACTCCAGCCAGGCCGGTGTCTCTAGCAGGAGCGGCGCGCCTGTGGCCGGACCAGGGACAAAGGCATGGCCCTCGAACTCGCCATCGCCCACAGGCACGTACTTGAAGAAAGCGCTGGCCAGCTCTTCCTGGCCAGCGCCCAGGATGTTGAGGATAAACTGCCCCTGCTGCTGCAGCACGGGGTAGATATGGCTGTCCTTGCGCACGCCGATGGCCACGCGCCGCGGCTTGAAGCTGATCTGGGTGACCCAGCTGATGGTGGCCGCGTGGGCCTCGGCGCTCTGCCCGCAGGTCAGCACAAAGAGCCCATACTGGAAGGTGCGCATAGCCTTGCGGATGGCAGCCGTGGCTTCGGTGTTGGGCATGGTGTCTCGGTTCCAGCTACCAGAGGCTGCGCGGCTCCTGGCTGGCCAGGGCCGTGGCGATGGCGCCAGCCCACTGGGGCAGGAGGTCGACCGCAGCCCGCACCATGCCCCAACAGCCGGCCAGCATCTGGTCGCCAAAGGGCACGGCAAAATAGGTGGGCAACGGGCTGCCGGCCAGCATGGCCCGCCGCGGGCCGGTGATGGCCATGAAATCCAGGGGGATGGGCGTGGTGTCCAGGACCAGGGCGCCGTGGCCGTGTTCGGCGAAGACCTGTTGATGGGTGATGGTGCCGGCAGCCAACCGGTGTAGCCAGGCCTCCAGCTGGGCCCGGTCCAGCAGCCCGGTGTGGTGCTCGAACAGGCGCACGATCTGGCCGTCTCGATACTGGAAGGCCAGACAATGGAAATTGCCCACGTTGACGATCAGGGCATCGGGCCGGGCGGCTACGATGGGATCCTCCAGCGCGCCCAGGACGGCGGCCGGCGCGGTGTCCATGACCAGCAGCGGGGCGGCCAGGCCGCCGGCCGAGTCTACTACGGCCTGCAGCCGGGTCATGATGGGGGGTACGGCCCCGGCCGGGAAGGCAAAGGTGCTGAGGCGGGGGCTGGCCTGGAGACGGCCGGCCAGGTAGTCGAGGCGAAACTGGCGGTCGCTGACGTCGGGTGGGGCGTTTCCGTGGTCAAAGACGGCCACCATGACGGCGTCGGGGGCGAGGTCCACGCCAAAGGCGTCGAAGGCCCGGGCGATCGCGGCGTAGTCGAAGTCGCGCATGGTGACGTGGGCGGTGCCGTCCCGGGCGGCCAGCGCGTGCGCCTCCTCCGGCCCCACGATCTCGATGCCCAGGTCGCGGCGTACGGCGTCCAGGTCGTCGTTGAAGCTGCGTGCGGCATCCGGCGTGGCGAAGATCGGCAGCCCAGCCTTGTGGTGGTCCTCTGTAGCCCAGGCACTGGGCCCACCCCCCATCAGCACGCCGGCCAGCACCAGGGTCTGGCCCGCCTGCGTGGCCCGGCGGATCTGCCCCGCGATGGCCAGGGTGGGGGATGGCATCACCAGCTTGAGGCAGTTTTCCGGGGCTCGCTCAGAGTCGAACAGCAGGATGTCCTGCGTGCCGGTGCCAATGTCTACGGCCAGTAGCTGCATCGTCGCATACCTCCGTCGCTGTGTGCATTATACCACAGGGATAGTGACTAGCGTAGAGACGCAAGATCTTGCGTCTCTACGCGGCGGTTACAGCGGCCTTGCCATCTTAGGGAGCCTGTGTATAATCCATGTCGAACATATGTTCTAAACGTTCACCAGGAGCTTCTCCTTGAGCAAACGCCGCGTTTCACCATCCGGTACCCGTGCGGCCAGCAAGAGGCGC
>JAULUH010000130.1:0-16318 GCA_032111745.1 Anaerolineae bacterium | reverse complement strand
CCGCCAACTCGGGAGCGCGCCGAGCGAGCGTGTGGGTCGTGGTATCGCCGCTGGCAAGGAGTTGGAGCAGCTCGGAGGGCGCCATGGTCAGATCGGGCCCCAGGGCCTGGACCAGCTGGCTGGTCAGTGCCGGGGCCTGATCGGGACGAACCAGGGAGGGCTGGACCCAGATTTCCCAGCGATATGTGTCCAGGGCCAGGGGTTGGCCAGACCTCTCCAGGATGGTCCCGCGTTGCGGGCCGCGCCGCTGTGATACTGTGGGCGCGGATGCTTGGGGCGGCAACACACGATCGCGGTCCAGCACCTGCCAGCGGATGAGCTGGACGATCAGCAAAACAAAAGCTGCCAGCAGCACAGTAGCTACCAGGAGAATGCGGTATTTCGGGGGCTGTTTTCTCGACTCCATAGGTAGCTCTCGTGCCGCCGCTGCTGTGGACGGAGGCTTCCCTGCTGTGCTGGCGCAGGCACGGGTTCAGGTGTGTGGCTCACTCAAAGGTCTGTCGCCAACGCGCGGTTAACCAGGCATTGGTGGACTCAACGGCAGCCCGCCAACGGCTTGCCGGGGACGAGACTGGCGGTGATGGTGGCCGTGGTTCGGTCGGCGGCGACTCAGCCGGCTCTTCGCGAAATGCCGGGGTGCCAAAGTAGATCGACCGCGGTGGCCCCATGCCAAGCTCCTTGGCTCTCTTTTCGATGCGGGTGAGCATCGTGAAGTCTGCAGCCAGGCGGATCATCTCGGCGCTCTGGCGGCTCAGAGCATCTCGCTCGGCCCTGAGTTGGGCTATGCGCGCCTGGGCCTCGCTCATCTGGCTGTTGGGTAGCACATAAAGGTACAGCGCGAACGTGAGCAAGGCGATGGTAGCCAGGATGAGCACAGCTTGTAGCCTGGGATGAGCAGGAGCAGTCGCGGCTGGTGGTGGGGTGTCCGGTCTGGCCAGGACATTGGGATCGATCACAGGCTGAGCTCCTCAGGATAGGGGGACGCAGGGCTTATGCCGTCAACAATCGCTGGGCTACCCGGAGCCTGGCACTCCGGCTACGCGGATTCTGGGTTTCTTCGATCGTAGATGGCTGGACAGGCCTTTTGGTTAGAACGCGGATCGACGCTCGATGTTGGCAGGTACATACGAGAACCTCAGGTGGACAGAGGCAATCTTGTGCTTCGGCTCGGAAGAACTGCTTCACGATGCGATCCTCCAAGGAATGGAAGGAGATCACGGCCAGGCGACCTCCGGGGCGGAGCAGCGCTACGGCCTGGGGCAGGGCTTCGGCCAGCGCAGCGAGCTCGTCGTTAACGGCGATGCGCAGGGCCTGAAATGTCCGCGTGGCCGGGTGAATGCGCTCATGGCGGCCAATTGTGGCGGCTATGACGGCGGCCAGCTCACCGGTAGTTTGCAGGGGCCGAGCGGCTACGATGGCTCGGGCGATCTTGCGTGATAGCCGATCCTCGCCGTAGCGATAGATCAGGTCCGCCAGCTCCCTTTCTTCCAGCCCGTTGACCAAGTCAGCCGCGGTGTGCGGGCTAGAGGGGTCGAAGCGCATGTCCAGCGGACCGTCCTCGAGGAAAGCGAAGCCCCTGGTGGAATCGGCCAGCTGATCGCTCGACAGCCCCAGATCCATCACGATTCCATCTACGGCCGTGAAGCCCAGCCGCTGGGCCAGGGGTGCTAACGAGCGGAAATTGGCGTGGGCAGCCACCGATTGGGTGCCGTAATCCTGCAGCCGGGACTGCAGCCGGGCCAGCGCACGGGGATCAGCGTCCAGGCTTAGCACCCGGCCATCGGGCGCTGAGCTCTCCAGGAGTGCTACGGAATGGCCGCCGCCGCCGGCCGTGGCGTCGATATAGCGGCCACCTGGGCGAGGCGCCAGAAACTGGAGCACTTCCTGCAGCATCACAGGGACATGGGCAGAGCCCAAGCTATGGGCAGGGCCCATGCTATGGGCAGGGCCCATGCTATGGGCAGGGCCCATGCTATGGGCAGAGCCCATGCTTGGCGGGGTGACAGCGGGCCCGGGAGGCTCTTGGGACGGCATTAGAAAGGCCTCGGGTTGGTTGGGCGTTTACACGCCCAGGCCGGCGAAGAAGTTCTCGTCTGCGAGCTCGTCGCCCAGGCCGTCGTCCTGGTCTAGCCAGTCATCGGGGGCCCACAGCTCGACGTAGACATCCATGCCGGCGATGATGACCTTGTCAGAGATTCCGGCATGGTCCCGCAGCCACTGTGGGATCAGAACCCGTCGTTGTCGATCCGGCACGGCAGCGTGGGCCTGGGGAAACAGCTGGCGGCGCAGCTTGCGGGCCTTGCTATCGGTGAAGGGCAGCGCGCGCACGCGCTCGCTGAGCCTTTCAAACTCCGCCTGGGGAAACAGATAGATGCACTTTTCCAGCCCGCGCGTGATCACGACGCCGGCAGAGACCTCACCGGCGTAATCCGCCGGGAGGGTGAGCCGTCCCTTATCGTCCAGCGTGTGTTCGTAGCGGCCAATCAGCATAGAACAAATGTGCGCCTTGTCCCACTGAACGAGAGAAATCCGGCAGAACTGGCCACCGTTGACCCACTTCAACCCACTTTCTCCCACTTTCTGCCATCATAACACCACTTGGGCTATTTGGCAAGCGTTGGAACGAGTTTGGGATCATAATTTAAGGTTGTCCGGCTACGGCGGAGCAACCGGCATTTTTTGTGAGCTATGCTACTTGACTAGGATCACACCTTGTAGTACAATGCGCTTTTGCAGTATGAGCAACCGCTAGTAAGGGTGTAGTCTTATTGTCATAGGCCTCTGGTTGATAACTGCGTTTGAGCGTTTGCCCTGATAGCGCGTAAGAACCTATGGGTCGCAAAGGAGACGACGAGATCCGAGCGATGCATGGGTATTTGTCGCGCTAGTCCAGGGGAATAACAGCTCAGGCCGCAGCGACTGGCCTTTGTGTTTTGCTGGGAAGCGCAGCCCAGCGTAAGGAGCATGGCAGGCATGATTCAGGCTTTCGATCCTCACATCCGGCGCAAGAGTTACGCACGTATACCGAACGTTCACCCGCTGCCGCTGCTGACCGAGATTCAGCTGAATTCCTTCTATTGGTTCAAGGACGAGGGAATGCAGGAACTGCTGAACGAGATCACACCTATCGTGAGCTTCAACAAGAACCTGGAGCTTCACTTCGGTGATTTCTGGTTTGGCGAACCCAAGTACTCGGAACAGGAGTCGCGTGACCGCGACATGACCTTTGCTGCACCTCTCTGGGTGAAAGTGCAGCTGCGCAATCACGACACGGGTGAAATCAGTGAGCAGGATGTGTTCATGGGGGATTTCCCTTTGATGACTGACGCCGGCACCTTCATCATTAACGGTGCCGAGCGGGTTGTCGTCAGCCAGCTCATCCGCTCACCGGGCGTGTATTTCACGGTGGACGAGGACCGCACGACGGGCCGCGAGCTATGTATGGCCAAGCTGATTCCCAGCCGGGGGGCCTGGCTTGAGTTTGAGACGGCGCGGCGCGACATCCTGTCCGTGAAGGTGGATCGCAAGCGCAAGCTACCTGCCACGGTCTTGCTGCGGGCGATCGGTTACGGCAGCGACGAAGAGATCTTTGAGCTGTTCAAAGATGTCGATACCATGCCGGAGCATCCGTATGTGCAGGCGACGATCGACCGCGAGCCGGTAGGGATGCGTAGCCGGGATGAGGCATTGCTGGAGTTCTACAAGAAGCTGCGACCGGGCGATCCACCAACCCTGGAGAACGCCGAGAAGTTCATGCAGAACCTGCTGTTCGAGCCGCGGCGCTATGACCTGGGCAAGGTAGGCCGCTACAAGCTGAACCGTCGCCTGGAGCTGTCGGGGCAGGTCTCGCTGAGCCAGCGCACCCTGACCAATCTGGATATCGTCAGTGTGCTGGAGCGCATGATCCGGATCAACAACGGTATCGACCTGGCCGATGATATCGACCATCTGGGCAATCGCCGGGTGAAGACGGTTGGTGAGTTGATTCAGAACCAGCTGCGCATCGGCCTGCTGCGCATGGAGCGGGTGGTGAGGGAGCGGATGTCGATCCGCGATCCCGAGCAGATCACCCCGTTGTCGCTGATCAACATTCGGCCTGTGGTAGCGGCCACGCGCGAGTTCTTCGGCGGCAGCCAGCTCAGCCAGTTCATGGACCAGACCAATCCTCTGGCCGAGCTGACCCACAAGCGCCGGCTCAGCGCCCTGGGCCCGGGTGGCCTGCGCCGCGAGCGTGCCGGCTTTGACGTGCGCGACGTGCACCACAGCCACTATGGCCGCATCTGTCCCATTGAGACTCCGGAAGGCCCGAACATCGGCCTGATCGGTTCACTGGCCTCCTACGCCCGGGTGAATGAGTACGGCTTCATCGAGACCCCTTATCGCCGGGTAGCCCAGGAGACCGACATCCGGCTGCCTGAGGCCCTGGGTGCGACCCTGGCGGAGCCCGTCATCGATCCTCAGTCGCGCGAGGTGATTGCCGAAACGGGCACGACGATCGATGCAGATCTGGTCACCATGGTGACCGAGCTGCTGCCCGAGGAGGCCATCCGGCCCTACAAGATCGTGCCGCGGGCCATTGACGAGATCATCTATCTCACGGCTGACGAAGAGGATCGACACTCCATCGCCCAGGCCAGCGCGCCGTTGGATGACCGGGGCCAGTTCGACAGGAACCGCGTGTCTGCCCGGCACAGCCAGGATTTTCTGTTTGAGAGCCCGAACCGCATCGACTACATGGACGTCTCGCCCCAGCAGATCGTGAGCGTCTCTGCCTCGCTGATCCCCTTCCTGGAGCATGACGACGCCAACCGGGCGCTCATGGGCTCCAACATGCAGCGCCAGGCCGTGCCCTTGCTCAAGCCGGAGGCACCGATCATCGGCACCGGTATGGAGCGGCGAGCCGCCCATGACAGCGGCCAGGTCGTATTGGCTGAGCGGGCTGGCGAAGTCATTAGCGCCACCAGCTCAGAGGTCGTCGTATTGGAGGAGGACGGCACACGGCGCACTTACAAACTTCGCAAGTTCAACCGATCCAACCAATCGACCTGTATCGACCAGCGCTCGGCCGTGTTCAAGGGAGACTATGTGAAGGTTGACGACGTGCTGGCTGATTCCAGTTCCACCGATCGGGGTGAGCTGGCGCTGGGCCAGAACGTGCTGGTGGCCTTTCTCAGCTGGGAGGGTGGCAATTACGAAGACGCCATCCTGATCTCTGAGCGACTGGTGCAGGACGACCGTTTCAGCTCCATTCACATCGAGAAGCACGAGACCGAAGCGCGCGACACCAAGCTTGGTCCTGAGGAGATCACTCGGGACATTCCCAATGTGGGTGAGGACGCCCTCAAGGATCTGGACGAGGAAGGCATCATCCGCATTGGCGCCGAGGTTGGTCCGGGAGATATTCTGGTGGGCAAGATCACGCCCAAGGGCGAGACCGAGCTGACCCCCGAAGAAAAGCTATTACGGGCCATCTTCGGCGAAAAGGCGCGCGAGGTCAAGGACTCCAGCCTGCGCCTGCCTCACGGCGAGAAGGGCAAGGTAGTGGACATCAAGGTGTTTAGCCGGGATGACCACCGCGATCTGCCCTCGGGCGTGGAGAAGATGGTACGGGTCATGGTGGCCAACCGGCGCAAGCTCACCGAGGGCGACAAGATGGCTGGCCGTCATGGGAACAAGGGCGTGATCTCCAAGGTTGTGCCTGCGCAGGACATGCCTTTCCTGGAGGACGGCACATCGGTGGACATGATCCTCAATCCCCTGGGCGTGCCCGGCCGGATGAACATCGGCCAGGTGTTGGAAACCCACCTGGGGTGGGCTGCTGAGCAGCTGGGCTTCTACGTCGAGACTCCCGTATTTGACGGTGCGCGCGAGGATGAGATAGAGGCCGAGCTGGCCCGGGCGTGGCTGATTGGCCGGGCCTGGGAGAAGGCCACCAAGCGAGCCTGGGCCTGGGCTGAGGAGGCTGAACTCGATACTCGGTCCCTCAAGGATGATGCCGAGATCAGGGCTCTTTTTCTCACCGAGTGGCTCGGAGAGCGCGGCCATGACGCCGAGCGGGTCTACTATGACGAGGCCTATGCACGGCAGTGTGTGCTGCGCGAGTGGTTGCAGGAGCCGCCGCAGAGCTACGATCCTGGCAGCCTGTTGACCTTTGAAGAGGTGGACCTGTCCCAGGAGGAGCGCAAGCTCCGCAACGAGAACGCCCGCCGCGTGTGCATCCGGGAGTGGCTGAAGCAGGTGACTCGCGATGACATGCGCCTGGCTGTGTATGCTGTTGGCACTCCAGGGGTGGACGACGAGTCTGCAGAGACTGACAGCTTTGCCCAGGTGCCTGAGGATGCGGAGGACCGGGCTGAGATTTACGAGGCGATGGAGCGCATATCCCAGATGTCGCAGCAGGAGGTAGAGGAAGAGGCTGTGCGCTTCGCCCTCTCCCATAACCTGGCCCTTCCGACCACCGGCAAGATGACCCTGTACGATGGCATGACTGGCGAGCCCTACGATCGACCGGTGACGGTAGGCATTATCAACATGCTTAAGCTGGCCCATCTGGTGGAGGACAAGGTACATGCGCGCTCCACTGGCCCATATTCGCTGGTTACCCAGCAACCATTGGGTGGCAAGGCTCAATTCGGCGGGCAGCGCTTCGGCGAAATGGAGGTCTGGGCTCTGGAGGCATATGGCGCAGCCTATACCTTGCAGGAGATGCTAACGGTCAAGTCCGATGACGTCACCGGCCGTGTCAAGACCTACGAGGCCATCGTCAAGGGCGAGCCGATCCAGCCGCCCGGTGTACCGGAGTCATTCCGCGTGCTGGTCAAGGAGCTGCAATCGCTGGGCCTGGCCGTGGAGGTCGTCAACGAGAAGGAAGAGGTAATCCAGTTCGGCAAGGATGACTCGGAAGAGCAGTTGCCCAAGCTGGGTTTCAGCATTAGCGTCCCTGGCCCGATGGCGGGAAAATAGAGGTGAGCTGTGGAAGTCAACGATTTTGATGCCATTCGGATATCTCTGGCGTCGCCCGAGCTGATCAGGGACTGGAGCTACGGCGAGGTTCTGAAGCCGGAAACGATCAACTATCGCACGCTCAGGCCGGAGCGCGACGGCCTGTTCTGTGAGCGTATCTTTGGCCCTACGAAGGACTGGGAATGCTACTGCGGCAAGTACAAGCGCGTGCGCTACAAGGGTATCGTATGTGACAAGTGTGGTGTGGAGGTCGCGCCCAGCCGGGTGCGGCGCGAGCGCATGGGCCACATCGAGCTAGCCAGCCCGGTGAGCCACATCTGGTACGTCAAGGGTGTGCCTAGCCGCCTGGGCCTGCTGCTGGACATCTCCCCGCGCAACCTGGAGCGCGTCCTGTACTTCGCCCAGTACATTATCATCGAGGTGGACGAGGACGCCCGCAATCGCACCATCCAGCGCCACGAGCGCGAGCTGGCCATGCGCCTGGCCCGCCAGGACAGCGAATTGGATGGCAAGATTCAGGAACTGGAACAGAATCGGGACCAGGAAATTGAGGCCTTGGACAATGCCGAGCAGGCAGCCCTTGAGGAACTGCAGAGCCGCCTGGAGCGGGAGTCCGGCGCCGTGATTGCGGAGGCGCAGAGTATCGCCACGCGTCTGGAGAACCGCATGGGCAAGGCCAGCGACGAGGACGTGCGGCTCTCCTGGATGGAGGAGCCCCTGCTGAAGAAGGGTGAGACCGTGGAGCGCGGCCATCTGGACCTGCTGAACGAGGAAACCCAGGCCCGGCTGAGCGAGATCGACGACCAGATCAAGGCGGATGCCCAGCGCGTCTCCGACCTGGCTGCAAGCAAGCGCGATCTGGTGCGTCGGACCACCGAGGAGCAGATCATGCAGTTCCAGAGCGCCCGCGAGGTTCAGGTGGAAGCCATGCGGCGGGAGATGGAGGAGGATTTGCAGGAGCTCAAATCGCTGCGCGAGCGCCAGCTGCTCACCGAGGGTCGCTACCGCGAGCTGAGCGATCACTGGGGCAACGTCTTCCGGGCTGGCATGGGTGCCGAGGCCGTACGCGACCTGGTGGGGAACATCAACCTGGAGCAGATGGCCAAGGAGCTGCGCCATGAGCTGAGGAATACACGCTCGAAACAGCGCCGCAAGAAAGCTGCCAAGCAGCTGCGCGTCGTGGAGGCGTTCCGCAAGTCCGGTAACCGGCCCGAGTGGATGATCCTCACGGTTCTGCCTGTGATCCCACCCGACCTGCGACCGATGGTGCAGCTGGATGGTGGCCGGTTCGCCACCTCCGATCTGAACGACCTCTATCGCCGCGTCATCAACCGGAACAACCGGCTGCGCCGTCTGCTGGAGCTGGGCGCGCCCGATGTCATCGTGCGCAACGAGAAGCGCATGTTGCAGGAGGCCGTCGACAGCCTGGTCGACAACGGCCGGCGGGGCCGTGCCGTCAGCCGCAGCGGCAAGCGCAAGCTCAAGTCCCTGTCCGACATGCTCAAGGGCAAGCAGGGTCGTTTCCGGCGCAACCTGCTGGGCAAGCGTGTGGACTACTCCGGACGGTCGGTGATCGTCATTGGTCCCCAGCTGAAGCTACACCAGTGCGGCCTGCCCAAGAAGATGGCCCTGGAGCTGTTCAAGCCCTTCGTGATGCGGCGCCTGGTGGAGGAGAACCACGCGCACAACATCAAGAGCGCCAAGCGCATGGTCGATCGCTCCGAGCCCGCCGTATGGGATGTATTGGATCACATCATCAAGGAACGACCGGTGCTGCTCAACCGCGCGCCGACGCTGCACCGGCTGGGCATCCAGGCCTTCGAGGTGGTGCTGATCGAGGGCAACGCCATCCAGCTGCATCCCCTGGCCTGTTCCGCCTTCAATGCCGACTTTGACGGCGACCAGATGGCTGTACACGTGCCACTTTCCGAGATGGCCGTGCGTGAGGCGCGCGAGCTCATGCTCTCCAGCAAGAACTTGCTGAAGCCGGCCAGTGGCGAGCCTATTGTGGGTCCCTCTAAGGACATGGTGCTCGGCTGTTACTATCTGACCACCGAATTGCCCGGAGCCAAGGGCGAGGGCAAGGTCTTCACGGACTACGAGGAGGTACTCATGGCCTACGAACTGGGCTATGTGGACCTACGGGCCCGGATCAAGATGCGGTTTAGCAGCCCTCTGGACCAGGTGGGAGTCGAGGCCCTCGGCCTCAGCGAGCCCCTGGTGGCTGCCCTGCAAGGTGCTGGTATCCCGGCTGTGGGCCATGTCCTGGACTACCTGGCGCAGGGCGCCAGCGGCGAGCAGAAGTTGGCCGACAAGGTAGGGGGCCTGGATCTACGGGCCCTGGTGGAGCTCAAAGGGGGTCTGCGCGACCACGGCTACTCGGCCAACCGCTGGCCCGGCAACCGACTGCTGGACACCACACCCGGGCGCGTGATCTTCAACCTTGGCCTGCCGCCCAATCTGCACTTCGTGAACGAGGTCATGGACAAGAGGACGGTCAACAACCTGGTAGGCGAGTGTTACGAGCTTATGGGTTTGGAACAGACCGCCACGACGGTGGACGACATCAAGGAAATGGGCTTCCGCTATGCCACGCAGAGCGGTTTCACCATCGCGGTCAGCGACATCGAGGTACCCGAAATCAAGGCCAGCATCCTGCAGGAAACCACCAATGAGGTGGAGCAGGCGGAACGCCAGTACCGGCGCGGCCTGATCACGGAGGAAGAGCAGTACAACCGGGTGGTGGAACTGTGGACACGGGCTACCGATGATATCACGCAGGCCGTCAAGGAGCAGCTGAACCCGTTGGAGGGGATCGGGGCCATGGCCACGAGCGGCGCCACCAAGGGTGGCGTGACGCCCATACGCCAGCTTGCCGGCATGCGCGGGCTGATGGCTGACCCATCTGGCCGCATCATTGCGCTGCCGATTCGCTCTAACTTTCGCGAAGGCCTGACAGCTCTCGAGTATTTCCTCAGCACCCACGGCGCGCGCAAGGGGTTGGCGGATACCGCGCTGCGCACAGCGGATGCCGGCTACCTGACCCGCCGCCTGGTGGACGTGGCCCAGGACGTGATCATCAACGAAGAGGACTGCGGAACCGAAGCTGGCGTCTGGATCACCGAGGACGAGAGTAAGGCCATCGGCCAGAAGCTCGGCGAGAGGCTGATCGGGCGGCTGACGGCTGGCCCTGTCGCCGATCCAAGAACCGGGGAGGTGCTCGTCGAGCGCGACGAGCTTCTCGACGAGACCAGGCTGGGACTCTTGCAGCGGGCCGGTGTGACACAGGTCTACGTGCGCACGCCGCTGACCTGCGAGACTCGCATGGGGCTCTGCCGCAGGTGTTATGGCCGGGACCTGGGCCGGGGTAACCTGGTGGAGCTGGGCGAGGCGGTGGGTATCATCGCTGCCCAGTCCATCGGCGAGCCTGGCACGCAGCTAACCCTGCGCACTTTCCATACCGGCGGTGTGGCTGGAGGCGAGGACATCACCCAGGGCCTGCCGCGGGTCGAAGAGTTGTTTGAGGCGCGTACTCCCAAGGGCGAGGCGGTCATCAGCGAGATCGACGGCATTGTGGATGTCTACTGGGAAGGCGAGCAGCGCATGCTCAAGGTGACCAACAGCCGGATCATTCGCCGCAAGCATGATATTCCGGCTGGGTCAGAGCTGGTGGTGCAGGATGGCGACCGGGTGCAGGAGGACACCTTGCTGGCCCGGCTGCCCGAGGAGCGGGAGCTCTTCGCCGGCACTGACGGCACCGTGTTTGTCGATCAGCAGGAGGATGGCTCTTATGAGCTGGTGGTGAAGCGTGAGGAGGTGGATGACTGGGAGCAGCCCATTCCGCCTTCAGCGCGCCTGCGCGTTGACAAGGGTGACCGGGTGCAGTCGGGAGAGCAGCTGACCGAGGGCTCGAAGAACCCGCGGGAGGTTCTGCGCATCCAGGGCCGGGACGCCTGCCAGGTCTACCTGCTGGAGGAGGTCCAGAGGGTTTACCGCTCGCAAGGTGTGAGTATCCACGACAAGCACATCGAGGTGATCATCCGCCAGATGTTGCGCAAGGTGCAGATCCGGACCCCTGGTGATGGCGACGCCCTGCCAGGCGAACTAATGGATCGCTTCGCCTTCGAGGATATGAACCGCCGCATCATTGCGGACGGTGGCCAGCCGGCCCGGGCGGATACGGTATTGCTGGGTGTGACCAAGGCCTCTCTCAACACCGAGAGCTTCCTGGCGGCGGCATCCTTCCAGGAGACCACGCGCGTGCTAACGGATGCTGCCGTGCGCGGCAAGCGCGATCATCTGCGGGGTCTCAAGGAAAATGTGATCATCGGCAAGCTCATCCCCGTCGGCACCGGCTTTCACGTGCGTCGGCAGGGCCTGGACCTGGAAGAGGGCATGGAGCTGGTCGATCATGACTTCGTGCCCGACGAGGACCTGGGCGAGGATGAAGCGGGAGACGGCGACCAGTTCGCCGAGGCTTTTGGCCTGTTCCCCAACCTGGCAGACCTCGGCGACTACGACGATTACGGCGATGACTGATGCGATTTGACCCAGCGCCGTACTTGTGCTAGAATTACGGGATGTAGGCCGAACCCAAGAATCGGTTCGGCCTACGTTTGTGGCTTAAAGCGATAGCATAGGCGTTCTCGGCTGGTCGTGCGCAGGGCTCGATTCGCCGGATAGAGATAGGGAGTTCATTTTGCCCACTATCAACCAACTTGTACGCAAAGGCCGCCGGCCAAAGCCAGCAAAGGAAAAGGCTCCGGCCCTGCAGTTCACGCTAAACTCTTTGAAATCGCGCACCCGTCGCATGCCTAAGGGTTCGCCCCAGAAGCGTGGCGTGTGTACGCAAGTGCGCACCACGACGCCGAAAAAGCCTAACTCGGCACTGCGTAAGATCGCGCGCGTGCGCCTGAGCAACGGCATCGAGGTGACGGCGTACATCCCAGGTGAGGGCCATCGCCTGCAGGAGCACTCGGTAGTGCTGGTGCGTGGGGGCCGTGTCAAGGACCTGCCGGGCGTTCGCTACCACATCGTGCGCGGCGCGCTGGATAGCACTGGCGTCGAGGGCCGCAAGCGTGGTCGTTCTAAGTACGGCGCCAAGCGCCCGAAAAAGTAAGCGGCCTAAGGAGAGATTGACACATGCGAAGGAATCAGGCCCCCGAGCGCGTGATTCAGCCCGATCCACGTTACCATAGCGTTGGTCTGGCGAAATTCATCAATCGTATTATGCTCCGTGGCAAAAAGAGCACTGCCCAGAGTGTCGTCTATGATGCCCTGGGCATCCTTGAGGAGCGCACCGGCAAGCCCGCGCTGGAAATGTTCGAGCAAGCGGTGCAAAATGCCGCTCCAGCCGTCGAGGTGAAGCCTCGCCGCGTGGGCGGAGCCACTTACCAGGTTCCTGTCGAGGTTGACGCCACTCGCCGCCAGGCTCTGGCGCATCGTTGGCTGATCGCCAGCGCCCGCAAGCGCAGTGGCAAAACCATGTCGCAGAAGCTGGCTGGTGAGCTGTTGGACGCTGTCAACAACACTGGTATCACTATCAAGAAGAAGGAAGATACCCACAAGATGGCCGAGGCTAACCGCGCGTTTGCCCACTACCAGTGGGGAAGCCGGCGCTAGCGTCGTCTCGGCTCCAAGTCGGCCCTACTTTTCCTAGAAGCACAACCATCAGCGGGCGGCTGGGACAGCCAGCCGCCCGCTGGCTTTGCCTGGCGTCGACCGATAGCTGGCTGTTCCGTGGACCGGTTCAATCCTTTATGGCAGACAACATGAGCCTGGAGCTCATCCGCAACATCGGCATCATTGCCCACATCGACGCGGGTAAAACCACGACAACCGAGCGTATCCTGTTCTACACCGGCATGACCTATCGCCTGGGCAACGTGGATGAAGGCACGACGGTCACCGACTGGATGGAGCAGGAGCGAGAGCGCGGCATCACCATCACGGCCGCCGCCATCACCTCGGCCTGGCGTGATCACCAGATCAACATCATTGATACGCCGGGCCATATCGACTTTACCGCCGAGGTGCAGCGCAGCCTGCGCGTCCTGGACGGTGGAGTGGTGGTGTTCGACGCGGTGGCTGGAGTCGAGCCGCAGTCGGAGACCGTCTGGCGCCAGGCCGACCGGTACCATGTGCCGCGAATCTGCTTCATCAACAAGATGGACCGCGTGGGCGCCAACTTTTGGCGCACGGTGGACATGATTCGGGAGCGGCTGGGCAGCAATCCCGTGCCTATCCAGATACCTATCGGCTCTGAGGATAGTTTTCGGGGCATCGTGGACCTGATCGAGGAGAAGGCCTGGGTATTCACCGACCAATTGGGTGCATCTCCGGAAGAGCAGCCGATTCCCCCTGATCTGGCCGACGACGCCCATCTGCACCGGGCCGAGATGATTGAGGCCATCGCCGAAACCGACGACCACCTGATGCTCAAGTACCTGGAGGGTGAGGAGATCACACCCCAGGAGCTACGCGCTGCCCTGCGCGCCGCAACCATCAAGTCCAAATTGGTGCCCGTGTTGGCTGGCACCGCCCTGCGCAACAAGGGGGTCCAGCCTCTGTTGGATGCCGTAGTAGACTTTCTGCCCTCACCTCTGGACATCCCGCCGATCACAGGGATCAATCCCAACACGGAGCAGGAGGAAACGCGGCCGGCTGATCCTGATGGCCCCGTAGCTGCCCTGTGTTTCAAGATCGTAACCGATCCCTACATGGGACGGCTGGCGTACCTGCGCATCTATTCCGGTACCTTGCAGGTAGGTAAGGCCTATCTGAATGCCAACATGGACCGCAAGGAACGCGTGGGCAACCTGGTGCGCATGCGGGCGAACCAGCGCGAGGAGATCACACAGGTCGGCGCCGGCGACATAGCTGCAGTTCTGGGCTTGAAGTCCACCTTTACGGGCGAGACTCTGTCCGACGTGAACAAGCCGATTGTGTTGGAGACCATTGCCTTTCCAGAGCCGGTCATATCCATTGCCATTGAGCCACGCACCAAGGCGGATCAGGACAAGCTCAGCCAGGCGCTGCAACGGCTGGCCGAAGAGGATCCAACCTTTCGGGTCAGCTATGACACCGAGACTGGCCAGACCCTGATCAGGGGCATGGGGGAACTGCACCTGGAGGTGCTGATTGACCGCATGTTGCGGGAGTTCCGTGTGCGGGCAAACGTCGGCCGTCCACAGGTAGCCTATCGGGAGACGATAGGGCGAGCGGTAAGCAGCGAGGGCCGTTTTGTGCGCCAGAGCGGTGGTCGTGGACAGTACGGCGTGGTGACGCTGGCACTGGAGCCGTTGCCGCGCGGCGAGGGCTTCGTCTTCGAGGACAAGGTGGTCGGTGGCGCGGTGCCGAAGGAGTTCATTCCCTCGGTGAGGCAGGGCGTGATGGAAGCCATGGAGGCTGGTGGCACCAGTGGCTATCCCCTGGTGGACATCAAGGTAGCCCTGGTGGATGGCAAATACCATGAGGTGGACTCCTCGGAGCTGGCATTCAAGATCGCCGGATCGATGGCGTTGCGGGAAGGTGTCCAGCGGGGTGGGCCGATGCTCATGGAGCCGGTGATGAAAGTGGAAGTTGTGGTGCCCGATGCCTATGCGGGAGACGTGATCGGCGACATCAATGCCCGCCGCGGTAGGATTGAGGGTATGGAGATCCATTCACCTGGCATGCAGGCCGTGGACGCCATCATTCCGCTGGCCGAGATGTTTGGATATGCCACGGCGCTCCGCTCCAGTACCCAGGGGCGCGGCACCTTCAGCATGGAGTTCGACCACTACGAACCCGTAAGTGCCGAGGTGGCGCAACGGATCCTAGGTGGGCGTTAGATTCGGCGGGACGAACAGCTACCGTGCGAGATTTGGCGCTAGAGCCTGCTTGTGATACAATCGGAAAGTTGCCGCCGGAGTGCATTAGAACCCGGTTGGCATTCGGTGTCCTGGATGAGGGCGGCTCGCGGCCGCAGGCGGATGCCGGCGCAGAACGCAGTACTCGGGATGTACCCGGAGTACCACGCGCGCGTGGCTGCTTCGGGTTCTCTTTGTCTTTTGGCGTGTCTAGCGATCATTTGATCTAGGACAGTCATCATTAAGTAGGGCTGAGGCCAGCCGTTGCCGGGATGACCCCGGCCAAAAACAGGAGACTACTCACATGGCGAAGCAGGTATTTGAGCGGACGAAGCCGCATGTGAACGTTGGGACGATTGGTCACATCGACCATGGGAAGACGACGTTGACGGCGGCGATCACGAAGGTATTGTCGATGAAGGGGTATGCGGACTTTCGGGCGTTCGACAGTATCGACAACGCGCCGGAGGAGAAGGCGCGCGGGATCACGATAGCGATTGCGCATGTGGAGTATCAGACGGACACGCGGCACTATGCGCATGTGGACTGTCCGGGGCATGCGGACTACATCAAGAACATGATCACGGGAGCGGCGCAGATGGACGGGGCGATTCTGGTGGTGGCAGCGCCAGAGGGGCCGATGCCGCAGACACGGGAGCACGTCTTGTTGGCGCGGCAGGTAGAGGTGCCGGCGATGGTGGTGTTCTTGAACAAGGTGGACATGATGGAGGATGCGGAGCTGTTGGAGTTGGTGGAGCTGGAGTTGCGGGAGCTCCTGGACAGCTACGAGTTTCCGGGGGACGACACGCCGATTGTGCGTGGGAGTGCGTTGAAGGCGTTGATGTCGCCGAGCAAGGACATGGCAGCTCCGGAGTACGAGTGCATCTGGGAGTTGATGCGGGTGGTGGACGAGTACATACCGACGCCGGTGCGCGAGATGGACAAGCCGTTCCTGATGCCGATCGAGGATGTGTTCTCGATCAAGGGGCGGGGGACGGTGGTGACGGGGCGCATCGAGCGCGGTGTGGTGAAGTCGATGGAAGAGGTGGAGATCGTCGGGCTGAAGCCGACGCGGAAGGTAGTGGTGACGGGCGTGGAGATGTTCCGGAAGATCCTGAACCAGGGGCAGGCGGGCGACAACGTGGGCTGCCTGCTGCGGGGGATCAACCGGGACGAGGTGGAGCGAGGCCAGGTGCTGGCGAAGCCGGGGTCGATCACGCCGCACACCAAGTTCATGGGCGAGGTGTACGTGCTGAAGAAGGAAGAGGGCGGGCGACACACGCCGTTCTTCGACGGCTACCGGCCGCAGTTCTACATCCGCACCATGGACGTGACGGGCAGCTGCAAGCTGCCGGCGGGCGTGGAGATGGTGATGCCAGGGGACAACGTGAACCTGGAGGTGGAGTTGATCGTGCCGGTGGCGTTGGAGCGGGGGTCGCGCTTCGCCATCCGCGAGGGCGGCCGCACCGTCGGCGCCGGCGTCATCACCGAGATCAGGGAATAGC
>JAULUH010000129.1:0-11747 GCA_032111745.1 Anaerolineae bacterium | reverse complement strand
GCGCGGCATCTGGATGTCCATCAGGATGACGTCGGGCTGCAGGTGTCGCGCCGCGGCCAGCGCCTCCAGGCCATCGTAGGCCACTCCGACGACCTCGATGCCCTCCGCCGCCAGCAGGTTGCGCAGCCCCTCGAGGAACAGGCGGTGGTCGTCAACCAACAGCACGCGCACTATAGTCACCTTCCTTCGCCCGTAGGGTTGCCGCGCCCCCGCGCCAGGGGTGCCGTCACGATGACCTGCGCTCCCTCGCCTGGCGCCGACTGCACGGCGAAGGTGCCGCCGACCTCCTCGGCGCGCTCCCGCATCACGCGCAGGCCGACCCGGCCGGCGGTATCGCCAGAGACCTCCCCTGGATCGAAGCCGCACCCATCGTCCTGCACCGTGACCTGCGCCCAGCCGTCTTGGGCCGCGAACGACACGCGCACGGAGTGGGCGTGTGAGTGCTTCCGCGCATTGGCGAGCGCCTCCTGGATGATGCGCAGCAGCTGCACCTCCACCCGCGGCTCTAAGGCTCCGTCGCCGAGGGTTGCCGGCCGGCTCAGCTCGGTGTGGATGCCGTAGCGCCGTTCGTACTGCGCCAGGTAGGTCGCCAGTGCCGCCCACAGGCCCTGCTCGGTCAGGGCCACGCGCAGGCCGAGAATCGACTCGCGGATATCGGCGTCGGCCTCGCGCGCGACCTCGACCAGTCTTTCCACATGCTCGTCGGTCGCTGCGATCTCGCCCCGAGCCAGGAGGCGGCGGACCACCTGCCCCTGGGTATTCACGAATGCCAGGACCTGCCCGAGGTCGTCGTGCAGCTCACGGGCCAGGCGCTCGCGTTCTTGCAGTATGGCCAGTGTGCGCTGCTGCTCCAGCGTGTGGGCCTGGGCGCGGCGTTGCTCGGTCAAATCGTGCAGCATTAGCAGGTGCCCAATGAGCAGCCCGCGAAAATCCTCCAGCACGGAGAGCTCCAGCGCATATACTCTGGCATCAGGTCCCGTTCCCAGGCTGATCTCGGTACCATACGGTGTCTCTTCCTGTGGGTCTGACGCGGCCACAGGGTTGCCGGCATCTGTGAGGCGAGCGCGCAGGTCGGGGAAGGCTGGTAGCAGCTCAGGCAAGGTCTTGCCGCAGGCGTGTGTGGCCGGGATGGATAGCATGCGCGTCGCCGCAGGGTTCAGGCTGGCGACGCGGCCGTGCGCGTCCAGGATGACCATCCCCTCGTGCATCTGCTCGATCACCACCGTGCGTGCGGCCGGCCGCGGGTCAAGGATATGAAAGCCGAACAGGGCGATGGCATACAACGTCCAGGGCAGGATAATGGCGAGGACGAGGGGATCGAGCGCGGTGGCCCAGGGCGAATGCGTGACATCCAGCAGGAACAGGCCGCGGGCCGCGATCAGTCCGCACAGGATCAGCGCCGCCGGCCAGCGATGCTGCGGCGAGCGCGCCATCAACCACAGCAAGGCTGCCACGTTGACCACAACCAGGCCCAGCCCATAGGCCACCACCAGCGTGCCCGCCGGGGTCAGGCTGGGCACGACGGCACCATCCGCCGCGACCTCCAGCCGGTGCCACATCAGCCGCCCATCCTCGACGACGGCCATGAGCAGGGCCGCGAGCGGCGGCAGCGCCAACAGGATCAGGTTGCGCCGGGTGAGCCAACGGCCGGGCCAGGTGTATTCCAGCACGAAGCAGGTCATGGCCGTGGCCAGGGGCATGTGCCAGACGACCTGGACTTTGTACCATGCGACCTTCGCGGCATCGGCAACCGCCGCCGCTTCGGGCACCATGGCCAGCAAGAGCAGGCTGGCGAACAGGGCGCTGGCCGCCAGGAGAAGCGCGCCGGGCACGCTGCGCCGCCGCCAGCAGTACAGGGCCAGGGCGGCCAGGAAGCTGGCGGCGACCAGTGGCGGCCAGATGTCGGGGGTGTAGACGTAGGCTCCGGTCATGGGTGCTGCCCTTGCGCTGGAGAAGTCCGTCAGGGGAAGGATACCATATGACGGAGCTTTGTGCGAAACAGTGCCGGCTGGCCCCTCCCTCATAGCATGAGCCCATGCAAGGGTTGAGGGGCTCGGCCTTCTCCCGCCCGTGTGCGGGACATTGCCGCCCACGCCGCGCAAGTTCGGCACGGACGGCCGGTGCGGCACAGTTCCCTGTTGCGCCGCACCGGGTGCCAAACGGGCGAGCAGGTGCGACGGATTTCAGAAAGTGCGTCGCACCTGCTCGAGGCGGCTAGTTGTTCCTGAACATTACCGGCAGGTAGAGGATGGGCAGCAGGGGGCCGACGGTGCCGGCCTGGCCTGCGCTCAAGGGATCGGAGACCGCCAGCGGATGGTCGGGCCAGCTCTTGACGACTGCCTCGGGGGCCGAGACCTCCGCCACAGTGGCCGGGTTGGCCAGGAGCATGGTGTAGGCGCTGTCGCCGTGGGCGGCCACCTCCACCAGATAGACGCCGTCCGTCTGCGCGCGCAGGGCGATGGTGTCCACCAGCCCCAGGCCCATGGACAGATACCACGGGTAGTGGCCGGTGCGCGGCTCCCACGCGAACAGGTCGGGATCGCCGCTGTCGGCGACGGCGTTGAAGACCGCCAGGTCCCACGGCTCCATTGTGAAACGATACTGATCTCCTTGGCCGGCGGCCAGGGGCTCCCGAACTGCCAGTTGGTTGGCGAAGGCCATGCTCGACTCGTCCAGCTGCGAGACGTTGCCCGCCCGATCCTTCACCCATACACCCAGGTACTTCACGCCCGCGCCCGGGGAGAGGAGCCAGTCCACGGTCGGGGAGTAGACCCGCCAGCCGCTGTTCTTGGCCACGACCCAGGCCCCGGAGGCCGGATCCAGGGTCCATTCCCGGAGAAACATCCAGGCCGCATCCTCGCCGGCATCCAACGCCAGCTGTACCTGCCCCAGCCGCGCCAGCTCGCCGCTCACGACGGCCAGGCGGACATGGGGCGCCCGCACGTCCCTCCCCGCCGGCAGGTTGGGATCCACGCGCAGCGTGGCTGTGGCAGTGGTGCTGGTCTCGGAGTCCTGGAATCGCTCCTGTTGGTCAGGGGGGAGCAGGTTGGTGTTGGGCCAGAAGGCGCGGGCGGCCATCTGCGGCGTCAGGGTGGTATTGCCCAGCCCCTGCGCCACGCGGGCCTGGAAGCTCATCACCACGCGCGTGCCGGGCCATAGCACGCGTTGGGGCCAGAGGATGAAGTTGGATCCCGGATCGTACGTGATGCCGCCGCCCAGGGTGGCCAGCGATGCGTCTACCGGGGACAACCCGGGCGGCAGCGTGATGTCGCTGGCGACGAGCGCCTCCTGAAGCCCGCCGTTGCGCAGCGTCATGGTCACGGTGACGACGTCGCCGGGCCGCACGGTGGCCGGCTCTACGGCCAGGGTGCTGCCGCGCAGGTCAGGCGCCGCGCGGGGATACCAGACCAGCTCGCCGATCTTGTACGGTTCCTCGTGGTTGCCCGCAGCGTCGCTGGCCCCACCGTAGAAGATGTGGTAGCCGGCCGGGATGTTGAGGGTGCTGGTGTAGTACCAGTGGGTCTCCACCGCCGGGTTGGCCGGGAACGGGCGCCAGCGGCCGAGGGCGCTGGCCGAGGACCAGCTGCCGCCGTTGACCTGGATGTCCATGCCAGCCCAGCCGGACGAGTCCTCGGCAAGCTGTCCGCCGAGCTCCATGTATTCGTTGCCCTGGGCATCGGTGGCGATCTGGGCAATGCACAGGCCTGCGGTGCCGCAGTCGGGCGACACGTGTGAATTGGGCGGCGTCATGTCGATCTTGAGCGTGGCCGAGACTGGCTCGCTGGCATGGCCGGCGACGTCGCTGGCACGCGCCCAGACGGTGACGCCGGGCGTGTCGGCCGTCAAGTGGAGCGGCCCGCTGGAGGGCTGCCAGGTAGCCCCGTCCTGGCTGGTCTCCAATGTCGCTATCCCGGAGCCGGCGTCGGTGGCGGTGACCGTGACCGTCACCGGCGTGCGGTACCAGCCCTGGTTGCCGGTGGGCTGGGGCGGGTCGAGGGCCAGCTCGACCGCCGGCGGGTTCTGGTCGATGCGGATCGGGCGGTGGGCCGTGTCGCTCCACTGGCCGTCGTCGCTCATGGCCCGTAGGTGGAAGGTCCAGCTGCCGTCTGGCAGCTTGTAGTAGGTGGTGGCCTGCTTGTTGCCCTGGCCGGGTCCTTCGGGCACGGTGCCAGGCTGCTGGTCGAGATACCAGCGGTAGCCGGCGATGGTCGCCGGGTCCGTGCCCGGCTGGCTCCAGGTGAAGGTGGCGTCGTCCTGCGCCGTCCAGGTGTTGGGATCGGGATGGGTCGGGCTGGCGATCACGGGCAGCGCCGGGGTGACGGCCGGTGCGGCAACAGCTCGCTCGGCGTCAACCACCTCCTGAGTGGCGCTGGGCGGCGGGGGCTGGCACTGCGCGCTGCGGCACCAGTTCACGTAGTAGTCGAACAGCAGGTAGGACTGCTCGACCCCATCCGGGGAGATCTGTTGTACCGTGTAGTAGTAAGGGCAGTACGTGTAGTCGTACGACGTGAAGCCAGAGGGCACATAGCCGGCCTTGCCCGAGAAGTACGTGCCATTGCCCCAGGTGAGCGAGCGCGAATCGCCCTCCTCGAAGCCCAGGCTGATGCCGGATTTCACGCCCATGCCCATGATCTTGACCTCATAGGCGAAGGTCTCGTTGAGCGAGTAGCTGTCCTCGAAGGTCGTGCCCTGTTCGGTGGAGTCGGCCGACGTCCACGTCTCCTGGGAATTGCCGACCATCTGCGAGATCGCGCCCAGCCCGGCAATGTCTGGCAGGGCGGGATCCAGGTAGCCGGCGCAGTAGTCCCACTGCAGGTTGCCGTTCACTTTCTGGGTCGACCCGTCCTGGTAGGTGATGGTGAAGCTCTGGCCGTCGTGGCGGGTGACCTGCTTGGGGAAATCGGACACCTGCCGTGCCTTCCACACCTGGACCTCGGCCAGGTTCAGCGACTCCGTGCGATTGGGGATCTCGATGCGCACGTAGCGGCCCCGCTGGCCGACGATAATCGGGGTCACTGGATCGGGGTACTCAGGGATCGTATCGAAATCCATTTCCGGCCGGGGATAGACCCAGACGTCGGGGCTATCCCAGTTCCCATCTTTGGAGACCATGACCCGCCAGTCGCGCAGCCTGGTCTTGCAGTCGGCATCGGTGCAATTCCACACATCGACGGAGCCGATGGGCTGCACACTGCCCAGGTCGACCTCCCACCACGGGCCGGCTGCCTGGTTGGTGGTGGCGACGGAGTTGCCGGCCAGAGCGCCACTGGTGTTGCCGTCGACGGCGCGGGCGGCGACGGCGGCCCCGGCGGTGCTGCTCTGGCTGGCGGCCTTGTTCTGTGCCAGGTTGGTGGTCCGGTCGATCTGGCTGGCCGCGCCCAGCACCTCCACCTCGGCCAAGCTGAGGTATTCGGCGCGATTGGGAATCTCGATGCGCACGTAGCGCGCGGCCTGGCCCACGGCGACCATGGTCGACTCTACCGCCAGCTGGCCTTGGAGGGGCGAGGCCCACTTGGGGGTGGCCCAATCCGTGCCGGTGTCCGATACCTTGATCTGCCAGCCCTCCAGGCGGCTGGCGCAACAGTCAGTGCGATTCCAGACCCGGACGGCGCTGATGGTTTGCGAGCTGCCCAGGTCGACCTGCCACCAGGGGCAGGTGTCGTTCCAGGTGTGCGAGACTGAGTTGTGGTTGAGGTCACCGTCCGTGTTCCCATCCACGGCCATGCTGGCAACCCAGCTGTAGTAGGTGCTCGACTGGGTCGCGGGCTTGCCCTGCGCCAGGTTGGCCGATGGCCCCAGCGGCAGCCAGCCCTCCCGGCCGGAGCGGACATTGTAGTATTCCAGCACCTCGGGCGTCGAGGCCCATGTCCAGGGCACGCGCACCCAGACAGTTTGCCCGCTGGGCGTTTCGGTGTATTGGTACGAGTGATATGTCGTCAGGTCGGAGATGGCGAAACCGGCCGAGGAGTCGGCGCCGAAGACCGACAGGTGGGCCTTCGTCATGGATATCTGCGAGTTCTGCTCGTTGGTCTCGGCGTGAGTCTTCCCCGCTTCGTAGGTGAAGATCGGCCCGGTCTCGACGATGTCCAGGACGCTGACCGACTCGTCGATCTCCAGCGTGCCACCGTAGGTCGTGGAGGACGTGTGCGCATCGCCCTGGCCGTAGGTACTGGTGTCCCCGAACTCGACTGAGATCAGGTTGGGGGCGAGGGTGACACCCAGCCAGGTCGGCGGCAGGTGGGCCACGGTGCTCACCAGCTGCTTGGTGTACTCCTTGCACACGCCGGTGTAGGTGAGCCGTGAGCTGTTACCGTCCAGATCGCCGACGACCACGTTCGTATCGGCGGCATTGCGCGTCGAGCCTTCGTCGTCGGCCCAGGTCGTGGCCAGGACCAACCCTCCGGAGGCGGGGTCGTACTTGTACAGGTCGACCCAGGCGTATATGTCAGTCCCATACAGATCCGTGTAGATTGCACCTTTGTAGCCCACGGCGACGTCCACGTAGCCGTCCTGGTCAGTATCGCCTGCGGCGGAGGTCACATAGCTGGCAAGGCCATACCTGCCGGCGCCGTAGCCCCAGTCCTCGCTCCACTGGAAGGGCTTCTCGACGAGCAGGGTGCAGGTGGTGTTGCCGCACTCCACCGGCCTGATCACGACGGGGCTATTGTTATCGGTGGTGTAGGCCAGCACGATCTCGGCCCTGGTGTCGGCGTTGTAGTCGGCCGTCGCGACCGATACGTACGTCGGGTACCCCCAAAATACAGGGACGTCGCCATAGTCGCCCACATCCGGGTCCATGCGCACGTACCTGAAGTTATCCTTCAGCACGCCATCCTTGAGGTCCAGGACCATGGCTTGCAGCTTGAAGTCCCGGTCCGAGAACCCGACCACCACCTCGTCAATCTTGTCGCCGTTCGCATCGCCGGCGACCACAGCGATGCCGTATTGGGTAGCGTCGCGGGCCACGTCCCAGGCGCCGTGGGAGGTGGTCTCGTCGACGAAGCGCAGCGACGAGATCAGGTCCCACTGCCAGGCACTGTTCCGGTAGTTGAGCTCGGTGACCAGGACCTGCAGATGGTGGTTGCCATCGTGGAAGGCGGTCATGATTTCGTCGTTGAAGCCGTCGCCGTCCAGGTCGCCGGTGGCCACCGCCACGTGCGACACCTCGCCCCGCCCATCGACCGTGCTCGGCGCCCATGTGGCCAGGGCGCTGCCGTCGGCCTGGCCGAAGCCGCCGTCGGCCTGGGTACCCCCATCCAGGGCGATCATCTCTAGGTCGCCGTCGTCGTTGCGAAAGGCGATGACGGCTGCCTCGCGGCCATCCATCCGGCGCTCCAGGTTGCCGGCGGCGACCCGGATGTACTTCAGGTTCGTGCCCTGTTGCCGGCCCAGGCCCGCTCTCCAGTTGGGCTGCGCAGGGTATCCCCAGCGGCCCACGATTGAGGCCTTCAACATTTCGTCAGTATCGCGGTAGACGCTCAGGACCATCCGCCGGCCGCTGCCGTTGAAGTCCACCGTGGTGCTGGTCCCCCACTCGTGGTCCGTGCCTGGCACTTTGTTGTAGAAATGGACCAGGCCATGGGATGTGGAGTCGTAGTCCAGGAATGATGCCTGCAAATGGCTGGAATCGTCGGCCTGGGTTACGACGATCTCGTTTTCCTGCAGCATCTTGATGTGATATGCCGAGGGGGGCCGCGACGAATCAGCGCAATCCGGCGCCGTCGCCTCCGGTCCGGTCCCTTGCTCCTGAGGGGCTGGGGGGGGCCCAGGTTGGGCTGCTGCCAGCTCCGCCGTAGGCTGGGCCAGAGCCTGCTGCGGCAGCGCGGCCGACACCAAGAACAGTGCTAGCGCCAGGTTGGCCAGCAGCCGGTCGACGCGGAGACTCCTTTGCGTGTTCATGGTCTTTCCCTTTGTCCTTGAGGGCCCTCTGGGGGCTGCCATTGTCCGGCCGTTCCTTGATCTCCATAGGCAGCTCGGGGACACTGTCAATCCTGTTACATTGAAACATACGAGCGTGGCGAAAACGTGGCCTGAGGATGCCACCATGGTTTTGGAGGCAAGCGCCTGCCGTTGCATCGAGACGCAGCCAGAGGTCATCGTGGGCCGTTCTGATGTCTCCGGCCCCGCCTTCATGCACCATCTTCTCCTGCGGCAATAGATCGCGACCAATTCGTCCCTTGATAGCCCGACCGTGCTAGACATGGAGACGGCGGCAGTCTACCATGTGGCCTTCAACTATGGCCTTTCTCTCATTGCCATCCGCCCCCGAAATGGCTGCCCTCCTCCTTGATCGGCATGGTTGGCATACCTGTCCCCCCGCAGTGCGCTCCGTCACCGACGAACCGATCCGGAGGACGTCTGCATTACTGATGAACTGTCCATGTCAATATCCTTTCGCTGAAAACTCATATCGCTGGTTTCAAGGTCAGCCCATAAAGCACGCCGAGTATCAGCATCTCACCCAACCCGGTGACAAGGGAATAGAGCAAGGCTTCAACGGGCACGGTGAACATCACCCACTGGGATGCAGTGGCCATGACAACGCGGAAAAACCATGCCAGCAAGCCAAAGCTTACTCCCTTGACGAGTCCAGTCTCGCCCGGAAGGCTGTTGTAGAGCAGCAGAAACACACCCGCCATGACGAATCCAAATATCAGGTCAATCACGATGCCTGCAAGAGGGTTGAGGGAAGTTCTGGCGATTGGCTTGTAGACCTCGTATAGCCTTTGGGCCAAAGGGTTAGCATTGATCGCGCCGTCCAGGATACCGAACAGGATTCCACTGACGACGCTGACGATGATGTATCGAGCCATTGGTCTTCCCTCCCATTGGGCGATGGGCTGGGCGGCCTAACCCGAGTATCGCTGAATCTTGCCGACGGCGCTCTCTACCTCAACCACCAGCCCGCCGTTCCACACTTCCCTTGCCTATGAGCTTATCACATCTTTCCCGCCCATACCATGATCGCCGTCATATTTCCCCCGAAATCACCCCCGCGTTCGGGTTGGTTGACATACCTATCAAACTCACTATAATGCGCCCATCTCGATCCTCTGAAGGCATGACACTGGACGACCGGAAAGGAGCAGGGATGGCAAAAGAAGTGCGATCGGCAGATGAGCGGGTGCGACGAATCTTGAGTGATCCGCAGGCCTGGGAAAGGATTCAAGCAGATCCTACGGCGGAGCTGCTCAAGCTGGCCCAGTCTGTGGGCGAAGATATGCCACCCCGTCCACCATTGGAATCGGACGTCTTCATCTATCGCATGGTCGTCGCCGTGATCGGCATCGTGGCGATCGTGGCGGTCATTGGGGCTATCTCGGTCGTGATCTTTGCCAAACCTGGCACGACTGACCAGACTGCGCTGTTGACCGCGATGGTGTCGATCAGTTCGGCATCGATCGGGGCGCTGGCTGGCCTGCTATCACCAGTAGCATTCCGGTGATGAGCTTACGCCAGCCGCGGCCCACGTTCTGGCGACAGCCTATCCCCAAGCTCATCACTTCCTCGACAACAACGTTCTGCACCCCCCATCAGAAGTTGCCGTACTGGGAGCTTCTGCCCGGAAGGCCTAGGGCGCAAGCCACCGGGGTTCGAGCAGACGTTCGGCGGCCATCATTGCGGATATGCATTCCGAGTCACCAACACCCAGCCTCAGCGTCGTCGTCATCAGCCATAACGAAGGCCCGCATCTGCGCTCTACCGTGGAGTCCCTGCAGGGCACCCTGCCCGACGGCGCCGAGATCGTCGTGGTCGACGACGGCTCCACCGACGGTAGCACCGATTTCCTGGCCAACGGCCAGCGCGGAGTCGTGGTGCTCAGGCCGGAGCAGCCGCTGGGCGTGGCCCGGGCCCGTAACGCCGGCGCCCGCGTCGCACGCGGCCAGGTCGTAGCCTTCTCCGATGCCCACGTCGAGACGCCCCCGGGCTGGTGGCGCCCCCTGGTCGCACACCTCGCCCACCCCCACGTCGGCGCGGTGGCCCCGGCCGTGTCCGACATGGCCAATCCCCTGGCCGTCGGCTACGGCCAGAAGGTCCGGGGGCCTGACCTGGGCGTGGAATGGCTGGAGCTCCAGGCCAGCACGCCCCATGCCGTGCCCTTCGTGGGCGGCGGCTTCCTGGCTATGCGCCGGGCAACCTGGGAAGCCGTCGGCGGCTTTGACGAAGGCATGGCCGGCTGGGGCTGGGAGGACCTGGAGCTGAGCCTGCGCCTCTGGCTCCTGGGCTACCAGGTGGACGTGGTGCCGGAAGCCACCGTCGCCCACCTGTTTCGCGAGCGCCATCCCTACCAGGTGGATTGGGCCCCCGTGCTGCGCAACATGCTGCGGTTGGTGTTTGTCCACTTCTCGCCGGCCCGGATAGCGCGCGTGCTGGAGGCCTACCTCGCTAACCCGGCCCTGGCCCAGGCCCTGGCCGAAAGCGTGGACACCGACATCTGGGCCCGCCGCGCCGAGCTGGCCCAACAACGCGTCCGCGACGACGACTGGTTCTTCGATACCTTCAACCTGGCCGTCTGACCCGGCTGCGCCTCTGCCTCCCTCTCCGGCCTCCTCCGGCCCCCGCTCCCCTTGGCGTCCTCTGCGTCTCTGCGGTTCACCTCCGGGCTCCGTGGCCGTTCGTGTCACCGCGCCCCATGCCACCCGCCCCCTCAGCTTTGACACCCGGCCTCACCTGTGTACCATAGGCATCAGGAGGCACAGCCTGCCCATGCCCGCTGCCAACGCTACCCAACGCTTCTCCAATCGCGTCGACAACTACGTCAAATACCGCCCGGGCTACCCGCCTGCCGTGCTCGATCTGCTGGCCGGCGAGTGCGGGCTCACGCCACAGTCCATCATCGCCGACGTGGGCTCCGGCACCGGCATCCTGAGCCGCATGTTCCTCGCCCACGGCAACCGCGTCTTCGGCGTCGAGCCCAACCGTGAGATGCGCCAGGCTGCCGAGCAGCTGCTGGCCGGCTATCCCAACTTCACCAGCGTCGACGCCCGCGCCGAGGCCACTACCCTCCCCGAGCACAGCGTGGACTTCGTCACCGCCGGCCAGGCCTTCCACTGGTTCGACCCACCCCTGGCCCGCGCCGAGTTCCAGCGCATCCTGCGGCCGGGCGGCTGGGTCGTCCTGGTGTGGAACAGCCGGGACCGCGACGGCTCGCCCTTCCTGCAGGCCCACGAGCAGCTCCTGCGCACCTACAGTCCCGAGTACGCCCGGGTCAACCACCAGGATGCCACCAACGACGACGTACCCGGGCACTTCGACCCGCCGTTCCAGCGCCGCACTTTCCCCAACCCCACTCTCCTGGACTGGAAAAGCCTGGCCGGCCGGCTCCTGTCGTCGTCCTATGCCCCACTGCCGGGCGATCCGAACTTCGAGCCGATGATGGCGGGCCTGCGCCAGGTCTTCGACGCCCACCAGGTCGACGGCAAGGTGACGATGACCTACCTCACCGAGGTCTACTTCGGCAGGACATAGGAGATCATGGAAATCAAAGTCGTGCGCAGCCACAAGCGCACCAGGACGGTCAGCGCGCGCGAGGTCGACGGCGTATTTGTCGTCCAGGCGCCCGCCCGGATGAGCGACGCCGAGCTCCAGCCGATCGTGGACCAGCTGATGGCGCGCTGGCAGAAACGGCAGCAGACGCAGGCGCTGGACGATGGGGCGCTGGAGCGTCGCGCCGGCGAGCTCAATGCCCTCTATTTCGACGGCAAGCTGCGCTGGAAGTCCATCCGTTGGGTGCCTAACCAGGACGC
>JAULUH010000128.1:0-7325 GCA_032111745.1 Anaerolineae bacterium | reverse complement strand
CTGCCAACAACGGCAGCGCCTTCGCCGGGCTCAACGCCAACACACCATTCTATAATACCGCGCTGGGCCTGGTGATGTTCTTCGCCCGCTATTGGCTGGCCATCCCGGTGCTGGCCATCGCCGGCTCGCTGGTGCGCAAGAAGCGGGTGCCCAGCAGTGCGGGCACCCTGCCCACCGGCACCCCGCTGTTCGCCGGCTGGCTGATCGCAGTGATCATCCTGGTCGGTGCCTTGAGCTTCCTGCCAGCCTTGGCCCTGGGTCCGATCGTGGAACATCTGATACTGGCGCCACTGGGATAGACGGACAGGATCTATGAGCTCTCACGCCACACCAACCATGCAATCTCGTAGTGCCATGTTGCGCCGCGCCATCACCGACGCGTTTCGCAAGCTGGACCCGCGGCAGATGGTGCGTAACCCTGTGATGTTCGTCGTAGAGGTCGGCAGCGTGCTCGCCACCCTGCTTTGGGTGCAGGCCGTCCTTGGCCAGGGCGAAGCATCCGCCACCTTCATCGGCATGGTGGCGTTCTGGCTGTGGTTCACGGTGCTGTTTGCCAACTTCGCGGAGGCCCTGGCCGAAGGCCGCGGCAAGGCTCAGGCTGAGGCCCTGCGCCGCACGCGCCAGACCACCCAGGCCAAGCGGCTGCGCGAGCCTCGCTACGGCGCCGCCTTCGAGTTAACGCCTTCCACCGCTCTGCGCAAGGGTGACGCCTTCCTGGTCGAGCCAGGCGACGTGATCGCAGCCGACGGCGAGGTGATCGAGGGCATCGCGTCGGTGGACGAAAGCGCGGTCACCGGCGAGAGCGCGCTCAACATCCTGCTGGCCGGCTTCACGATCATTATCCTGGCGGTCTGCGCGACCCTGTTGCCCTACTCGTTGTTCAGCGTGCAGGCCTCAGGCCGGGGTTCGCCCATCGCCCTGACCGTGCTGATCGCGCTGCTGGTCTGCCTGCTCCCGACTACTATCGGCGGCTTGCTGTCGGCCATCGGCATCGCCGGCATGGACCGGCTGATCCGCCGTAACGTCATCGCGCTTTCGGGGCGGACCGTGGAAGCCGCCGGGGACGTGGACGTGTTGCTGCTGTCCTGAGCGAGATGGACCTCGACGCCGTGCTGGCGCGGTGGCCCCAGCTGGTGCTGGTGGATGAGCTGGCCCATACCAACGCCCCTGGCGCGCGGCATCCCAAGCGCCACCAGGATGTGGAGGAGCTCCTGGCTGCGGGCATCGACGTCTACACGACGCTTAACATCCAGCACCTCGACAGCCTGAACGACATCGTGGCCCAGATCACGGGGGTCGTGGTGCGGGAGACCATCCCGGATAGCGTCCTGGACGAGGCAACCGAGATTCGCCTGGTGGACCTGCCACCGGCGGAGCTGGTCCAGCGGTTGAGAGAGGGCAGGGTGTACATCCCGGCGCAGGCCAGCCGGGCCATGGAGAAGTTCTTCCGCCTGGGTAACCTCACGGCGCTGCGTGAGATCCCCCTGCGGCGCACGGCCGAGCGGGTCGACGACCAGATGCGCAGCTACATGCAGACGCGAGCCATCCCCGGGCCCTGGCCGGCCGCGGAACGGTTGCTGGTGTGCGTCAGTCCCAGCCCGCTCAGCGGGAGGCTCATCCGGGCGGCCCGGTGCCTGGCCGAGAACGCCTATGGGGAGGCCAACCGCCTGAACCGCCTGGTCGGCAACCTGCTGGACTTGACGCGGCTGGAGGCGGGCGCGCTGACCATTCGCCGCGAGCCCAGCGACCTGCAGGACGTCATCGGGGCTGCGCTGCAGCAGGTTGGCGGGCGCCTCCAGGAGCGCGAAGTGCAAGTGGTCGTGCCGCCGGAGATACCACTGGTTCCACTGGATTCTGTGCCCATGGTGCAGGTGCTGGTCAACCTGGTAGACAATGCCCTGAGGTACTCCCCTCCTGATCAGCCGATCGACGTGGTGTTAAGAGCGGCGGGGCCGATGGCCGAGGTGGAAGTTTCCGATCGGGGGCCCGGCATCCCGGCGGAAGACCTGGAGCACATCTTCGATCGCTTCTATCTGGTGCAGCGCTCCCAGGGCTCCGGCGGCATAGGGCTGGGCCTGTCCATTTGCCGGGGAATCGTCGAGGCGCACAGGGGCACGATCCGGGCGCAGAACCGGCCGGGAGGCGGCACCAGCTTCGTCATCGCCCTGCCGCAGAGAGGAGAGGTGGGACATGAGTGAGGCCAGGGTGCGCGTGCTGGTGGTAGACGACGAGCGGCCCATCCGGCGCTACCTGGACCCAGCGCTGACCGGCCACGGCTAGGCGGTCTTCGAGGCCACGGATGGCGCGGAAGCGCTGGCGGCGGTGATCGACGCGCGGCCCGACCCGGTGATCCTGGACCTGGGCCTGCCCGATATGGACGGGGTCGAGGTGACACAGCGCCTGCGCGAATGGACGCAGCTGCCCATCGTCATATTTCTCTGTGCGCGACCAGGAGGCGTCCAAGATCGCCGCGCTGGATGCGGGAGCCGACGACTACCTCGTGAAGCCGTTTGGCATCGGGGAGCTGCCGGCGCGCATGCGGGTGGTGCTGAGGCGGGCGGCGACGCCGGCAGACGAACCGGTGTTCACGACTGGCCGGCCGGTGCTGGACCTGGCGCGGCGCCTGGTCACGGTTGAAGAACAGGAAGTTCAACTCACGCCGACCGAATACGACCTGTTGCGGGCCTTCGTGGCCCACGCGGGCAAGGTGCTGACGCACCGCGTGCTGCTGCGGCAGGTGTGGGGCATGGGCTATGAGAGCGAGGCGCACCTGCTGCGGGTGAACATCAGCAACCTGCGGCGCAAGATCGAGCCCGACCCCTCTCGTCCTACATACATCGTCGCCGAACCGGGCGTTGGCTACCGCCTGCGCCTGGAGTGAAGCCCACCCTGCCCCGGCTCCCCTGCTCCTGCTTCTCCCCTGCACTCTCTCCACCTCTGCGCTTCCCCTCTGGACTCCTCCGGCCCTGTCCCCCCTTTGCGCTCTCTGCGCCTTTGCGGTTCACCTCTGGAGTCCGTGTCCGTCTGTGTTCGTCCGTCTGCGGTTCCCCTCTGGACTCCTCCGGCCCTGTCCCCCCTTTGCGCTCTCTGCGCCTTTGCGGTTCACCTCTGGAGTCCGTGTCCGTCTGTGTTCGTCCGTCTGCGGTTCCCCTCTGGACTCCTCCGGCCCTGTTCCCCCTTTGCGCTCTCTGCGCCTTTGCGGTTCACCTCTGGAGTCCGTGTCCGTCCGTGTCCGTCCCTGTTTCCTCTCACCCTCCCCCACCACCCCAAACTGGCTGCTCAGCCGGTGCTGTGCTACAATACCCCCATGCCTACCTCTCTCGTCACCGGTACAGCCGGCTTCATCGGCTCGCACCTGGCGGAGCGCCTGCTCGCGGAGGGACATACCGTCGTCGGGGTCGACTGCTTCACCGACTACTACCCGCGGGAGGTCAAGCAGCGCAACCTGGCCTCGCTGCTGCGCCAACCAGGCTTCACCTTCGTCGAAGGCGACCTGCTCGCCCTCGACCTGCCGCGCCTCCTCCAGGCGCACGCCGTGCGCCTGGTCTTCCACGCCGCGGCCCAGCCCGGCGTGCGGGCCAGCTGGGGCACCACCTTCGAGATCTACAGCCAGCACAACGTCCTCGCCACCCAACGCCTCCTCGAGGCCTGTCGCGCCGTGCCCGTCGAGCGGCTGGTATACGCCTCCTCCTCCTCCATCTACGGCGACGCCGAGAGCCTCCCTACCCCTGAGGACACCATCCCGCGGCCCATCTCACCCTACGGCGTCACCAAGCTGGCCGGGGAACACCTGTGCTGGCTCTACTGGCGCACGGCCGGCGTCCCTGCGGTCAGCCTCCGCTATTTTACCGTCTACGGCCCCCGCCAACGGCCCGACATGGCCTTCCACCGCTTCATTGCCGCCCTGCTCTCCGGCGCACCCATCACCGTCTACGGCGATGGCCATCAGACCCGCGACTTCACCTTCGTCGCCAACGTCGTCCAGGCCAACCTGCTGGCCGCCCGTCACGGCGCCGGCGGCCAGGTCTTCAACATCGGCGGCGGCACCCAGGCCTCGGTCAACCAGGTGCTGGCCCACCTGGAGCAGCTCTCGGGCCGCACCGCGCACATCCAATACCACCAGCGCCAGCTGGGCGACGCCCGCCATACCGCCGCCGCCACCATCCGCGCCCACCAGGAGCTGGGCTGGGTCCCCCAGGTCTCCCTGGTCGATGGACTGGCCGCGCAGCTGGCTTGGCAACATAGCCTTTTTGTAGATAATGGGAAGCACAGGGTAAGCGTAGCCTGATTGCACCGGCCGGGTCCGCTCGCCAGACCCTACCCTGCCCAGGGAAGCGGCCGCCAAGGGACGTGTTATGGAACTCCGACATTACATCAACCTCCTCCGCAAATGGCTCTGGCTGATCGTGCTGTGCACGGTCATCGCCGGGACAGCCGCCTACCTGTTCAGCCGCCAGCAGACGCCCATCTACGAGGCCACCTCCACTATCCTGATCAACCAGGCCCGCTCCCCCGTGCGCGGCACCGAATATGCCGACATCCTCACCTCGGAGCGCGTCGCCCGCACCTACGCCGAGCTCCTGCAGGACTGGCCCGTGGTGGAGCTCACCGCCAGACAGCTGGGCTTCGACCAGGACTTCGAGACCATTGCCGATGCCTACCAGATCGCCCTGACCGTCGATCCCATCCGCGATACCCAGCTGATCGAGCTGCGCGTCGAGGCCAGCAGCCCCGATCTGGCCGCCCGCATCGCCAACACCCTGCCCGACGTCTTCCGGGAGACCAACCTGCAGCGCCAACGCGAGCGCTACGACGTCACCCGCGGCGAGCTCCAGGCTGAGCTGGCCGCCGTCGAGGCCGACATGGTCGCCACCCAGGAGGCCATCGACCGGCTAGGCGATGCGGAGACCGCCGAGGCCAAGGCCGCGCTCGGCCGGCTGCAAAGTACCCTGCGCCGCTACGAGGCCAGCTATTCCTCCCTGCTCAGCAGCCTGGAGGAGCTGCGCCTCTCCGAGGTCCAGACCTCCGACAACATCGTCCTGGCTACCCCCGCCCAGGTCCCGGAGGACCCGGTCCGGCCCCGGCCCTTGCTCAACGGCCTGCTGGCCGCCCTGGTCGGCGCCATGCTGGCCGTGGGCGCCGCCCTGCTCATCGAATACCTCGACGATACGGTCAAGACCCCCGAGGACGTGCGCGACGTCTCCACCCTGCCCACCCTGGCCGGCGTCATGGCCCTCAACGGCACCACCCCCCAACGGCGCATGATCGCCGCCACCGATCCCCGTTCCCCCCAGGCCGAGGCCTACCGCGTCCTGCGTACCAACCTGCAGTTCACCTCGCTGGACAAGCCCCTGCGCTCTCTGCTGATTTCCAGCCCGGGGCCGGGCGAGGGCAAGAGCACCACCGTCGCTAACCTCGGCATCGTCATAGCCCAGGCCGGCAACCGCGTTCTGCTCATCGACGCCGACCTGCGCCGCCCTACCCTGCATAAGCTGTTCCAGCTGCCCAACGGCGTCGGCCTCACCACAGCCCTGTTCCAGATCGACCAGCCGGTGGACTGGTGCATCCAGGACACCGGCCAGGCTAACCTCAGCGTCCTCACCACCGGCCCCATCCCGCCCAACCCCGCCGAGCTGCTGGGCTCCGAGCGCATGCACCAATTCCTGCAGCAGCTGGAACAGACCTACGACTTCCTCCTGATCGATAGCCCGCCCGTGCTGGCCGTCACCGACGCCGCCATCCTCTCCAACCAGGCCGACGGCATCGTCCTGGTGGTCAGCGCCGGTGTCACCCGCTTCGACATGCTGGCCCGCGCCATGGAACGCCTGGACAGCGTCGGCGGCCGCCCCCTGGGCGTCGTGCTCAACCGGCTCACCGAGCGCGCCAGCGACGGCTATTACTACGAGTACCAGGTCGCCAGCCAGTACAGCTCGGGCGACGACCAGGGCGACGGTACCGGCGACCAGCGGCCCGCCAATGGCCGCCTCCGCCGCACCCGCTCACCCAAGACCACCGGCCAGGTGTCGTAGGCCCGGGGCCACCGGCCGCGGCTGAATAAGCCCCTCACTCCCTCTATGCCCTCACCAGCCAGTCTCCTGCATCGCACTGGAGCCTGGCTGGATCGCGTTCGCCCCCTGTGGGTGGGACTGCTCCTGCTTCTCATCGCCTGGTTCGAGGGCCGCTTCCTCCTGCCGGCCCTCCTCGTGCTGGCCCTCCTCTGGGCCTGGGCCGGCCTCGGCAGCGGCATCTGGCTGCGCAGCACCCCCCTCTCCCTCCCCTGGCTGATCTGGATCGCCATGATCCCGGTCACGCTCTGGGCCACCGCCGTGCCCGAGCTCACCCGCACCGCCCTCAGCCTGTTCATCGCCCAGGCCATCGCCTTCTGGACCATTGTCACCTGGCTACGCAGCGACGGCCGCGCCCGCTGGGCCTGGGCCAGCCTGCTGTTGGCCGCCCTCGCCCTGGCCGGGCTCTCCCTCTTCTGGCTGCAATGGGACAACCGCCTCTTTGCCGTGCCCGCCACCCTGCAGGCGCTGCAGCAAAGGGCACTGCCTATACAGGAATCGGTGAACAAGAACGTCATGGCCGGTATCCTGATCGGCCTCTGGCCCCTGGCCCTGGCCGCCCTGGCCGCCCGCGGCCCCGGACGCATCCTGGGCGCCATCACCGCCGCCGCCGTCCTGGCTATCCTGGTCCTTTCCCAGTCACGCGGCGCCCTGCTGGCCGTCGCCGCCAGCCTCTTCGTGCTCGTAGCCCTGCGCTGGCGCCTGGCCTGGCTGGCCCTGCCCCTCGCCGCTCTGGCCGCCGCCCTGCTGGCCTGGCAGGGCCGCCTGGCGCCGCTCCTGGGCCTTGCCCTGCAGTCTGAGGCCATGGGTGGCTCAGACGCCCGCTTCGAGGTCTGGTCCCGGGCCCTCTTCGCCGTGCAGGACTTTGCCTTTACCGGCATCGGCATGGGCACCTTCCCCCGGGTCATCCCTCTGCTCTACCCCTACTTCCTCCTGGGACCCGACACCACCATCCCCCACGCCCACAACCTGGCCCTCCAGGTCGCCGTCGACCTGGGCCTGCCGGGCCTCATCGCCTTCATCAGCATGCTGCTCATCACCGCCTACCCGCCCTGGCCGAACAGCGCGACCTGCTCTGGCTGCAACGCGGTGCCATCGCCAGCCTCGCCGGCGTGCTCGTCCACGGCCTGGTGGATGCCGTGCCCTGGAACACGCGGCCGGCCTGGCTCGTGTGGGCTGTGTGGGGCCTGGCCGTGGGCCTGGCCCTTCTGGCCCTGGAGCGCCCGCCGCAGCCTTGCCCGGCACCCCCCACTGTGCTAG
>JAULUH010000127.1:0-5096 GCA_032111745.1 Anaerolineae bacterium | reverse complement strand
GTAGCGCCAGTAGAGCCCTTCGCCGCCGCCCAGCACCTGCTTGGCGCCGGCCACGCCGCCCACGGCCGGATCGGCGAAGTTGGGCATCATGGCCTGCAGCGCACCCTGGTTGAGCATGGCGTTGGCGTCGGTGAGCACGACGACATCGCCGTCGAGGAGGGGCATGGCGCGGTTGATGGCCGCGGCCTTGCCCTGGCGCTCCGGCTGGTAGAGCAGGCGCACGCCCTGGCCGGCGTAGGCGGCGGCGACCTGCTCGGTGCCGTCGGTGGAGCCGTCGGCCACCACCACGCACTCCAGGTGTTCGGGGGGGTAGTCCAGGGCCAGGGTGTTGTCGATCTTGGCGGCGATGATGGGGGCCTCGTCGTAGGCCGGCACCAGGACCGTAACCCGGGGGGTGATGGGGCCGCGCTGCACGGGGTGGGGGCGCCAGCGGGCCAACAGGCCGACCAGCAGGGGGTAGCCGAAGAAGGTGTAGACGATGATGGCCACCGCCAACCAGAAGAGGCCCTGGAGGAAGGTGGCCATGGGCGCTAGAACTGCCCGGCCATGGAGCCGGCGTAGCCGGTCAGCTCCACATAGCCGTTGCCGGCGACCGGCCGGCCCTGGCGCTGCCCATCGATCTGCACGGCGCCTTCCCAGTAGGCGTAGGAGACATCCAGCTCCTGGCCGGCGAGCCACGGCTCGAGCTCCAGATCGAGGCTGAGAGAGGGCACGGTGATCGTCCAGGCCGCCGGGTAGGTGGCCCCGGTGCGTGGGCTGCGCCAGGTGTCGCGCACGGCGATCTCGAAGTCGTCGCGCGCCAGGCGGGTCACCTGCCCTTCGGCGTCGACGAAGCTGCCAGCGGAGAAGGGATCCACCGTGCCGTCAGCCTGGCGGATGTGGAACGCCTTGAGCTCGGTGCCATCGTCCAGCTGCAGGGCGAACCAGTCCCAGCCCACGTGGTCGGTCGACAGGGCGTTGGTGCTGAACTCGTGGTCCTTCCAGCTGAGGCCTTGCACGGGGTAGGCGGTGCCGTCGACGGTGACCGTGCCGGTGGTGTCGAGGCGGGTCAGGCTGTAATAATAGGAGGCATTGCCCGGATCCGGCCCCTTCTGGCTATAGCCGCGGTCCCCCTGCAGCACCGGCCCCTTGGTATCGGCGAGGGTGAGGTCGACGGCTACGTCGCCGGCGGCGGCCTGCAGGCGGGTGACGCCCGGGGCCACCTCCTCGACCTGCCAGTCCTCCAGCCACACGGCGTAGGGCTCGGCCTGAGCCCCGGCCAGGCCGGCGCCGCCGCGGGCAAAGCGCTCGAAGGGGAAGTAGCGGCGGCCGGCCGCGTCGGTGAGCGCAAAGTGGCCCATATAGATCTGGTCGGCGTTCCACGCCGAGTCGCGCGGGCTGCGCTGATCGGGGGGCACGGCGGCGCGGCGAAAGATGGTGAACTGGTAGCCAAAGTGGCGGCCGGAGGGGTCGTTCAGGTTGCCGGTGTAGTACCACCACTCGGTCTGGTAGTCGGGGTGGGGGCCGTAGGCCGCGGGAAACTCCAGGGGCACGGGGCCGGTGGCGCGGGCGAAGCTGCTGCCGGTTGCGGCGCCGGAGGCCTCGGCGAGGCCCTGGACTCGCGCGGCCACCTCCGGCTCGCCGCGCGGCCAGAGCGCCACGGCCAGCAGGATGGCGAGGGCGGCGCCCAGGATCAACAGGAGTGCTGGTCTTTTCATCGGAAGACTCTACGCCTCATTCACCGCCCGGGTTGACCGGGGCCGCTTCCCAGGCCTGCAGGAAGGCCATGGCCTGCGCGGAGTTATGCAGGAAGGCGAAGCGGGCCACCTGCCGGCCCAGCTCCTTGACCCGCTCGGCCAGGGCCGCGTCCTTCAGGTTGCCCGCCTCGTCGAACTGGCGCCAGGCCTGGGGGATGGACACCTCGTGGGGCACGACCCAGGCGTGCAGCGAGCGCCCGACCGCGCGCAGGCCGGTCAGGGCATGGGTAGCGCCCATGGCGCCGCCGGACACGGCCAGCAGGCCGGTCAGCTTGCCCTCGAACTCGGAGAAGCCCATCAGGTCCAGCGCATTCTTGAGCACCCCGCTGTAGCCGCCGTGGTATTCCGGGGTGCCAAGGATCAGCCCGTGGGCCTGGCGCAGCTCCGCCTTGAGCCGCGCCACATCCGGCGGGTAGCCGTCGCCATCGCGGCGGCCGTCGGCCAGGGCCAGGTCGTACTCTCGCAGGTCGACCAGGCGGGTCTGCGCGCCCAGGTCGCGGGCGCCCTGCAGGGCGATCTGCAGGGCCTGCCGGGTGTAGCTGCCCGGGCGCAGGCTGCCGCAGATGGCGGTGACGCGGATTTCGTTTTCTTTGGCTTCGCTCACTTGGGGGTCTCCACGATGACTATCTTGGGTGCTTTAGATCCGTGGTCCGCGGGTGTATCGCTGGGGCATGAATGTCGGGGCAGGGCGGGCGGGGCGGCGGCCGCCCCCCGCCCTGCCCCGACATTCATGCCCCTACACCCCGGTTAGCGACCGCGGTACACGGATGTCGCAATGGCGATACGCCAGCCGGTTTCAAACATGTCCAATTGCTTTGTTTGCCTTATTCGAAGCGAATCGCCTCGGCCGTGACCATGCGGGTCATGCGGTAGGCGGGGTAGAGCCCGGCTAGCAGCGCGGCAACCACGGCCACCAGCAGGGCCTGCACGAAGGGCTCCGGCGTGAGCTGCATCTGCAGGGTCCAGCCGAAGCTGCGGCGGTTGATGATGTAGACCAGGATCAGGGCCAGGACCAGGCCGGTGGGCATGGCCAGCAGGCCGGCGACGGCGCCCATCAGCCCGGTCTCCAGCGAGACCAGCCGCCACATTTGGCCGCCGGTCAGCCCCACGGCGCGCAGGATACCCAGCTCGCGCTGCTTGTCGAGCATCAGCGACAGCAGGGCGCTGAGCACGCCGATGAAGGCGACGGCGGTGGAGAGCAGCTGCAGGGCGCCGGTGATGGCAAAGGTGCGGTCGAAGACCACCAGCACCTCCTCCCGCAGGGCCCGGTTGGGCCGCACCTGCAGGGTTTGCACGGGCGACAGGGCATCCTGCAGGCCGCGGGCGACCTGGTCCGGATCCTCACCCGCGGCCAGGCGCAGGGCCAGGGCCGTGATGGCACCGTCCTGCCACAGCTGGCGGTAGAGGGGCAGGGCCATCATGACGGTGCCCTGGCTCGACGCATAGTCGTAGTAGATGCCGGCCACCGGGAAATCGCGCAGGCCGGCCTCGGTGCTGAGGGTCACCTGGCCGCCCTGCCGGGGCAGGCCCAGGCGGTTGGCGAAGGGCTCGGAGACGATCACCGCACCCTGCTGCATGGCCGCCCACACAGCCTCCGGCCCGCCGTCTGCGGCCAGGAAGATGCGCTCGTCGCCGAGGCCGGGGTTGTCCACGGCGGCCAGCTGCACCGGGCCGGCGGGCGAGCCGACGGTGGCCGAGCGCAGGGTATCCACGCGATCCACGCCGGGCCAGCTGCGGACCAGGGCCTCGGCGGCCGGGTCGATGGTGGCCACGTTACTGGTGGCGGTGGCGCTGGGGGGCGAGATGTAGACGTCGCCCTGCACGGTCTGGGCCAGCCAGGCGATCACGGTGTAGCGGAAGCTGCCGACCATCAGGCTGACGCCGATGGTGACCGCCACGGCCACCATCAGCGCGGCGATGGCGATGGCGGTGCGGCTGAGGGAGTTGACCACGCTGCGCGGGGCCATGCGGCCCAGCACGCCGCCCAGGCGGCCGCTGACGGGAGTGATGGCGCGCATGGCCAGGTCCGTGACCAGGGGGGTTTGCATGCCGATGCCGACGATGATGGCGAAGGTGCCGGCAAAGCTGGCGACCAGGCTGCGGGTGGGCCAGAGCAGCAGCACCGCGCCGGCCAGCATCAGGGCCAGGCTGGAGAGGGCGGCGGCCTTCACGGCCTGCCCGGCCTTGGTCTCCAGGCCGGCGCGCGACAGGGCGGTGCGCGGGGGCACGGAGGCGGCTTCCCAGGCGGGAGGGGCTGCGGCCAGCACCGTGGCCACCACGCCCAACAGGCCCCCCTTGACCAGGCTGCTGGTGGGCACGGCCACGCCCTGCACGGTGAGCACGAAATAGAGGTCGTTGATGGTCTGGGTGACGGCGCGCACGGCAAGCTGGCCCATGAGCACGCCCAGGGCCAGGCCCAGGGCGGCGCCCACGGCGCCGACCACCAGGGCCTCGCTCAGCACCAGGATGAAGACCTCGCGGCGGGTGGCCCCCAGGCAGCGCAGGGTGCCGAACAGGGGCCGCCGCTGGACCACCGAAAAGGTCATGGTGTTGTAGATCAGGAAGAGCCCCACGACCAGGGCCAGCAGGCTGAGCGCGGTCAGGTTGGTGCGGAAGGCGGCCGTCATCTGCTCGATGGTACCCGTGCGCGCGGACACCGGGGCCAGGCTGGCCTCGGGCGGCAGGCGCTGCGCCAGGGCCTGCAGCGAACGCCCGCCGTCGTCGGGCAGGATGACGTCGATGCGGTCGAGCCGGCCCACCCGGCCGGTGAGCTCCTGGGCCGTGGCGATGTCGGCCAGGATCATGCCATCCAGGGCGCGGCGGCTGAGGCTGTCGGCCGGTTGCAGCAGGCCAGCCACAAAGGCCGGCCGGCGATAGCCGCCGACCTCCAGGTCCAGCGGCGAGCCGATGGCCAGGCCATAGCGCGTGGCCACATCCGCGGAGAGCAGGATGGCGCCGGGCCGGGTCAGGAAGGCGGTAAGCTGGTCGACGGGCACACCCTCGTCGCCGGCGACGTAGCTGCGGAAGGGTGCTTCGGCGAAGGGATCGACGCCCAGCAAGGTAAGTGGCCGGCCGCCCAGCTGCTCCGAGGTCACCACCTGGCTGACCACGGGGGCCAGCGCGGTGCCCGGGCCGGCGGCCGGACCCTCCCGGCGCAGCGCGGTGTACAGGCCTTCGTCCAGCCCCTGGGGCCCGCTGGTGACCTGGTGGGTGGCGCGGCCGGCGACGGCCTCAGTGCTGAGGTCGAAGGCCTGGCCGGCGCTGGCGTTGGCCAGGTCGATGGCCACCACCACGGCCACGCCCAGCATGATGCCGAGGATCATCAGCACCGTCTGCCAGGGGTGGCGTAGCAGGTAGCGC
>JAULUH010000126.1:0-3376 GCA_032111745.1 Anaerolineae bacterium | reverse complement strand
TGGTGTTGGGACGAATGTTTCTTGCCGTACTTCGCGCACCATGGCTACGCCAGCTATGCCCTGAGCCTGCGAGGCCACGGCAATAGCCAGGGAAGGGCCCCGAAGGGCCCTTTTCTGGTGACTGGGGTGGACCGAAGCCCACCGTGCGGTTTGGGCTACTTGAAGATCTCGTTGACCTGGTCGATGGTGGTCATGAGGGTGTCGAGGGGGACCTCGCCGGCGTCGAACAGGTAGCCGCCCATCTTCATGTGCTGGTCATAGGACAGCATCTCCACCGCGGCGTCCTCGTTGACCATGGTTGCCCGGTGGCAGCCGCTGCAGGCGCGGGAGGCGGGGCCGGTAACGCGAGACGGCACGGTGCCGATCTTGCGGTCCCAGCCGGTGACCTCGGACGACGCCGAGAGCAGGCCAGGTAGCGACTTGGTCTGGTCCGGCACCTCGGTCGTGCCCTCTACGTGGCAGGACTCGCAGTTCGTGCTCCCATGGGTGGGATAGGGGAACTCGATGTGATGCTCGTAGTGCATGGCCTGCACAGGGTCGGCGAAGTCGATTTCGTCGATGTCGAAGGCCTGGCCGGAATGGATGGCGTGGGCATAGGAATCGATCGATCTCGACTGCATCTCCAGGTGGGAGCCGCCGCTCTTGGTGATGTGGCACATCCGGCACACCACCACGTTCCCGCCGTGGTCCGGGGAGTGGTAGTTGGTGGCCAGGGCCTCGTGGCAGGTCTCGCAGCGCTCGGCCTCGGTGATGGGGCCGTAGAAGTCGTCGGCGAAGTCGTTGGCCGCCAGGTCGAAGGTACGGGACGGCGCGTCGAGTGCGAGCATGAGGCCATCGGCGTTGATCAGGGCCGGCATGACGCCGATCTCCACGCGCTTGACGGTGCCAGCCTCGATCAGGTCGGTCCAGGCCGACAGGTCCGCGGTGACCTCCCACGCGCCGCCTTCGGCCGAGACCATGGCCATGCGCGGGTGCTCCTCGCCAACTACGTACTCCAGGGTCCGCTGGTCGTCGCTGGTGATCTCGCCATCGCCGTTGTCGTCGAAGAGCCGCTCGTGGGCGCCGACGATGAAGTCCTTGGTGTCGTTGCCGTACAGGCCGATCATCACGGTTGGCGTGATGGTCGCGGTGTCGAGCCCCTCCAGGTCCGGAGACTCGGCGGCGCTGAACCCGACGGTGAGGGTGCTGCCGTCGAAGGCGGCGCTGTCGATGGTCAGGCTGATGGCGTCCGAGTAGCGCAGCCCATCGGCGGTGTAGATCATCGGGTCGTAGCCGCTGTGGATCTGGCGGAAGCCGGCCGCGGCCTTGCCCTCGCCATGGCACATGGTGCAGTCCGTCGTGGCCAGGTCCAGCTCGTCGTGGATGGGCGAGGGCAGGATGGTCTTCAGGGCCTGCTCGGCCGTGCCGTACTCCTCGGAGCCGGTCACAGGATGGCAGCTCTTGCAGGTCGTCACCGTGAGATTGGCATCCGCCAGGATGGTATCCAGCTTGCCCTCGTGGCAGGTGACGCAGTTGGCCATGGACTGGGGATAGGGGAACTCCATGGCATGGGACATATGCACGTCGTTCATGACCGACGGGTTATAGGCGTACTGGGCCTCCTGCTCGGGGGTCAGCTCCACTTCCTCGGCCAGGAACGCCGCGGCCAGGGCCGGGTCCTCCACCATGAGCTGCCACTCGAAGTGCTCGCCGGTGCCGTTGTCCAGGTGGCAGGCCTTGCAGGTGTAGAAATCGTTGGTGGCGTCACCGCCGACCTGGGCATAGATGTAGCCGTGCTTCAGGTAGGGATCCGTGTGGCACTTCTCGCAGCCGTCGTTGTTGGCCGAGGAGACGTAGTCGACGCCGGCGCCCGTCTCCAGCAGCGCGGCGAAGGGATACTTGACCATCCGGATGCGTGCGGGCAGCCGGCCGACGATCTCATCCGCGCCATAGAGCACGACAAGGCCGGGCACGTCGGTGAAATCGGGAGTCTCCCCGACCAGCGTGCTGGTGCACAGGCCGTCGCTATCGCAGGAGAGATCGCCCAGCAGGGAGACGCGCTCCTGGGCCGGCTCGAACTGGAACTTGCCGTCGGCATACGGCACGAAGTAGATGGCCAGGGAATCGGCGTCCCGCGCATCGAACGGGAGGCGATTCTTGGTCATCTTGAAGGTCACCGTGGTGGTATCGGGCGCCGTGTAGGCGTAGGCCAGATCGGTAACCTGGATGGCCCCGTCCTGGTACAGCTCGTCATAGGACGCCTGGTGCTCGGCACCGGAGTCGCCATGACAGGTCATACAGGACTCGGGTTGGACGGCCGCAGGGGCGTCCTGGAAGGCGGCGACAGGTACAGCCCCGGTGGTGCCAGGACCACCGGGACCGGCCGGGCCGGCCGCGCCCACAGGCCCGGGCAGGGGGGCGACGCCAGTGCAGCCTGCGATCATGGCCGAGGCCAGAAGCAGGGCTACGATGGCTAACAACCCAAACGGCAACTTGTCTCGCATGAGGCTTCCTCCTTGCTCCTTTGCAAGTGGCTTCCGCAACAGAGCGGAAGCCGGCGAATGATGATTCCAGCAGCGAAACGGATCAAAAAGACACAGATTGCGACGGGACGACTATGGCCTGTTATCTACCTTGAGCCTGCATTGCCAGCTGGTTCCAACCGCCCCCCGGATCATACAATAAGGTGGTCTATCACGTATTGTGAATTGTACCACGAAAGTATGGAGAAGTCAACGGAGATTTTTGGACTGCGCTTGCGTGAGGAGGGAGAGGAATATACCAGCGAATGGAGAGATAGCGAACGCCCAATCCAGAGCCGGCCCATAGCCGCGCAGGACGTCAATCATGATGTCAGTGTCAAGCAGGAGCATGGTTGTCTGCCCCGCGGTGCTCTGCCTGATCGCGCAGCCTGGCCGCGTAGTCCAGCGTGTCGCCAATGTCCTGGCGATCAGCCCACAGCCCGACGAGGTCGGATTGCGCCAGGTCCAGCGCAGTTGGCAGTCCTGGTTTCTGAGGCTCAGCTGCAGCGCGTTGGCGGAGATAGCCGATAAAATCGAGCACTTCCAACCAGCGATCCCTCTGCAGGTGACGCAGCTCGGATAGGATCTGCTCTTCGTTCACTCTAGCGCCATTCATAGTCTACTTCCTAACTCGATCCAGACAGAGGCCACTCTATCCTGCCCAGATACGACAGGTTCAGCCATGTACATCATACCGCAGCGTCCTGCCTTTGACAAGGAGCCGAATGAAGAGATGCGAACCTGGGTGTGCACCAGGGTCCAGTCTCGTGCGTCGAAGCTTGCGTTTTGGGCGAGAGGCGAGAGAATGAGCCTATTCTCCATCCCATCGTAGGGGCGGGCGCAGAGGCCCGCGCCCTACGATGGGATGGGGGCTC
>JAULUH010000125.1:0-2749 GCA_032111745.1 Anaerolineae bacterium | reverse complement strand
GGGCGTGATCATCTACAACAACGCCCCCGGCGTGTTGAACGGCACCCTGGGCAACGGATTCACGCTGGACATCGGCGTCACTTCGGTGACCCAGGCCGTGGGCCAGCAGCTGGCGGCCACGCCGGGGCTGGTGATGCGCTTGAAGACCGACACCTTCCGCGGCATCGCCACCACGTCCAACGTGCTGGCGGAGACCAAGGGTGGCGACCCCAACAACGTGATCATGGCCGGCGCGCACCTGGACTCGGTGAACGCGGGCCCGGGCATTGAGGACAACGGCACGGGCAGTGCGGCCATCCTGGAGACCGCCCTGCAGATGGCCAAGGTGAAGCCGCGCAACAAGGTGCGCTTCGCCTGGTGGGGCGCCGAGGAGTCGGGCCTGGTGGGCTCGACCTACTATGTCAACAACCTGACCGCGGAGGAGCAGGCCCAGATCACACTCTACCTGAACTTCGACATGGTCGGCTCGCCCAACCACGTGTTCTTCGTCTACGACGGCGACGACTCTGACGCCGTGGGCGCCGGGCCGGGGCCGGCTGGGTCCGCGCATATCGAGAAGGTGTTCGAGACCTACTACAATGAGAAGGGCGTGCCGTTCAAGGGCACCGACTTCTCGGGCCGCTCGGACTACGGCCCCTTCATCGCCGTGGGCATCCCGGCTGGCGGCCTGTTCACCGGCGCCGAGGGGATCAAGACGGCTGAGGAAGCAGCCATCTGGGGCGGCACGGCCGGGCAGCAGTACGATCCCTGCTACCACCTGGCCTGCGACACCTACGACAACATCAACCTGTTTGCCTTTGATGTCAACTCCGACGCCGTGGCCTATTCGGTGCTCCAGTACGCCATGAACACCGAGGGCGTCAACGGCCAGAAGGGCAAGGGCAACTTCAAGACGCCTGAGCTCGAGTACCTGGGTGACATGTCCGTGCGCTAAGCGAGCAGCGCCGATGAGTGAACCGGGCTGGCCGCGGCCAGCCCGGTGAGCCGCAAGCCCTGCGGCTCGCCTCGAGACGCTTCTGCGAACACCCTGCCATCACCGGCAGGGTGTTTTCATTGAGGGTGGTTGGCATCGTTGCACCTGTCCTGTGAGATGTAGGGGCATGAACGGCGGACGCTCTGATTTGACTCCGGCGCCGGCCTGCGTATTATATCAAACCATATTGATGTAATTGAATGCAGTATGATCGAGGTCATCCGTGCTGAACGCGCCGCCATCCCAGCCCCCTGTCGTCTTCAAGCTGCTCTCCCATGAGCTGCGCTGGCAGCTGGTGGTAGCACTGGCGCGCAGCGACCAGCGGGTCCAGGAGCTGATGCAGTTCCTGAACCGGCCGCAAAACCTGGTCTCTTACCACCTGCAGCAGCTGCGCCGGCACGAGCTGGTTTCCCAGCGCCGCAGCAGCGCCGACAGCCGGGATATATACTACCACCTGGAGCTGGCCCGGCTGCAGGAGCTCTTTGCGGCCGGCGGCCAGGTGCTGCATCCGGCGCTGGGCCCGGCTAGCGGCGTAGCGACAGCGCCGGAGACGCCCACTGCACCATCGCGGGTGCTCTTCCTCTGTACCCACAATAGTGCCCGCTCTCAGATGGCCGAGGGACTGCTGCGCGCTCAGGGGGGAAACCGCGTGCAAGTCGCCAGCGCCGGCAGCCAGCCGGCCACCGTGCACCCCCTGGCCGTCCGCACCATGGCGGACATGGGCATCGACATCGGCGGCCAGCGCTCCAGGCACCTGGACGACTTCGCCGGACAGAGCTTCGCCCGGGTGATCACCGTCTGCGACCGCATGCGCGAGGTATGCCCGGTGTTCCCAAACGAGCCCGAACAAATCCACTGGAGCATCCCCGACCCGGCGGAGGTCGAGGGGCCGGAGGCCGTGCAGCGCCAGGCCTTCCAGGCTGTCGCCGATGACCTGGCGCTCCGCATCCGCTACCTGTTGGCAACCTTGCTGGCGACAGCCCGGACCGCGAAATCATGAGGTGAGTGACCATGGCTAAGACGGCGAAGACGAAGGTTCTCTTTCTGTGCACCGGCAACTCGGCCCGCAGCCAGATGGCCGAGGCCCTGCTCAGGGGCTACGCCGGCGACCACTTTGAGGTGCACAGCGCCGGGCTGTCCCCCAAGGGCATCAACCCCTACACCAGGCGGGTGATGGAGGAGATTGGCGACGACCTGGAGGGCCAGACCTCCAAGGACGTGCGGGAGTACCTGGGCTGGGTCCACTTTGGTTACCTGATCACCGTGTGCAACCACGCCGAGGAAAACTGCCCCACGACCTTCCTGGGCATCTCCCACCGTCTGCATTGGGACTTGGATGACCCGGCGGCCTTCGTGGGCAGCGAGGAGGACACCCTGGCGGAGTTTCGGCGGGTGCGGGATGAGATCGACCACCACGTGCGCTCCTGGCTGGATAGCCAGAGGATCCCTGTAGCCAGGTAGCCTGGCCCCAGGATGGACCATCACTTGAGGAGCCAACCACCATGAGCAAGAAACAGGTACTGATCCTCTGCACCGGCAATTCATGCCGCAGCCAGATGGCCGAGGGCCTGATCAACCACGACCTGGGCCACGCCTGGCAGGCCAACTCTGCCGGCACTGCGCCCTCCGGCTACGTCCACCCGCTGGCGATCAGGGCCATGGCGGAGCTGGGCATCGACATCGGGGACGGCCGCTCCAAGTCAAGCGAGGAGTTCCGCACCCACCCCTTCGACCGCGTGATCACCGTCTGCGACGACGCGGCCGAGAACTGCCCCC
>JAULUH010000124.1:0-3708 GCA_032111745.1 Anaerolineae bacterium | reverse complement strand
GGTGCTAGAGGACGGCGCGCGGGCGTTGCAGCGGCGGAAGTGAGGGCGTCGATGATCGACGGGGTAGCCACTGTCCGCTCCATCCCAGTAGCTGACGCGCGCGCGCTTGACCCGCCTGCTGGAAGAGCAAGATGGGTAACCCGGAACCGGGCCCTACGAGGGGATAGGTTTTGTGAGTCCATATGCCCGGGGATAGGTATCGCGCATCCACGGCACTCGCCATGGATAGGAATACTCGTCTAATCGTAGGGCGCGGGCCTCCGTGCCCTACGATGTTGATGAGGGTCTCGGCGTGGCTAAGGGGCGGGCGGCCGCGGAGGGCCGCCCGCCTACGATGGGAACGGTATCATCTATGCGATGGTGCCATAGATACGACGTGGACCATGGCGCGGTCATGCTACTTCAGGGTGTGGTAGCTCCCCAGCAGCTCCTGGTAGCGCGCGAGCTCGCCGGCATCCGTGAGCACCGCCTCGACGCCCGGCAGCGGGCCGCCCGTGACCTGGGCCACCAGCAGGCCAAAGGCCGCCAACACCTCTTCCTTGGCGAAGCCGCAGTGGCTGAAGGCCGGCGTGCGGATGATTCTGTGCAGCGCTGCGGAACCGGACGCGATGATCTTCTGGCGGTATTGGGGCTGGTGCCAGTAGGGCACCACGGGGTCGCCCACGGTGTGCAGGAGGACCTGCGGCACGGCCAGCCGCCCCGCGGTCTGGTAGGCGCGGCTGATCTCGGCCAGGGCGGCCTGGTCGGCGGCGAAGCGGGCCACGCCGGCGTTCAGGGCCAGGTCGTCGGCCGAGCCCAGGTAGCGGCGGCGCTGGTTGTCGAAGGGCTGGCCGCCCAGCTTGGCGATGCCGTCGTTGGTGGCAAAGACGTTGTACCACAGCACCTGCAGCACGGCGCTGACGCCGGACTCGAGGTCGGCCGGGTTGTGGGGGACGCGGCCAGTGACCAGCAACTGGGCGGTCTTCGAGGGGTCGCCGCGCAGGGCGGCCTCGGCGGCCGGCCGGTAGGTGGCCTCCCAGCCGTCCATCACCTCCGGCGGGATCTGCACGGCGCTGCCGGGGATGACGCCGGGGAAGAAGTAGTCGAAGAGCACGCGCACGTCGCCCCAGTAGTCGATCTGCTGGCGGAAGTCGCCCACCGGGCCACAGGTGGACAGGCCGCCGTCGAACACGTCGACGCGCTGCTCGACGCCCAGGGTGGTGATCAGGCCGCCCTCGGAGGCGCCGGTGAGGTAGACCCGGTTGGGCACCCCCACTTGCTGGCTGAAGACCTGCACCACGTCCACGGTGTCGGCTAGCCCCGGCAGGATGGCCAGGCCGTTCACGCTGTAGCTGCTCATGGCGAAGCCGTAGCCCAGGCCGGTGATGATGTCGGGCAAATAGTCGTCGCCCAGCTCCAGCTGGTCCTCGGGGATGCCGATGGGCTCGCCCGGGGCCACGTAGCCGTGGGCGAAGACGACCAGGTCGCCGTTCCACATCCCCGGCGGGGGCGTGCAGATGCGATACACCGCGCCGCTGGCCTGCATGCCGTCGGTGCAGGTGCTCTGGGCGCGGGCCGGGGCGGGCAGGCCGGTGCCGAGCAGGGTGAGGAGGATGGCGGCCACGGTGAGGACGGCAAGCGCGCGGTGGCGCGCGGAGGAGACGGTGGGCGGGGAAAACGATGGCATGGTGGACCTCCTTGGCTGAGGGAACGGGACAAGGGGACGAGCTACCCCATTATACGCGCGGCGCAGGGCCGGTGTCAACAGTTTTTTCGCAGCCGGAGCGGAGCTCACCGCAAAGGCGCAGAGGACGCAAAGGGGAACTGGGCCGGAGGAGCCGGAGGGGAGGCGAGGGCGAGGCCTGCCACTTGCCAGGGGTGGCGGTTCCTGATATGATGGAGGGCAGGAGGACCGGCGGCCGCTTATGGACCAGAGCTGTTATCTCGAGATCGCCAACCTGACCCTGGCCTACGGCGACCACGTGGCCCTGGACCGCGTGGAGCTGTGCCTGGCCCGCGGGAAGGTGCACGTGGTGCTGGGCGAGGATGGTGCGGGCAAGACCAGCCTGATGAAGGTGCTGGGCGGGGCCATCCCGGCCGGCGCCTACACGGGCGAGCTGGCACTGGCCGGGGAGCCCCTGGTCCCCCACTCGCTGGCCGATGGGGTGCGGGCAGGGATCAGCATCGTGCCCCGCAAGATCGCGGTGTTCGAGCGCATGAGCGTGGCCGACAATGTGATGATCTCCACCTGGCAGCGGGAGCGGCGGCTGATCCGGATGGGCCGGGAGACGGAACGCAACGCGGCGGCGCTGCTGGAGAAATGGAAGTTCAACATCGAGGTGGGCGCGCCGGTAGCCGCGCTGAGCACCCTGCAACAGCGCCAGCTGATGATCGCGCGGGCGCTGGCCATCGAGCCCACGTTGATCGTGCTGGATGAGCCGCTGTTCGGGATCGCGGGCCAGCACGCCGCCAGCCAGCTGTTCTGGACCGTCCGCCGCATCGTCGACCACGGCATCACCTGCCTGTACCTGGCCCGGCGCCTGGCGGAGGCGATCCAGGTGGCGGATGTGGTGACGGTGCTGCGGGATGGGAAGGTGGCCGGCAGCTGGGAGCGCCCCGACTGGGACGAGCCGGCGATGTTAGCGGCGATGGCCAGCCGCCGCCTGGGGGACCGGCCGCCGCCCAAGGAGGACGACTTCGGCGAGGGCGGGGGGTGGTTTGGGCCGCTGCGCGAGACGTTCGACAGGTGGTGGAAGCCGGGGAAGTAGGTTCTGGGGTTCGTAGTGGCGGCTTCAGTTGCTCCGGGTTCGTAGTGGCGGCTTCAGCCGCTCCGGGTTCGTAGTGGCGGCTTCAGCCGCTCCGGGTTCGTAGTAGCGGCTTCAGCCGCTCCGGGTTCGTAGTAGCGGCTTCAGCCGCTCCGGGGGCGGAGTCGAGGCTTTAGCCGGTTGGGGCGCGAGGCGTGGGGCGTTTGGACCACGGAGGGGCGCGAAGGCGGGCGTTTGGACCACGGAGGCACGAAGGGCCGCGAAGGCGCGAAGCACGAAGGACACGAAGGGAAAGTTCCTCTGGGATAATGGAGTCGTGGCTTTGGCCCTGATCTTGACCAATAAGTCATTTGTCAAGTTAATTCGCCCGCCTAAGCGGCTGATTCCGCCTTTGCGAGCGACAGAATCGGCTGGCCCCTGATGCTGCGGTGCCCATAACGTGCCGATCCAGACGTTTTTCGAGCATTTAGCACGCCTCAATTGGGCTTGCAGGCAGGAGTTTTGACCTGGTGAGACGCCGTCCGTGATATTTCGTCCGCCTGCTACTCGCTATTCGGAAGCCGGTGCTCAGTCCAAACCGTGCTGGTGCCTGGTTTTCTGGGCAATCCAGGCATACACTCAACTTGACATTCGACTTATTGGTGAAGATCAGGGCTTTAGCCGGAGATGACGCGCAATCATCGGCCATCTCCTCGACTCTGCTCCCCGACCGGCTCAAGCTGCCACCACGAACCCGAGAGGATCTCTCCCTTCGCGCTCTTCGCGCTTCGCGCCTTCGCGGCCCTTCGTGCCTCCGTGGTCCAAACGCCCCCCTCTCCCTTCGTGTCCTTCGTGCTTCGCGCCTTCGCGGCCCTTCGTGCCTCCGTGGTCCAAACGCCCGGCCCTTCGTGCCTCCGTGGTCCAAACGCCCCACGCCTCGCGCCCCAACCGGCTAAAGCCTCGACTCCGCCCCCGGAGCAACTGA
>JAULUH010000123.1:0-10684 GCA_032111745.1 Anaerolineae bacterium | reverse complement strand
CGTAGTGACGCCGATGCTGGCAGCTAGGGCGGGGGCCGGGGATGCCAGGCCTCCGAGAAAGCTCAGGGCGATGGCAAGGGCCATCAGGACTCTGAAGTAGCGCAAATTATGAGTGGAAATCCCCCGGCTACGCGCGGGACTGGCGCGAAAAGACATCGATCCTGCTCCTATCTCTAAGCCACAAAAACAAGCCCAATCAATCCGTCATAATCCTGAGTTCTGTTAGGATGAAGCCGCGAGATCAGGGAAACAATGGCCTGGCCCGGGTGCGCGATAACCGCGTCCAGGTAGGCAGAAGCAACCACCGTGCAATTACATCACAGATGGGCATCCTTGTCAAAGTTGCCCTGGCTGGACTGTGGATGGGCGCCCACACTGGAGGCGAAACGCGTAGATAGCATAGCGAATGAGGGGACAACGAATGGGCGCTAGCGCCCAGGGAGGCTAAGGGCCGCCCAGAGCGGCCTCGAGGGCCTGGCGCAGGCTGCGGACGCCGATGACTTCGACGCCGTCCGGGGTGGGGGGAGGACGGCGGTGGCTTTGGGGCACGAGGCAGCGGGTGAAGCCCAACTTGCCCGCTTCGTTAAGCCGGCGGGGGAGCTGGCTGACACTGCGCAGCTCGCCGCTGAGGCCGACCTCACCGACGACAGCCAGGTCGGCGGGCACGGGGATATTCCTGATGCTGCTGGCGATGGCGAGGGCGACGGCCAGGTCGGCGGCGGGCTCGCCGACGTGGAGGCCGCCGACGACGTTGACAAAGACATCCTGGTCGCCCAGGCGGAAGCCAACGCGCTTACCGAGGACGGCGACGAGGAGGAGAAGGCGGTTGAAGTCGACGCCGTTGGCGGTGCGGCGGGGCTGGGAGAAGCTGGTGGTCGAGGAGAGGGCCTGCACCTCGACCAGGAGGGGTCGCGTGCCTTCCAGGGTGATGGCGATGGCGGAGCCGGCAGCGTTGGGCAGGCGCTCGGCGAGGAAGGCCTCGGAGGGATTGGTGACCTCGCGCAGGCCGGATTCGACCATCTCAAAAACGCCGACCTCGTCGGTGGATCCAAAGCGGTTCTTAACGCTGCGCAGGAGGCGGTAGGCCTGGAAGCGCTCGCCCTCGAGGTAGAGGACGGTATCGACCATGTGCTCGAGGACGCGGGGGCCAGCGATGGCACCCTCCTTGGTCACGTGGCCGACGAGGAAGACGGGTACGCCCTCGCCCTTGGCCAGGCGTAGGAGCTGAGCGGTGCACTCCCGGACCTGGGTCACGCTGCCGGCCGCGGATGCGCTGGTATCAGTGTAGATGGCCTGAATGGAATCGACGACGATGAGCCTGGGCTGTAGCTGGCGAGCGTGCTCCAGGATGCGGTCGAGGTGGATTTCGGCCAGCACGTAGAGGTCAGGCTCGTGGATGTCCAGCCGGCTGGCCCGCAGCTTGATCTGGCGAGCGCTTTCCTCGGCGCTGACGTAGAGGACCTTGCCTTGCTGGCGGGCCATGTTGGCGGCGAGCTGCAGGAGTAGGGTCGACTTACCAATGCCGGGGTCACCGCTGACCAGCACGCCAGAGCCGGGGACGATGCCGCCACCCAGGACCCGGCTGAGCTCGCTGCCCTCCACGGGGATGCGATCGAGCCCATCGGAGGCGATGGCGGGCAGGGGCTGGGGCAGGCCGCCGGCCTCGACCGGCATGGCGCTGCGGGCCTGGCGCTGGGCGGTGGTCTCCACCATGATCTGTCTTTCGACCAGGGTGTTCCACTCCCCGCAGTCGGGGCAGCGACCCATCCACTTGGGCTGAGCGCTGCCGCAATTCTCGCAGACGTATTGGACTTTGGTTTTGGCCATGGGTAACGGGCAGTCCTCGTGCGGGTGCTCCAGAGGCACTTCCGCTTCATAGCACGGCCGGGCTCTGAACGAGTCCGGCCGTGGCGCAGACGGTATAAGGATATTGTACGCGGATGGGGCCAGGGCGGCAAGTAGGGTGGCTAGCCGGCCTTGATAGCCTCTCTGACCGCGGCGCGCACGGCAGCGCCGTCAGGGAGATCGAGCACGCGGTGGGCCAGCTGCTGGCATTCGGGCACGGTCAGCCGGGCCAGGGTAGCCTTGGCCTCGGGGATGCTGGCGGCAGACATGCTGAACTCATCGAGGCCCAGGCCGAGGAGAATGGGGATAGCCTCGGGCCGGCCGGCCAGCTCACCGCAGAGGCCGGCCCACTTGCCGGCGGCATGGGCGGCCTCGATAACCCGGGCGGTTTGGCGCAGGATGGCAGGGTGCATAGGATCGGCCAGGTTTGCCACCCTGGCGTTGCCGCGATCGGCGGCGAAGGTATACTGGGTGAGATCGTTGGTGCCGATGCTGAAGAAGTCGACCAGGGGGGCCAGCAGATCGGCGATGACGACGGCAGCGGGGACCTCGATCATGATCCCCGTTGGCAGATCATCGCCATAGGGGGTGCCGGCCTGTTTGAGTTCGGCTTTGGCCTCGGCCAGCAGCAAGTGAGCACCCTCCAACTCCCCGATGGTGGCGACCATAGGGAACATGATTTTGACATTGCCAGCGACCCCAGCGCGCAGCACGGCGCGCAGCTGGGTCTTGAAGAACTCGGGCATGGCCAGGGAAATACGGATGGCGCGCCAGCCCAGGAAGGGGTTGGCCTCGGCGGGGAGTTGCAGGTAGGGGGCGGGCTTGTCGCCACCGATATCGAGGGTGCGGATGATGACAGGGCGCGGTGCCATAATCTGGGCCACCTGCCGGTAGACCGCCAGCTGTTCCTCCTCACCGGGCGGCTCGACGCGATCCTGGAACAGGAACTCGGTGCGTAGCAGGCCTACGCCCTCGGCACCGGATAGCAGGGCTGCCTCGGCTTCGGTGGCTGTAGCCAGGTTAGCCACGACCTCAACCCGTTGGCCGTCCCTGGTACGGGCGGCGGACTGGGCAGCCAGTCGCGCCTCCTGGCGAGCTGCGGCATCAGCCTGCTGTTGGGCGCGATAGGCGGTGACCGTGACGTCGTCCGGCTCCACCGTGACCTTGCCAGCATTGCCGTCGACGGCAAGAAGGGCGTTCTCGGACAGCTGGGCCAGCGCCTCGCGGCCCAGGCCTACGACGGCGGGGATGCCCATACTACGGGCCAGAATGGCGCTGTGGGACGTGGGACCGCCGAGGGCAGTACAGAATGCGACCACCCGGTTGCGATCGAGGGCGGCGGTCTGGGAAGGAGCCAGGTCCTCAGCGACGACCACGGCGGCCTCGGGCAGAGTAAGGGACTGTTCGGCGCCACCCTGAAGCAGTCGCAGTAGCCGGTTGCGCACATCGCACAGGTCGGCGGCTCGCTCCTGGAAACGCTCGCCAGTCATGGCGGTATAACGTTGCGCCTCGGCCGCAAAAACCTGGTCGACAGCGGCCTCGGCGTTCACGGGCAAGGAGCCGGCGGTACCTTCGATCACGGCGCGCAGGGCCGACTCCAGGTCAGGGTCCTGGAGGACCAGGGCATGGGCCTGGAAGATACGGCTCTGCTCAGGACCCAGCTCGCGGGCCATGCGCTCGGCCAGGGCGGCCAGGTCGGACTGGGCCTGGGCGACGGCTGTGGTGTAGCGAGTCCACTCGGCGGCGGGGTCATCGACCTGGCGGCGGGGCACGGGCGGCGCAGCGGTAGCCAGATGGTAGGCAGTGCCCACGGCGACTCCAGGCGAGGCGGCGATAGCCTCAAGCACCAGCCGGCCGGTGGCCGGGATGGTAGGAGCAGGGGGCAAGGCAGCGACGAGCTCGGGAGCGGTCTCGGCCTCGCCGAAACCGGCCTGAGCCAGGGCCACGAGGGCATCGACGGCAGCCTGGGCGTCAGGGCCCGCGGCGTGCAGCTCGATCTCGTGGCCCTGCTCGGCGCCGAGACTGAGCACCTGGTTGAAGCGTTTGGCGTCTGCAGGGCCGGCGCCGGTGGCGAGGTTATGGACCTCGATGGTGGCCCGGTAACTGGCGGCTGACTGCACGAAGAGCACGGCAGGGCCGAAATGGAGGCCGGCGTGGTTAACCAGGGTGACCCGGCAGACAGCCTCTACGGTGCCGGGGACAGGCCCATCCGGCCGCAGTGGCGCCGGCTGGGCACTTGGCTGAGGCTCGCCGAGGCTTTCCAGCTTGGGGCTCATGGCGTCGGCGGCCTCCGCGGCGACCGAGTCCAGGTCCATGCCGATGGAGGATTGGACGGCGGCGGCCATGGCGCCCTCGACGAAGGGACCGGCGCTGAGCCTGACCCGGGCGGCCTGGTCAGGGTCCATGAATTCGAGCGCGGTCTCGGCGCTCATGATGGCGCTGCCCAGGTCCATGAGCACGAGAACGCCCTCGTCGTGGTAGACGGACTGGATAGCCTCCAGGATGGCCATGGCATCGGTGCCGTAGGGCACCTCGGGGTCACCGGTGCCGCCGACGGCGGCGATGGCGGCCTTGCCCTGGGTTTGCTGGTCGGCCAGGGCCTTGGTGGCGGCCGCCAGTTCAGCGCTGTGGGATACGAGGACGAGTCCAACCATGGATAAATGCTCCGTTTGAGGTGGTGTGGATTGTGGATAAGGTAGCGAGGCGAGATCCTTGGCTCAGGATGCCATGGGGCGGAGCGGCTAAAGCCGCCACTACGAACCCGGAGCCTTATCGGGGATTATACCCACCGCCTGCATGAAAGCATAGCAGATGGTAGGGCCGACGAAGGTGAAGCCGCGGCGGCGCAGGTCCTTGCTCATGGCCCGGGATTCGGCGGTCTCGTCAGGGATTTCGGCGAGGGAGCGCCAGGCGTTCTGGATGGGCACACCGCCGACGAACTGCCACAGGTAGGCGTCGAGGCTGCCGAACTCCTGCTGCACGGCCAGGCAGGCCCGGGCGTTGGCGATGGCCGCGGCGACCTTGGCCCGGTTGCGCACGATGCCGGGGTTGGATAGCAGCTCGGCGACCCTGGCGTCGTCGTAAGCCGCGATGAGGGCGGGATCGAAGCCGTCGAAGGCGCGGCGGTAGCTGTCCCGCTTGTTGAGGATGGTGGACCAGCTGAGGCCCGCCTGCGCGCCCTCGAGGATGAGGAACTCGAAGAGGGTGCGGTCGTCGTGCACGGGGACGCCCCACTCCAGGTCGTGGTAGGCGATGTAGAGGGGGTTGGACTCCGCAGCCCACTGGCAGCGGGTGATCATGGTTGGCTCTCCTTGGGGCGCGTGGCGTTGGCAGCGGGTAGGGGGATTGTAGCACCGACGGGGGAGTGGGACAAGCGTCGTGCGCACGCAGCCTGGGCAGCTTTCGGAGAGTAGAGTTGCATTCTGAGAACCATTGGGTTACAATCACCTCGTGATCAAGAGCTTTGCGCACAAGGGGTTGGAGCAGTTCTTGCTCACCGGCAGCAAGGCAGGCATTCAGCCGCAGCATGCCAGCCGAATCCGCCTGATTCTGGCCCAGCTGCAGCAGGCACGAACGATCGAGGATATGCGCATCCCAACATTGCGCCTGCATGAGCTCAGGGGCGATCGCAGAGGCGCCTGGTCAGTAACCGTACAGGCCAACTGGCGCATCACGTTCCGCTTTGCGGCTGGCGATGTGGATGATGTGGATGACGAAGACTATCACTGAGGGCTAAGCAATGATGAAGATGGTCAATCCTCCCCATCCGGGAGAGATCATTAAGGGGCTGTGGCTCGCTCCCATGGGTATCAGCATCACCCAGGCGGCTGAGGCTATGGGCGTCAGTCGCAAGACCCTGTCCCAGATCGTGAATGGTAGGGGACGAGTGACGCCGGAGATGGCGCTGCGCCTGTCGATCACGCTCGGTGGCAGTGCGGAGAGCTGGCTGGGGCATCAATCGGCCTACGATCTTTGGGAGCTCGAGCAACATCAAGAGGATTTACGAGCCGTACCGCTCTTTGGTTGAGGCCTTACGGTGTTGTTGGTGAACTCAACCGCGGTGTGCATGCAAGTGCGTTGCACCGCCGCCCGGCGACGAGGCTGCCTGGATGCACGACTCGCCGGGTTCCACCTTGAAGGAGACCAGGGGGTCGGAGTTGTCCTTCACCTCGCCGAAGAGAAGCTGGGCGTGCATGTTGCAGGCCAGGGCGATGTCGTTGGTGCCCAGGCGATACTTGCGGGGCGCGCCGCCGTCCCGGTCCCGCTTGCGCGCGTCCACCTCCAGCCAGGTCTCGCCTGTGTAGAGCTGCCACATAGGGCGTACCGGGCCTGCTGGAAGCCCCACAGAGCGGAGAGGTAGCCCCGGTATTCCTCGGGTGGTGCGATGGCGGCGGCGTAGGGCGGCATGAGTTGAGTAACAACAAAGCGGGATGCCGATCTTTCGACCAGCATCCCGCTTATGTGAAGGTAGGGCCTGCGAAGACCAGCTCGGCGTCGGCGAAATCCAGACCGCGTTGTCTCAGTGTGGTTTGCCGCTTGGGTTCGTGCCAGGTGTATCGCACACCTGGCACTATGCATATTATCGTGTGCATGTCAAGGCGCAGGCGGACCATCGGGATGTGACCCAGGCCAAACCCCTCCCATCGGGAAGCACGGCCTTGCCGTCACCAGTTGAAGAACGTATAATCCTGCCATAGAGACAGGCGATCCGAGGATCAGAGTGACTGAGCGGCAAGAGCAAATAGCGACAGACCCGGCGGTGCTCGATGGGAAACTCATCATCCGCGGGACGCGTCTGGCCGTGGAGTTCATCATCGACCTGCTGGCCCAGGGCTGGACAGAGCCGGAGATCCTGCGCAACTACCCCGGCTTGACCTCCCAGGACATTCAAGCCTGTTCGGAGTACCGCAAGTGAACGCCAGGAGGACCTCGAAGCCTTGGCCCCTCCGGGGCACCTGACAGTGGAAACTGACTGGGATCGCCTCGAAAAGATGACGGATGAGGAGATCGACTACTCCGACATCCTGCCCCTCGGAGACGACTTCTTCACACGGGCGCGGGCAGTCATCACGCCTGCCAAGCGAGCGGAGTATGTCCGGCTGGACCCTGACCTGCGAGCCTGGTTCGAGGAGCACGATCAGGACTATCCGGCGCTGATCAACCTCGTCCTGCGCAAGTACGTGGAGATCCAGACTGAGCTGGTAGAGTAAGGGGAGAGAGCCCGCCGTTGCTCGGCCGGGGGCGGCGGTTGATCGACAATTGCGGTGACGCATAGAACGTGCTATAGTGGTGTCGAAAGGGACACAGCCCTATGGACAATTATCCAGTTCAAGTAACTGAGACTCTGTTGGCAGAAATCACGCGCAAGATCGTCGATCGCTTTGATCCAGAGAAGATCGTTCTTTTTGGCTCGCGGTCTCGGGGTAGCCCTCGACCTGACAGCGATGTCGATCTACTGGTCATCATGGATACAAGCGAGTCGCCAATCCAACGAGCCGTCGAAGTCAAGAGGGCGTGCCGGCCGCGTTTTGTGTCTATGGATGTGCTGGTGAAGACTCCCGAGGAAATCGAAGCCAGGCTCGCACGCGGAAGCTTCTTCCTCAGTGAAATCCTGGAGCAGGGCGAGGTGCTCTATGAACGCAAGCCCTGAGGTGCTACCCAGGTGCTGTTCGTTCATAGCAAACCTCAGCCGTCTCCATGACCTCCTGACGGAAGTAGGGGCTCAGGAAGTTGGGCGTAGGCAGATCGACCCGTCGCTGCAGGATCTGCGACAGCTCCTCCTGCATGGCAAAGAAGGCCAGTCCTGGCGTGCGGCCCGGCTCGAACTCCACGAGCACATCGACATCGCCGTCCCGGCCGAAACTGTCGCTCAGTACCGAGCCGAACAGGGCCAGCTTGTGAATGTGGTGACGCCGGGTGCTGGACATGCTCCTGCGCCTGGCGGCCCGGGCGGGCCTTAGCCAGGAGGTCTACCCCTACATCCTGCCTCCCCACACCCAGGGGCAGTCCATGGACGGGAAGATCGCCCTGGACATCTCGGTCCTGAGCGACGCGCAAAAGGCCATCGCGACCTGGCTCCACACGCCGAGCTGATCACCCTCTTGCGCCGCATCGCCGACGCCCTGGAGCGCATCGCGTCTCCGCGCCGGCCCGAGCCCCCGGCGCCGAGGCGTTCCGCATCCTGGGCCGGCTGGGCATCCGGGAGCGTCACCGCACCCGCCTGGCCCGGCAGGTCACGGCCGACCAGGTCCTGGCCTGGCACGCCTACGTGCGGGAGGCCAACTTCCCCCAGGAGCACCGCCTGGGCTACATCATCCAGCGGCTCTACGCCGGCGACCAGCACACCATCCGGGTCGTCCCCACCACCAAGTGCCACAAGGTGGGGCAGGCCGGCCAGGCGATCCTTCTCCACCTTTGGGTCATAGCGCGTCTGAAAGCATATTCAGCTGGCGGCCAGGGCAGAAACCAGCGCGCGGTTGAAGTCCGGGATATCCTCGACGATGCGGCCCCAGACGATGTTGCCGTCGCGGAAGGCGGGCTCGTCGACCCAGGTGGCGCCGGCGTTGACCAGGTCGTCCTTGATGCCCAGGGAGCCAGTGGCCCGGTGGCCGGCCACGATGTGGGCCGAGATGCCCACGAGGCCGGCGTGGCAGATCATGCCGACGATCTTGCCCTGGTGGTAGATATCGCCGACCAGGGAGGTGACGGCCGCGTAGCGCCTGATCTTGTCGGGGCACCAACCACCGGGGATGACGATGGCGTCGAACTGGCCGGCCGCGACATCAGCGGCGGCGACGCTGGCGGTGGCGGAGAGCCCGCCGCTCTTGCTGGGGTAGGCCTCGCCGGCCTTGAGGCCGACGGTGGTGACCTGGGCGCCTTCCTCGACCAGGCGCATGTAGACGGCCCAGAACTCCAGGTCCTCGAAGCCGGGGCCGAGGAGGAAGGCGATGCGTTTGTTTGCGAGGCGCATAAGGGTTACTCCTGGGGATGTTTTGCCAGAAAGGGCATGAACGGCGGGGTGGTTGGGCAAGGCTGCGGCAGCCTTGCCCACCACGCCCCGCCGTTCATGCCCCTACGTTCATTGCGGCGGATGCGATTTGGCAGGCCGGGCAGCCCTCGACGTCGGCGACCTGATCGACCAGGTCGGCGGTCAACTGGGTGGCATCGCTGCCGGCGAAGCCTACGGCGCCACAGCGACGGCAGGCGTACCAGCCAACCGGCACGGAGTCATAGGGCACGCCCGGGCCCAGGTCGACCTGTTCGACGCCCATGCCCCAGCGGGCGTTGGTAATCAGGCGAGGGCATCTGGCGGCACGCAGCCTGGCGACGTAGATGGCGTAGTGGGTGCAGTGGCGCATGAGGAGGACAGCCACGGTAATGCCAGCCGGCACTGGGACCAGGCGGGCATCGACGGCAGCAATGTGCAGATTGGGCGCCAAGGGACGGGGGGCGCGGGCGAGGAGCTCCGGCTGTAGCTCCCAGGCATAGACCTCGCGCGCGATGGCCGCCATGCGGATGGCCAGCCGCAGGTCGCCCGCGCCGATATCGAGCACGACGTCGGCAGGCTGCAGGAGAGCCAGCACAGCCGCGTAGGTGGCCTCGTCGTAGGGCGCCCAGCGAGCCTCCCAGGGGTCAAGGGGAGCTGAAGCGACCGTCGTCGCCTCGGCGGCAGCAGAGCGCGGAGGCATGGCGAGATCAGCGTTCCTTGATCAAACCGGCGCGATAGGCATCGAGCAGGTGGCACAGGTCATCGATCTGGCCCTGGATGGCGTAGCCGAGGTCGGTATCGCGCACGCGGATGCGCCGGAAGTTGGTCTCCAGGATCTGCGTGCGGGTAAGGATGTCGGTCTCGCTCTCGATAGCATACTCGGCGGAAAGGAAGGGCTCGTGGGCGGCCAGCAGCAGGCCGTAGGAGTTGAAGATGAGGGTGTAGCCGGCAATGCCGGTCTCGGCCTGGTAGGCGCGGGAAAAACCGCCGTCGATAACCAGCATCTTGCCCCCGGCCTTCACCGGGCTCTCGCCTCGGCGGACCTTCACGGGCACATGGCCGTTGATGATATGGGCCGTGTCGGGGTTGAGGCCGAACTCTTCCAGGATGCGCCGGGCGGTTTCCTCGCGATCGCGGTACCTATAATAGGGATTGCGCTTCTCCTCGTGGGTGGTCTTGTCGTCGAGGAAGTAGCGCTCAAAAGTGGCCATCTTCTGCTTGCCGAAAAGGGGAGAGCGAGGGCCGGTCCAGAGGTACCAGGTGGCGTCCTGGCCATACAGGCGCTGCGCCAGGTCCTCGGCGAAATAGGCCTGGCGGACCAGGCGGTCGACGCGATCGAAGAGTGCTCGGCCCGATAACCGTTCTCCCTCCAGGCAGACGGCGCTGAACGAGCCGTCCTCCTCCATGGGAATACAGCCGTGGTAGAGCAGGTTGCCGTTATAGGCCAGGTACATGCTGCCCTTGCGATACAGGAAGCTGACGTGGTCTTGCAGGCGATCATTGGTGAGAAAGGAGAGCCTGAGCCTCTCCACGACATTGCGCTCGTCCTCGGTGAGGGCATAGGGATCCAGGAGATCGACCGTAGGAAACTCGGTGTCGTTCAGGGGATAGTCGGTCCCGTCCAGGCGCAGGACGCCGCGGGCCAGGTCGAGCTTGTCCAACAACAGCCGGTCGGCCATGTCGAACTCGGGCCGGCGCTGGATGATCTGGCCCTCGAGCTTCACCTGGATCACAGTGATGGCCTTGTGCATGCGGGCCATCAGCAGCTGCTCGTTCTCGGTGAACTCCTCGCCCGGAGAGGGCTTGGGGCGAAAGCGAGTACAGGGGTCATGGCCGTAGGTGGCCATAGCG
>JAULUH010000122.1:0-2754 GCA_032111745.1 Anaerolineae bacterium | reverse complement strand
CGCCGGCGACATCGCCGTGATGTTCAACGACCGGCCCGAGGTCATCGCCCTGATGGAGTACCTCACGACACCGCAGTCGGCCTCCGGCTGGCTGGAGACCGGTGGCGCCCTGGCCGCCCACCAGACTGCCACGCCCGAGATGTACGGCGTGGACCTGGAGCGCGGCATCGCCGAGCTGGTGTCCCAGGCCACAGCCTTCCGCTTCGACGGCTCCGACCTGATGCCGGGCGAGGTGGGTGCCGGCTCGTTCTGGAAGGGCATGACCGACTGGGTGTCGGGCTCAGCAACGCTCGACGAGGTCCTGCCTGAGATCGACGCCTCCTGGCCGCGGTAGCTACCACACTCCAACAGGGCTGCCGGCGCGCCGGCAGCCCTGTTGCCAGCACCAAATCGGCAGGATAGGCACCGCACCCCCTTCTCTTCTATCGAAAGGACTCCGACCATGGAAGCCTTACCGTCGCGCGAAGATCAACCGATGGGCGCTGGCAGCAGCCTGGTGGCGCTGATCCTGCGCATCATCTTGATCGTCGCCATTCCCATCATAGCCTTCGTGGTGCTCTACGCGGGATTCATCTTTCTGCGCGACAGCAACGCGCCGAAGTGGCTGATTGCGCTCGTGGCTATCGTGTGGGGAGTCGGCGGTGTCGCCATGCTCTACTGGGTTTTCAACTACGTGGTGGAACAGCTCCCCGACCGCTGGCGCCATCTGCTGCTACCCTTCGTCTTCGTCGGCCCGGCCATCGGCATCCTGCTGTGGTACCTGGCCATCCCGACCCTGCGCACGTTCTATCTCAGCCTGTTCGGCCGCGACGGTCCGCCGGACTTTGTGGGCCTGGAGAACTACGTCAAGGTATTCACCGACCGGCTGATGTTGGAAGCGTTCCGCAACAACATCATGTTCTGGCTGCTGATCGCCACCCCGCTGATCGTCATGTTCGGCCTGCTGATCGCCGTGCTGGCCGACCGCAGCCGCTTCGAGAAGTTCTCCAAGTCCCTCATCTTCCTGCCGATGGCCATCTCCTTCGTGGGCGCCAGCGTGATCTGGCGCTTCGTCTACGAGCAGCGGCCCATCGAGGTGCCGCAGATCGGCCTGCTGAACGCCATCTGGGTGGGCCTGGGCGGTGACCCCCATTATTGGCCGGCCTATACGGCCATTGCGCCCTGGAACAACATCTTCCTGGTCATCATCGTGGTCTGGCTGCAGGCGGGCTACGCCATGGTGCTCTTCTCGGCGGCGCTCAAGGGCATCTCCGAGGAAACCCTGGAGGCCGCCCGCGTCGACGGCGCCAGCGAGATCCAGTCGTTCTTCAAGATCCAGGTGCCCCAAATCCGCGGCACCATCATCACCGTCACCACCACCGTGATCATCTTCACCCTCAAGATCTTCGACGTGGTGTGGGTGATGACCGGCGGCCAGTTCGGCACCGAGGTGATCGCCACCCAGTTCTACCGCCAGTCCTTCATCGCCAACAACTCCGGCACCGGCGCAGCCATCGCCATCGTGCTGCTGATCGCCGTGATCCCGGTGATGATCTACAACCTCCGGCAGTTCGGTGAAAGGGAGGGATTCTGATGGCCACCAAGACAGCAAGTGCAAAACGCAAGCGGCTGTGGTCGGACATCCTGGTCAACGGCACCCTGTTGTTGCTTGTAGTGCTCTGGACCATCCCGACCTTCGGCCTGTTGGTCTCGTCCTTCCGCGAGCGTCTGGACATCCAGACCTCCGGCTGGTGGACCATCTTTCCCCATCGCGAGTGGGTCACCGTGGCCACCATCGATCCCCGGGAGCGCGGGCTCGATGCCAGCGCGTTGATGCAAGTGGAGGACGTGGAGGCCACTTTCGAGCAGCTGCGGGCGGGCGTCGAGACCCCCGGCGGCCGGAAGATTGTCTGGGTAGGTAACCGCCGCCTGGGCCGCATCGAAGTTCAGGAACAGCAGTGGACCATGGGGAACCATGACTTTACCCTCGACAACTACCGGCAGGTCCTGCAGGGCAAGGAGTTCGTCTATGAGCGACCTGACGGCACTACCGAGGTCATCGCGGGCGACGACTTCTCGGCCGCCCTGTTCAACAGCCTGGCCGTTGCCATCCCGGCCACGATTATCCCCATCCTGATCGCGGCCTTTGCGGCCTATGCCTTCGCCTGGATGCGCTTCCCGGCCCGCAAGGTGTTCTTCATCATGGTGATCGCGCTGCTGGTGGTGCCCCTGCAGATCGCCCTGGTGCCCATCCTGCGGGACTACACCAAGCTGGGCCTCAACGGCACCTTCCTGGGGATGTGGCTGGCTCACACCGGCTTTGGCCTGCCCCTGGCCACCTACCTGCTCTACAACTACATCAGCCTGTTGCCGCGGGAAACGCTGGAGTCGGCCTTCATCGACGGCGCCTCCCACTTCACCATCTTCACCCGGCTGATCCTGCCCCTGTCGGTGCCGGCCCTGGCCTCCTTCGCCATCTTCCAGTTCCTGTGGGTCTGGAACGACTATCTGGTGGCCCTGATCATCCTCGGCGGCAACCGGGAGACCGAGGTCGTCACCATGCGCCTGGCCAACCTGGTGGGCTCGCGCGGCAACGACTGGCACCTGCTGACGGCCGGCGCCTTCGTCTCCATGCTGTTGCCGATGCTGGTCTTCTTCTCGCTGCAGCGCTACTTCGTGCGCGGCCTGCTGGCCGGCTCGGTCAAGGGCTAGACCCCTGCTCCTGGGCCTCGACCTGGGCACCTCCAGCCTGAAGGCGGCCGTCGTCGACCCGGA
>JAULUH010000121.1:0-4714 GCA_032111745.1 Anaerolineae bacterium | reverse complement strand
GGCCCGGCGGTGACCGGGAGATGGTGGAGATCCTCGCCCTCGTCCTGCAGCACGATGAGCAGGCGGTACTCTGCGCAGTTGAGATGGCTCTCGATGCCGGCATTGCCACCAAGACCCACGTCCTGAACCTCCTGCACCGGCTGATCGACGGTAAGCCGGGCACGGTGGCGCCGATCGATGCGCCACAGGCCCTGAGCCTGCGCGTCGAGCCGAAGGCCAATGCAGCCCGTTACGACGGGCTGCGCAGAAAGGAGGCCGGCCGTGCGTCATGATCCCGCCAGCGCCGCCGTCGTGGTCATGCTGCGTTCGCTCAAGATGTATGGCATGGCCCAGGCCGTGAGTGATCTCACCGAACAGGGCGCACCCGCCTTCGATACGGCTGTTCCCATCCTGTCGCAGCTGCTCAAGGCCGAGCTTGCCGAACGCGAGGTCCGCTCGATCGCCTACCAGATCAAGGCCGCCCGGTTCCCGGCCTACAAGGATCTGACAGGCTTCGACTTCGCCTCCAGCGAGGTCGCCGAAGCCTTGGTTCGCCAGCTGCATGCCGGCGAGTTCATGGCGGGTGCCCACAACGTGGTGCTCATCGGCGGGCCGGGCACCGGCAAGACCCACATCGCCACCGCCCTCGGCGTCCAGGCCGTCGAGCATCACCGCAAGAAGGTCAGGTTCTTCGCCACCGTTGACCTGGTCAATGCGCTCGAGCAGGAAAAGGCACTGAACAAGGCAGGCCAAATGGCCGACAGGCTCTCGAAGCTTGACCTCGTCATTCTCGACGAGCTCGGATACCTGCCATTCAGCCCCTCAGGTGGAGCGCTCCTGTTCCACCTGCTCTCGAGACTCTACGAGCAGACAAGCGTCGTCATCACCACCAACCTCAGCTTCAGTGAATGGGCAGGCGTGTTTGGCGATGCCAAGATGACCACGGCACTCCTCGACCGCCTTACCCATCACTGCCACTGGCCTGACCGACATTTTGTACCAGGACAAATGTGAGATTATTGCATGTTTGCGGTTCCGTCGAGTGCGGGCAGCGGTGCGATGGTGACGGGCGCTGGCGGGCGGTATCCGAGGGCGGAGTGGGGCCTTCGTGTGTTGTAATGGGTTCGCCATTGTTCGATGACCACCTTGGCTTCCCGAAGACTGTAGAAGATCTCGCCATTTAGGCATTCATCCCTGAGCTTGCCGTTGAAGGACTCGCAGTAGCCATTCTCCCAGGGTGATCCTGGCTCGATGTACAAGCTCTTCGCGCCGAGCCCTGCCAGCCACTGGCGCAGGACCTTGGCGACCATTTCCGGGCCATAGCACCTTCGGAGTGGGTGGCTGGAAGGCTGCCGAGCCGGCAGTGCGCGTAGCCCCTAAGGGGCAAGCGCGCACTGCACGAGGCAGCCATGAGCGGCCTGATGTCTCTAGAATGAAGATGTTCAAACCTCTTCTGGAGAGACCGACTATGACCAATCGCGATCCTATACCTCCTGGGGCTGTGCTGGTAGCTTTGGATATTGCCAAGCTACGCAACGAGGTGCTCATCGAGATGCCCGGCCAGCAGCGCCGGAGGCGCCTGTCAGTTCTCAACAACCGGGTAGAGCACGATAGGCTGATCGAGACACTGAAGGCCTTTGGCGGACCGGTTGTTTGCGCCTTTGAGGCAACCGGTAATTATCACCGGCCAATCGCCTGGCGGTTCATGGAGGCAGGGTTTGAGACCCGGCTCGTATCTTCGATGGCTCTCGCGCGCACTCGGGAAGCGCTTCATAATGGCTGGGACAAGAACGACCCGCGGGACGCCCAGGTGATCCTTCATATGCTGCGGATTGGGGCGACACAGACTTATCATGATCCAATGACGGCCGGCATCAATGATGTGCAGGAACTGTCCAAGACACACGAAGCCATCGCCAAGGCCAAAACCGAGATCCAGCACCGGATACTCACCCACTATCTGCCCCTGTACTTTCCAGAGGTGGAAAGGTTCCGCGGCAACACGCGGAGCGACTGGTTCTTTGCATTCCTCGAAGCCTTCCCGACCCCGGGGTCCATCGTGGCTCTCTCCAGGGAGCAGTTTATCTCTGACGCCTGGCAGGTGGTTGGCCGCAAAGTCAGCAAAGAGCGCCTGCTATCAGATATTTACGAGACAGCCCGAACCTCCATCGGATTGCCACTTCCCCTCGAGTCGCCAGCTGTCAGGATGTTCAGAATGGTGATCACCGAGGCTCGCGGGCTGATCCGTCAGCGTGACGAGATCGAAGAGCTTGCTGATACGCTCCTTCATGGCAGCGCCGATTATCAGGCGCTCCGGCAAATACCAGGCATTGGCCCGATCATTGCCCTGACCATCATCGCAGAGGCTGGTGACCTGCGCCGCTTCCGCCATCACCGGCAGTTCCTGAAGTTCTGTGGTCTCAACCTCTCGACCCAGCAGTCTGGTCAGTATCGCGGACAGACCCGGCTTTCGAAGTTTGGAAACGCACGCTTGCGGCGCTGCTTGTGGATTGCCGGACAGGTCGCCATTCGTCAGCGCGATAATGGGTTCCGCGACAAGTTCGAGCGCTACATTGCCAGAGACCGCGACAGTCCTGATCTGCGGCGAAAGGCACTGACCGCAATAACCGCCAAGATGGCTCGCGTCGTTCATGCGATCGTCAAGAGCGGTTCAGACTACCGGCCCTTCTTTGAGGGGCGGGTACCAGGTGGAAGAACCCCTCTCCGTAGGGCCGTGAGGGCACCCGTCGGGTGACCCTGTAGATAATGATTGGGTCTTCCACCTGGATCAGAAGCTCGTGTTGAGGACGGTGAGGGCCAGAACATTCCTGGACCCTGTGTTTGCTATGGACGAGACCTTTTCCATTACTCGTGGAAGCCGCCTGGCTTTTGGTTTGTCGCGTATTTGTGTTGACCAACACGATGCTGCAGGCGCAATCTTGCAGTCTGAGATGTCGTGACTGCTTTCCAACACCGACTCCGCTCTTAGGACGTTGTCCGATCGGATGAAGACCGGGACCCCTTCGAAGAGCATGGCGTCGGCCAGCGTCTCAATGACGCCGATGGCGTTGATCCTTCGAGCCACCTGAATCGCCAGGCACTTGCGGGTGAACTCATCGATCAGGGTCATCAGCCGGATACGGCGGCCATCATGGGTCGCGGCCTCAACAAAGTCGAAGCTCCAGACGTGGTTTGGATGTTCTGGCCGGAGCCGGATGCAGGACCCGTCATTGAGCCAAAGTCGCGACCGTTTCGGCTGCTTTTGCGGTACTCTCAGCCCCTCACGGCGCCAGATGCGCTGAACCCGGTCCTTGCCCACTACCATGCCACTGTCGTTGAGCATGGCCGTCACTCGGCGGTAGCCGTAGCGGCCGTAGTTCGATGCAATCAGGACAATGTTCCGGGTCAGTTCATCCTCATCGGGCTTCAGCGTTGGAACGTATCTCTGCGTCCCACGTGGTTGCCCGACAATCCGGCAGGCTGTGCGTTCGCTGAGGTCGTACGTCTCTCGAACTGCATCAACAGCCTGCCGGCGCCGCTCAGGGCTTACAAGTTTCCCTCCGCAATGTCCTTCAGGACCTGTTTCTCAAGCGACAGGTCGGCCACCAGCTTCTTGAGCCGACCGTTCTCAAGCTGCAGCTGCTTCAGCTTCCGGGCCTGCTCGACGTTCAGACCACCGTATTCCTTTCGGTACCGGTAGTAGCTCTGCTCGGTCAGACCAGCTTCCTTACAGGCTGCTGCAACGCTCTTGCCCTGACTTTGCAGCACCTCGACCTGTCGCAGCTTCGTGACGATCTGCTCAGCTCCCAACCTCTTCTTCGGCATAGACTTTCTCCTTTCCAGGCTATCTTCTCTCATTTCGCCTGGTTCAGAAAATGCCGGTCAGGTCAGCAGCACACTCCTCCAGTCGTCTGCGCTGTGAACATTGCCCGGGCGCAGGGCGCAGCGTTCGAGGTCGCCGAACTGGTTGAACACGAACAGCGGATGATAGCACGTGCATTCGAAGTGACCGTTCCAGACGCTGTTCTCCTGCTCGCCATGGGTCGGGCTTACGCTCGAATCCATATCCAGTAAGATGCTGCCTGTTGAACGGCGAGCCTGCACCTTGTCGATCCATTGGCCTGACAGATCGGAGAGCGCAGTAAGGTTCTTCTCCACCGTCAGCAACCTTGTCTCGAAGCGTCCCATCTGGCTGGCTGATGCCGAACAACCCACGGCAGCCTTGCCGCCGACAATCCAGCGCATCGCCGGATCATGGCGCAGCCGCTCGGCGTCGTTGACATCCTCGTATCCGGCCAGCCGTCCGAACACCGACTGCCGCAGCATGCCGACCAGCGCATGGCGGCCGTTCTTGCCGGTGCGGGCATCGGCGAGCACGTCACCGGCCATCGCGCTGAGGCCCAAGGCATCGTCGAGTTCGCGATAGGCCAGCAGCCCGGCATCGGAGGTGATCCGCGAACCATGGAACTCGAGCTTCAGGCGGCGGTCAAAATCGAGCCTGAGGGTACCATCACTCGATTCACCCGCCGGGTTCTCCATGATGGCCTCATGTGGTTCAGGTTAAACTCCTGATATCTATAACTTAATCGTGGAAAGTCTGCCAGAAATAATTGAGTCATCTGGCGAATGCGGGATGAAGCTTCCGTCCTGCTGCGCGAATGCATAAAGCCCGTCAGCGATATCCTTTAGTACTTCAGGCGCTTCAAGTCCGGACTTCAGGATGGAGTCCGCAATT
>JAULUH010000120.1:0-30818 GCA_032111745.1 Anaerolineae bacterium | reverse complement strand
TTCATGGCTGTCCGGTCCCTCTCTCCCATTAACCCATTGATTGTTTCAATGGGAAAAGCCTGGTTAATGGGAACTCTGCTCGCGCACGCCCCATCTGTCATCAAACACGCCCTGAAGAGCACGGGGCAAGGCCGTTTGACCCTGCCCCCGTGCCTGCACCGGGCATGAAAGCCCGCAGGCGGCAAAGCGTCCAGCCGGCGCGCCGGCCGCCTACTTCTCGGGCATGTAGCCGTCCGACAGGGTCTTGAGAAAGGCCACGATGGCGGCCTCCTCGTCCGGCGTCAGGCCGAGGTTGCCCAGCTCGCCGGTGTTGACGTTCTCTGCGACCTCCGGCGCCGGCCAGCAGTTGGCTGCCATGGCCTGGGCCTCTGTGTAATCCCCGGGGCAGACGGGCTTGACGTCCCGGGTGTTGTAGAAGTTGACGATGCCCTCCAGGGATTTGAAGTAGCCGTTGTGGCCGTAGGCCTTGACGAAGTCCGCCGAGCCCTTGTCTACGTTACGCAGCGTGGGCACCTTGTGCTTGCCCATGTTGGCGTCGGCATAGGCGGCGTAATCCGCCCGTGTGGCCAGGAAGCCACCCAGGCCGAGGTCGACAAAGTCAGGGTTGTAGTCGTACACCGGGTTTTCCGGGTTCTTGGGTAAACCCAGATTGTCGAAGGTGTAGTCGGTGAAGAGGGGCTGCTGGCCGTTGGAGATGTGGCAACGGTGGCACATGCCCTTGCCGCGGAAGAGGGCGTAGCCCCTCTGCTCCTCTTTGGTGAGCTTGGCCGCGCCGGTCTTTGTGTAGTCGAACTTGGAGGTGAAGGGGTTGACCTTGCGCGAGGACTCGTAGGCTGCAATAGAGAAGGCGATGTTGTCGTAGGCTATGTCGGACTTGGCGCGGTCTTCGGGAGCAAGGCCAACGGTGCCACCCTCCATTCCGCACACCGTGTCGACATCGACGGGCCAGGCAATATCACAGGCATCGGGCCCCCAGACGTCCTCAAACGTTACCGGATAGGTCGCCGTGCAAACCCGATAGACCACGCAGGCGCTGTCAGGCAAGGCCTGCTCTACCGGATTCAAGAAGGGGCCCTGGGCCTGGTCGGCGGCCGGGTTGCCCAGTCTCTCACCCGTGGCTCGGCCGTCCCAGAAGTTACCGCCGACCCAAGTGCCCTTTTTATCCACGTACAGGATGGGACTCTGAGCGGCGTATGCGGAGCTGGGCGGCTTGCGATCGCCGAAGCGGCCGGGAATCGAGCCCTCATATACGGCGCCATGCGCATTGATGTCAGGGTCAGCACCGGTGGTACCTGCCTCGGAGGCATGGCAGGTGGCACAGGACTGATTGCGGTTAATGGATAGATTTGGATCGTCGAAAATCGAGTCGCCCAACTCCTCGATCGGCGTGTCGTACTGCGCTGACACGGTCAGCGCAGCCAGCAGCAGGAGGGCAGAGCAGGCGACTAGGCCTATGAGGAACTTTCTCCGGGTCATGGGGGTACCTCCTCGGTACTTGGGCTATTTGCGATAGCCAGGGGATGGGGGACAGCTGAACAAAGGCACAGCTATCGCCAGCATGGATCAGCACGGTAGATGTGCTGGCGGCTTGCCCACCGAATACCGAGACGACCCCGCCAACTGCTCTACCGTCTGGTGCAGGCGACCAACTGTGAAATATAGTACAATTATAAGGGTAAACGAGCCAGGGCAGTATGATCTACATCATATTGCGCGAAGTCGCACAAGTAGCTGGTCCGGCCGCGCAGTGCCGCTCAGGAGATGGCTTCCCCGCTATTTTCATCGAACAGGTGCATGCGCTCGGCAGCATAGGTCAGCCAGACTGTCTCGCCCATGGCCGGCCGGACGCCTGCCGCGGCGATCGCGCGCAGGTGCTGGCCGGGTGGCAGGAAGTCGCCATCCAGCAGCAGCAGGGTCTCCCGCCCCAGGGGCTCCGCCACGTACGTGCGCGCAGGAATGGCTCCGGCTTGAGGCTTCAGGCTAACCGTCAGGTCCTCGGGCCGGAGGCCGAGCAGGAGCCTGTCGTGAGGCTGTCGCGAGAGCGCATCGGCCAGCCGGACCGGCAGGGGAAAGGGGGTGCCAGCTGCCACCAGGGTGTGGCCCGCCGGATCGTAGCGGCAGGGGATGAAGTTCATGGGGGGGCTGCCGATGAAGCCGGCCACGAAGACGTTGCGCGGCCGCCAGTAGATGGACTCCGGATCACCCGACTGTTGGATGCGGCCGTCGCGCATTACCAGCAGGGTGTCCGCCATGGTCATGGCCTCGGCCTGGTCGTGGGTGACGTAGATGGTGGTGACCCCCAGCTCCGCCTGCAGGCGCCTGAGCTCGCCCCGCATGTCGACCCGCAGCTTGGCGTCCAGGTTGGACAGCGGCTCGTCCATCAGGAAGACGTCCGGCTGGCGCACGATGGCCCGGCCCACCGCGACGCGCTGCATCTGGCCACCCGAGAGCTCCCGGGGCTTGCGGTGTAGCAGGCCGGCGATGTCCAGCGCCTGCGCCGTGCGCTCCACCTGGCGCCGGATGTCCTCCTTGCTCATCTTGCGCGCCCGCAGGGGGAAGGCCATGTTGTCGAACACGGTCATGTGGGGATACAGCGCGTAGCTCTGGAAGACCATGGCCGTGTTGCGCTCCCAGGGCGGGATGTGGTTCACCGGCTGCCCGGCGATCAGGACCTCCCCGGCCGTGGCCTCCTCCAGGCCGGCGATGATGCGCAGCAGGGTCGTCTTGCCGCAACCTGAGGGCCCCACCATCACCGTGAGCCGGCCGTCGGCAAAGTCCCAGCTCACGTCGTCCACGGCGGTCACATCGCCAAAGCGCTTCGTGATGCCCGCCACGCGTACCTGGGTCATCGAAGGCCTCCCCCCATCAGTATTTGACCGCGCCCGCAGTCAGCCCCTGGATCACCCAGCGCTGGAAGACCAGCACCAGGGCGATCACCGGGATCAGCGAGAGCACAATGCCGGCCGACACCCAGGCCCACTGCAGCTGGAAGGCCTGGCTGAAGCTCATTACGGCCACGGGCACGGTCTGGGCCTGGGGCAGCCCCAGGCTCACCGTCAGCGCCAGCATGAACTCGCCCCAGGACCCCAGGAACACCAGCACGCCCGCCGAGAAGAGCCCGGGCGCGGCCAGGGGCAGCATCACCCGCCAGAAGACCTGCAGCGGTGGGTAGCCATCCACCTTGGCCGCGTCCTCCAGCTCGAAGGGCAGGTTGGCGAAGTAGCTGGCCATGAGCCAGGTGCTCAGGGGGATGCTGTAGGCGATGTTGGGCAGGATCAGGCCGGGCAGGGTGGATAGCAGGCCCAGAGACCGGACCAACACGAAGGTTGGCGCGATCACTACGATGGCCGGCACCATGCCACCGGCCTGGATCAGCAACAGCGATTGGATCTTGTAGCGAAAGCGCAGGCGGGCGATGGCATAGGCGGCCAGAGCGGCCAGGAGCAGGGCGCCGATGGTCACCGCCGAGGACACGATCAGGCTGTTGCGGATGGCATCCTGCATGCGGAAGTCCGGCCCCAACACCACCTGGTAGCTCTCCAGGGAGATGTCCACCGGCAGGTAGCGCACGGGCAGGCGAAATTCCGTGCCGGGCTCCTTGAGCGACGTCAGCAGGATCCAGTACAGGGGTGTCAGGCAGAACAGGGCCACCAGGACGGTCACAGCCACGGAGGCGGCCGTATGGATGGACTTGCGGTAGGGATAGAGCCGGCGGCGCATAGTCTGGGCTCAGGTGCGAAAGCGCAGGTGGGGCTGGATGCGGCGGATGTACAGGTAGCTGAGGGTCATGACGGCCAGGAAGATGACGATGGCGTAGGCCGAGCCGGTGCCGAACTGGGAGAACTTGAAATAGAACTTGTAGGCGAAGGAGCTGATGGTCTCGGTGGTGTTGCCAGGCCCGCCGTTGGTCAGGCCGTAGACGATGTCGAACACCCGCAGCGCGTCGATGGTGCGAAAGAGCAAGGTCACCAGGATGGTGGGCAGAATCAGTGGCAGGGTGATGCGCCGCAGCCGCAGCCAGGGGCCCGCGCCGTCGACCTGGGCGGCGTCGATCAGGTGCGGAGGCACCATGGCCAGGCCACCCATGAGGAAGATGGCCGCGATGGACGCGCCCTTCCACACGTAAGCCACGATTACGCTCAGGCCGGCCAGCTGCGGGTCAGCCAGGAAGAGGGGTGGCTGGTCGACCAACCCCAGCCGCACCAGGACATCGCCGATCAGGCCGACGTCGCTGTTGTAGAGCCACTTCCAGATCGAGGCCTGGATGATGGCGGGGATGGCCCAGGGCACCACGATGATGGCCCGCAGGATGCCGCGCAGCGCAGGCACCACCCAGAAGGTGGCCAGCGCCATGGCCAGGCCGATCACGAACTCCAGGGAGACCGCCATCAAGGTGAAATAGAGGGTGAACCCCATGGAGCCCCAGAACTGCCGGCTGCTGAGCACGCTGGCGTAGTTGCCCAGGCCGACTAAGGTCCCTCGAGCCAGGTTGGTGGTGTAGTTCAGCTCGAACAGGCTGTACAGACCGGTCTGGACGATGGGGTAGTACAGGAAGACGGTCAGCGCCAGGAAAGCCGGGATGAGAAAGAGCACGGCGATCACAGGCTCGCGCTGTCGCATGGCCTGGTCTCCAGGGGATGAGGATGAGGATGAGGAGGGTCACCGTTGGCCTGATGGCTGCCGCCACACCAACGGTGACCCATAGGGTCCGGTTATTGCTGCAGCGCGTCGATGCGCTGGCACATGCTATCCAGCGCTTCCGCCACCGGCTTGATGCCGGTGATGGCGGAGTGGATCTCCTCCTGCACGATGTCGGACAGCTCGGCATAGCGGGTGCTGGGGGGGCGGGCGGTGGCGGTCTCCAGCAGGGGCTGGATGGTGTCGGCATTGGGGTTGGCGGCCAGCACCTCGGGGTCCTCGTACAGGCCATTGTAATACTGAACCGGGCCCCAGGCCATGGCGAAGCCCTTCTGCACCGGCTCGCTGGCGATGACCTGCAGCACCTTGGCCGCGGCGTCCGGGCTGTCGGTGTAGGGGTTCATGGCGAAGGCGAAGCCGCCGGTGGCGCCCATGGGCTGCCCGTCAGGCTGGGCCGGGTTGGGCATCACGGCCCACTTGCCGGCGACGGCGGAGCGCGCCGGGTCGTCCAGCCAGGTAGCGATATCGTGGTTGCTGCGCAGGAACACGGCGTTGCCCTCGACGAAGCGGCTGCGGGCCTCCTCGCCCGCCCAGGCCGTGACCTCGCGCGGGGACACGCCGCTGTCGATGAGGTCCACAACGTATGTCAGCGCGGCCACCCCCTCGGGCGAGTTCATGGCGCAGTTCCCGGCCTCGTCGAAATACTGCCCGCCGAAGCCCAGCAGGAACTCGGACCAGTGCATCACCAGGGCCTCGTCCTTGGTGCCGGGCCACACGAAGCCACTCATGTCGGGGTTCTCAGCCATGATGGCCTCGGCGATGGCCCGCATGTCATCATAGGTGGCGGGGGGCTCGAAGCCGGCAGCCTCCAGCAGGTCCTTGCGGTAGAAGGTGCCGCTGATGCTGCTCCAGAAGGGCACGCCCAGGTGCTGTCCCTGGTAGGAGAAGACGTCTACCCCGGCGGGGATGAAGTCCTCGTCCAGCGAGGGCACCAGGTCGTTCAGCGGCTGGGCCCAGCCCGCCTGGCCGAACTCCAGTACCCACGGCATGTCCATGCCGTAGATGTCCACGGTGGGGTCCTCGGCCGTGATCCATACCGCCAGGGCCTCGCGCATGCCGTTGATGGTGTCAGGCATCAGGTTGAGCTGGACCTCGATGTTCGGGTATTGCTTCTCGACCTCGGCCCGGATCACGGCGATGGGCGCCGGCGCATCCGTGAACGAGGTGTTCAGAAAGCGGTTGTAGGCCAGGGTGACGGTCACGGGCTCCTCCACTGGCTCCTGCGTGATCGCGGCAGGCTGCCCTGCGGGCGGCACCGGAACCACGGGAGGCTGGCAGCCGGCCATGAGCACCAAGACGGCGATCAACGCCAGACCAATGAGCCACCGGTTCTTCGTCGTCATGAGAGGTCTCCTTCTTGTGATAAGATGGGAATGTGTCGAGACCGCCGGCAGGCGGTCAGGGAGGGAAGCACTTTCAGGATGGCGGTGGGCTCGCCGGACCAGCCGGGCACCCCACCACAGGCCCACGAGGGCGACCAGGAGGTCACGGGCCCGGATCAAGAGACTGATGCTGATGCCAGCGGCCGGGTCGACGCCCATGGCGCCGAGCATCAGGACCTGGCTGGCCTCCAGCGCGCCCAGGCCCGCGGGCAGTGCCGCCAGATAGGCCAGGCGGCCGGCCATCATGAGGGCCAGGGTCTGCACGGGAGCCAGCTCCAGGCCCAGGAGGTGCAGGGCCAGCCAGTACTCCGCCAGCATGCCGGCCCAGGCTAGCAGCGATATACCGAGGGCCGCCACCACGGTGCGGGGATGCTTCCGGAGCAGGGCTCCGCCCTGGGTCTCGCCGTCGTGCAGGCTGCGCTGTAGGTTCGCTGCGGACTGGTGCCAGCGGGTAGGTAAGGGAGGCCGGCGCACAGGGGAGAGCAGGGCGGATAGGGGGCTGCGGCCGAACCAGAGCGCGGCCAGGAAGGCGACAGGCAAAGCCAACAGGGTCACAGACAGGGCGACGGCCTCCTGGCGAAGCTGGCCCGTGATCATACCAGCGTCGATGGCCAGGGCCACCGCACCGAGCAGGACGCCGAAGTTGACCAGCAGCTCCAGGGATTTGTCCAGGGCTACGGCTGTAATGGCGCTGTGACGGGGCACTCCGTTCAGCTTTTCGGGCAGGTACACCTGCACCGGCTCGCCGCCGAACTGGGGGCCCGGCGTGAGGTAAGTGACCCCAAAGGCAGCCAGGCGGTAGCCGGCGAGGGTGAGATAGGGGATAGTGTGGCCTCTGCCCCGAAGGAGTATCCACCAACGGCCAGACAGTACCAGGAGGACCAGGCCGTTGGCGGCCAGTAGCACCAAGATATCAGCCATATCCAGGCGGCTGAGGAAGACGGCCGCATCGCGCAGCGGCACAGCTCCCAACACCAGGGCCAGCAAGGCCAGGGCGGCGATCCACGGCAGAGCCCGGGACGCCCGCTTGAGCAAGGCGCTCATGGATTAGCCATCCTCCTGCAGCCCGGCCCGCCGGGCGACGAGGCGCTGGTCAGGGCTCCACAGGGACCAGGCGCCGGTGCCGATGTGCAGGATAATGATCGAGGCGGCCAGAACCAGCCCATTGCGCCAATCGAGGCCCTGGTTGGCAATGTTGGCTGCGGTGGGCACCATCAAGGCCAGCGCAGCCAGCCGGCCCAGGATTCCGGTGGCCAACAGGGGAATAGAGACCAGGACCAGTCCAGCAGCGAGCGTGGCGGTCCATGGCCAGCCCGCTATGGCCATGGCGGCGGTGCGAGCCTCGGCATTACCCAGAATGGGCAGGATCAGGCTGGCAGCCAGCACCACGGCCACCACACGGCAGGCAGGGGCCAGGCCATAGAGGGCCAGGCGGTGGATCTGGTCCATGGCCGGCTGGTAGCCGGGGCGAGCCGGATCGAGGACCCCGCTGACCAGCAGCCAATCACGACCGAAGCTGAGGGCCAGGGGGATACCGAACCAGATAGAAGCAAAGCGGGTGGCCTCGGCGGACACAATGGGCCAGAGCATCACAGTCATAAACGAAACCTGGGTGCCGGCGATCAGGCGCCGGTAGAGGCTGGGGGTCAGCGTGTGCAAGGGCAGGCCGCGGCGGCGGCGCCAGGCCAGGCCGGCCAGGAAGAGATAGCGGGAGAGGCCCAGCACCAGGTACCAGGGCGGCAGCTTTTGGTACCAGATGCCGAGGCAGACGACGATCAGGAGCCCCAGAGAGTCGAACTCGATGTCGAGCATCTCGCCCAGGGCGGTAGTCCGGTCGGTGACGCGGGCCACGAGGCCATCGAAGAAATCCAGGGCGCTGGCCAGGGTGTAGATCAGCGCCGGTATCCACGAGGTTGTTGGGGCCGGCCCCATGATGAAGCCCGCCAGCACAGCCAGGCCCATGCCACGGCCGATGGTCATGATGTTGGCTGCGCCGAGGGATGGAAAGAGATTGCTCTCCCCATGACGATGGTTCGCCGGCAAGCCTCGCCACAGCAGCCAGAGCTGGGCTGTCGAGGCGACTCCCACCAACATGGCCCAGCGCAGGGCATCTCCGGCACCCGACCTTGTGGCCACTAGGACTGCGCCGGCCACCACAAGCAGGCCGTAGCCAAGCGCCACCAATAGCCAGCGCCTGCGAAGGCTGGCTGGCGCACGGGTGCCGGTCACGGGGGCAGCGATCATCGCAAATGGCCAGTTCTTGCTAGCACGGTTCGCCGCAGGCACTAACGTGATGTTAACATCATTATAGGGTACCCATCCTTCTGCGTCAAGAGAAATGGTCCGCGGCCCGCTGTGGTCTACCGTGGGCACTCTCTTGTGCCTGATACCAGTGCCGGAGCTGGAGCGCGGGATTCCGGATTTGACTAGCCCATGGGCCGGGGGTAGACTGCGGGCAGACATCACGGCAGAGCAACGCAGGCAAAGGAGGCTTGTTTCATGAGGGTTCTGGTCACTGGTGGCGCGGGCTACATCGGAAGTGTCGCCGTCGAGCAATTGGTCAAGGCTGGCGAGGAGGTGGTTGTCTTGGACAATCTCTACCAGGGCCACCGGGCCGCGGTGGATCCGGCAGCGGCGTTTGTGCAGGGGGACCTGGCCGACCGGGCCGCGATAGACGCGGTGATGGCCGAGTATCGGCCCGACGCCATCATGCACTTCGCGTCGCACACACTGGTAGGGGAGTCTATGCAGAAGCCGTTTCTCTACCTCGGCGACAACATCACCAACGGGTTGAACCTGTTGCAGAGCGCTCTGGAGCATGGCGTCCGGCGCTTCATCCTGTCGTCTACGGCGAACCTGTTTGACCAGCCCGAACGCATGCCCATCGACGAGCAGGAGCGCATCGTTCCCGGCAGCCCCTATGGGGAGTCCAAGTTCATCCTCGAGCGCATCCTGTACTGGCTGGATCGCCTTGAGGGCTTTCGCTATGCGGCGCTGCGCTATTTCAACGCCTGTGGCGCGTCGGAGGAGCACGGGGAGGACCATGACCCCGAGTACCACATCATCCCCATCGTCCTGCAGGTGGCCCAGGGCAGGCGGGACCGCGTCACCATCAACGGCACCGACTATCCCACCCGGGATGGCACCTGTGTGCGCGACTACGTCCACGTGCTGGACCTGGCCGACGCGCACATCCGGGCTCTGCGCGCACTGGACCGTGGCAGCCGGACCTACAACTTGGGAAACGGACAGGGCTTCACCGTGCAGGAGGTCGTGGAGACGGCGCGCGCCGTAACGGGGCATCCTATCCCGGCGGTGATTGGGCCGCGACGGCCCGGGGATCCGGCGGTGCTGGTGGCCAGCAGCGAGGCCATCCGTCGCGATCTGGGATGGCAGCCGCGCTTCCCTGACCTGCAGCAGATCATCGAGACGGCGTGGCGCTGGCACCTGGCCCATCCGAACGGCTACGTGGACTGACGGCGGAGGCAAACCACACCAGCGCGAAGGACACTTTCTTCCACGCTGCGCTCTTTGCGTCAAGTCCGGCGACCCGGGCTAGGGCGTAGCAGGGGCCGGCACGGGTGTCCAGTAGCTACGTAGCTTGCGGCTAAAGGCCAGGTCGCCGCCGGGGATCTCCCGGTCACCGATGACGAAGCCGTAGCGGCCCAGTTGCTTGGTGGGATGCCAGATCGCCACCACGTAGCGCCCGTCCTGCGGTAGGGTCACGCGCTGGGATTGGCGCTCCCAATAGGATGTACGGCTGAAGGGCTCGTAGAAGGTCTCGGCGGGGCCGGTGGGGGGAGGCAAGATCTGGGCACCAGCCTTGACTGGCTTCTCGACGGCAGCCGGTAATCTAGCGCTCGGCAAGCCAGGGCCCATCAAGGCCATGGTGGGCGCGAAATCCTCTTGACCGGCAATCTGGGGGATGGTGATCTCCAACAGGATGCGCTGGCCAGCTTTGCCATCGAAGGCGTAGTAGTCTACATCTCCTGGTGTCTGTAGGGTGGCATAGACCACCGTGGAGATGGTCGGATTGTCGATCCTCCACGGCTTGCTGGCCACGATGTCTTTGTCCTCGAAATAGGGTCGATGGGCGAAGGCGGGCGTGGCGGCCGCCCACAGAACCGCCAGGGCCAGGGCCGTCGAGAGGATTAGCCTGTGCATCATCGGTCCTCCAGAGAGTATAGAGAGCTGCCTAGGTCAAGTCCAGGGTACCCTTGTGGCCCTCGGCGTAGGCGCCCAGGATGCGATCGGCAACCGTTTCCGGGGCCAGCGCGCTGGCCGGCATACTGAACGGGACCTTGGCCCAAAAGGAGGTATTCACTGCACCGGGCCGGACCACACTGACCTTCTGTTTGCGCGCTTCTTTGCGCAACGCCTCGCCAAAGGCCTCCAGCCCGGCCTTGGCCGCGGCATAGGCCGACAGGCCGGGCATGCGCATGCGCTCGCTCACGGCGCCCAGCAGGAAGAGATGGGCTTCCGGGGCCAGGAGGGGCAAGCTGAAGTGCACCGCATTGAAGGCCCCAGTGAGATTGGCGTCGAGGATGCGCTGCCACGCTGCGGGTTCCATGGCGCTGATCGGGATCGAGGTGATATCGCCCACGGTATACACCCACAGGTCCACTGGCCCTCCCTCCTGGCTCGCGGCCAGTACGGCGCGCTGCACGTCGTGGGGCTTGCCGACATCGGCTTCGAACACATAAGGGGTCAGGGTCTCCAGGTAGCCGGCCTGGCGGGCTACGGCGAGCACGGTCCAGCCGTCTGCGGCCAGCCGTTGTACCAGGGCCCGGCCGATACCGCCATTGGCGCCCCAAATCATCGCTGTTCTCATGCTGTGGTCTTCTCTAGGTCCTGATCTTGGGTGTGGGAGCCCGCGCGGGTGTGTTCCTTTTGCAGCTCGTCCAGCAGGTCGAGGAGTTCGGCGTTGGATACTGTATCCTGCATGGAGTCGCCGTAATGCTGGTAGCGCACCACACCGGCCTTGTCCACCACCATCAGGGCCGGCAGGCGACCCATTTTCAATAGTTTGACCTCCTGGCCATAGCGTCCGGCCACATTGTGGTCGGGATCAGGCAGCCCGACGAAGGGCAGCTGCTCTTTGGTCCAGTAGTCGGCAAAGGCCTTGGGGCTCTCCGGGCCGACGACGACGATCTCGGCGTCGCGGCGCTGGAATTCCTGGTAGTCTTGGCGCAACTGCGCCATATGCCGGCGGCAGTGGGGTCACATGAAACTGCGGTTGAAGACCAGCACGACGTGCCGGTCGCCGCGATACCCGGAGAGGGAGACTGGATTGCCTGCGTAGTTGGTCAGGGTGAAGTCAGGGGCGAGCATCCCCTGTAGTACTTTGGCCATGTCGTGTTCCTCTGTTGGTAGCTTTGTCTGGGTGATGGTTTTGGATCACCTGGGTCATAGAGGTCGGGGCTACGACAACCTGAGGTCGCCGTAGCCCCGGATCTAGCTCAACTCTATGACGTCAGCATCTGCTTAGTTGGAACCTGTGGTCGGAATCAGCACCGTATCGATGACGTGGATGATCCCGTTGCTAGTCTCGATATCGGGGGTCAAGACGTTGGCCTTGTTGACCATCACATTCTGGCCCGTCCGGTTCACGGTCAGCGACCGGCCCTGTAGAGACATGGCTCGATGCTGCCTGATCAGGTCCTGGCTGGTCAGCTCGCCAGACACCACATGGAAGAGCAGGATATCCCGCAGCTTTTCTGGCTCGGCCAGCAGGCCCTCTACGGTGCCGGCCGGCAGCTTGGCGAAGGCATCATCGGTGGGAGCGAAGATGGTGAACGGCCCTGGACCCTTGAGGGTATCGGCGAGGCCGGCGGCCTCGGCGGCCGCTAGCAGGGTGGTGAAGCCCCCAGCTGCAGCCGCAGTGTCGACGATGTTACCGGCGACGGCGGCGGCGGGTGCCGGCGCAGCGCCCTCGCCCTCGGCGGGGGGCAGGATCACGGAGTCGATGACGTGGATGACGCCGTTGCTGGTCTCGATATCGGTGGCGACGATGTTGGCATCGTTGACCTTGGCGCCATCGGCCATCAGGCTGAAGGCCACTGGGGCGCCTTGCAGGGTCTCGGCGCTAAGGCCGTCGGACAGGTCGCCGGCCATGACCTTGCCGGGCACCACGTGATACAGCAGCACCTGGGCCAGGGCCTCGGGATCGGCCAGCAGGCCCTCCAGGGTGGCAGCGGGGACCTGGGCGAAAGCCTCATCGGTGGGGGCGAAGACGGTGAACGGGCCCTCACCCTTCAGGGCGTCTACCAGGCCGGCAGCCTGCACGGCCGCGACCAGGGTGGTGAAGGAGCCGGCCTCGATGGCCGTGTCGACGATATCCTTACCCATGGCCGCTGCACCAGCAGCGCCCTCGCCCTCGGCAGGGGGCAGGATGACGGAGTCGATGACGTGGATCACGCCGTTGCTGGTCTCGATGTCCGTGGCGACGATGTTGGCATCGTTGACCTTGGCGCCATCGGCCATCAGGCTGAAGGCCACCGGGGCGCCTTGCAGGGTCTCAGCGCTCAGGCCGTCGGACAGGTCGCCGGCCATGACCTTGCCCGGCACCACGTGGTACAGCAGCACCTGGCCCAAGGCCTCGGGGTCGGCCAGCAGGGCCTCCAGGGTTTCGGCGGGAACCTGGGCAAAGGCCTCATCGGTGGGGGCGAACACGGTGAACGGACCCTCGCCCTTCAGGGCATCTACCAAGCCAGCTGCCTGCACGGCTGCGACCAGAGTATTGAAGGAGCCAGCTTCGATGGCCGTATCGACGATGTCCTTGGCTGCCGCTGCTTCTTCAGCTTGGGGCAGGATGACGGCGTCGATGACGTGGATGACGCCGTTGGCAGCTTCAATGTCCGTGGACACGATGTTGGCGCCGTTGACAGTGGGCTTGCCATTGACGATGGCGAATTTCACGGGGGTACCCTGAAGGGTCTCGGCAGACAGGCCGTCAGACACATCAGCGGCCATGACCTTGCCGGGGACCACGTGGAAGAGGAGCACATCGCTCAGGGCCTTGCTGTCCGCCAGCAGGCCATCGAGGGCGCCCTCGGGGAGCGCAGCGAAGGCTTCGTCAGTGGGTGCAAACACGGTGAAGGGGCCCGCGCCCTTGAGAGCACCAACCAGGTCGGCCGCCTCCAGGGCGCTGACCAGGGTCGTGAAACCACCTGCCGCCACGGCAGTGTCCACGATGTCGGGCATGGCCGCTTCTTCGGCCATGGGCGCAGTCGTTGGGGCAGGGGCCTCGGCTGCCGGGGATGGGGCAGTGGGGGCACAGGCGGCAACGCCCAGAGCCAGAACCAGCAATAGTGAAGAAACGAAATAACGGGGCTTCATCGTCGTACACACTCCTTTTTCTAGTCTACGGATTGTAGCCCGGCGCATGGCCTGCGCTTGAGGCATCTCGATGTTGTACCGGAAACCTATACAATACTTATACATCGTGTTCGGGTTTGGCACTGTGGTGGATCTTCCATTGTCTGACAATGGGTTGCAGTGCCGGCACGAGCGTTCGTTAGGGGATGCGGCCTAGTGCGGTTCCTGGTCTTTCTGGGCGAGGAAGGCCTGTACAGCCTGCAGGAACAGTTCCGGGCATTCCTCTTGGGGCACGTGGCCGCAGTTGGGCAGGACCGCCAGGTCGGCGCCCAGCTCATCGGCCAGGCGAATGCTCTGGGCGGTGGGTACGATCCGGTCGTCGTCTCCTGTGACCACCAGGATGGGCAGGTCGAGCTCAGCGAAGCGCTCGGGCAGGTTCAGGGGACGGCTAACGGCGGTCAGTTCCCACAGGGCGCGGTCCCAGTTCTCCGCCTGCAGCGGCTTGGTGTAGTTCTGCCAGATTTCCTCCGTGAACTTGCTGGGGTCATGCCAGGCGGACTGGCCAAACTGATATCCCCAGTCCTTGACGCGGCGAGCGATCAGTGGCCCCAGGTGTTGCAGCTGCGGGGTCTGGAACAGGGGCCGCAGGAAGGCGGGCGTGCCTCCGCCGGTATAGATGGCCGGATCGACCAGGATCAGCGCGGCCACCCGCTCGCGATGGCGCAGGGCGGCCAGCATGGCGATGGTGCCTCCGGCCGAGTTGCCCACCAGCACCGCCTGGTCGATGTCCAGCTCGTCCATCAGGCCGGCGGTCAGATCGGCCTGGAATTCGGCCTGATAAGGGTTCTGGCCAGCTGGCCAGTCCGGCCGCATAGGGCGCTCGGTGAGGCCGAAGGCTGGCCTGTCGAAGGCGACCACGCGGTGGCTGGCCGCCAGAGGTGCCATGACCTCGCGCCAAGTGTAGGTGTGGGAGGCGAAGCCATGTAGCAGCACCAAGGCCTGATCTCCCTCGCCCGCGGCCTTGTAGTGCACATCGATACCGTTGATCTCGGCGAACTGGCTGTCGGGGTCTGCCAGCTGTGTGGGGGCTACCGTGCCCTCGGCCGGTGGCACGGGCACCAGGAAGGGGCCTACCAGTAGGATGGCCACCAGCACGGCCAAGCCGATCACAATGATCTTAAGGGCTCTGCTCATAGGGTGTGATAGCTCCGTGTCCAGGATCTAGGGCGCGGCCGCGTCTAACTGCTCCAGAAGCTGCAGGGTGGCGTCTACTACCTGGGCCTGCTGGTCCAAGTGGGAGATGGTCGCCGGGTTGTCGCCGTTCTGGGGGCCGTACCAGCCGAACTGGGCATGGTTGCCCCCCTCGATAGCCACATAGACTGTCTGGGGCGGCAGCAGCGCCTTGGAGGCCTCGATGTCCTCCGGCGTGGTCAGCCCGTCCAGGGTGCCCGAGATGGAGCTGGCGGCCAGGTCGGCGCGTGCCGACAGGTCGGCGCTGCCAGCCGGGTAAGCGGCCCACAGCACCAGTCCCTGCACCTCTCCCGGGTGGCTGTGGGCATAGCTGGCAGCCATGGCGCCGCCGAGGGAGTGGCCGCCGATCGCCCAGCTGGCCATCTCCGGGAAGGCCGCGCGGACCTCGTCCGCCCGGTTCACCCCCAGCACGGCCAGGTTAAGCGGCATGGGCACGATCACCACGGGGTAGCCGGCCTCGGCAATGGCGCGAGCGGCCGGGGCATACGCCTGGGGATCCACCCGCCCACCCGGGTACAGGATCAAGCCGGTATCCTTGGGCTGGTTGGCCGGCGAGAACACTAGCCAGGGTTCTGTCTCAACAAGCACCTTGGCATCCGAGACCAGGGCCGCCTGGGCTTCGGCCATGGGCGCGGCCGGCGTGCTGCCCCAAATCACAAACGCGGCGATGGCTCCGATGAGCACGATGGCCGTCAAAAGCAATAGCCTCTTCCACATGGATTTGCTCCTACCGCCAGGATCGACATGCCCCACCAGCCTTGAGGATTTCGGGGGCTATCCTCCAGTATACGCCAACCGCTCTTCACCACAAGTGGGATTTCCCACAAAGCCTCGGGTTCGTCAAACAGCATACCCTGCAGTACAATCCTCTGACGATGACCACAGAACCGACCACTGCCGAGAAGTTGCGAGCCCTGCCCTGGAGCATCGCCTCCAACGCCTTCCTGGCCGTATTTGTCCAGCTGACCTACTTCGGGTCACTCTTTGTGTTGTTCCTCAACGAGCTAGGACTCAGCAAGGGACAGGTCGGCCTGGTCCTCTCGCTGATACCTTTTGCCGGCTTGCTGGCACTGTTTGTGGCGCCCGCAGTCGCCCGTGCCGGCTACAAGCGCACCTACGTCACCTTCTTCGTGGCGCGCAACCTGGTCACTGCGGCCCTGGTATTCACCCCTCTGGTGCTGAGCCAGTTTGGCTCCCAGACGGCCCTGGTCTTCGTCACCGGTGTGGTGGCTCTGTTCGCCGTCTTTCGGGCGGTGGGGATCACGGGCAGCTTCCCCTGGATCCAGGAATACGTGCCCAATGCGGTACGGGGCAAGTACACCGCTACCAACAACTTCTTCTCCACCCTGACCGGCTTCCTGGCCATTACGACGGCCGGTTTTGTGCTGAATCGCACCATGGGCTTGACCGGCTATGTGGTCCTAATCGCCTTGGGGGTGCTCTTCGGCATGGTTTCGGCCTGGCTAGCGCGACGTATCCCTGGCGGTGCGCCAGCCAGGGCTGGCGACGCGCAGGAGCGGAACCATCGGGACCTCGGCACGGCGCTGCGTGACTCGACCTTCATTCGCTACCTGGCTGGTGTTGGCCTGTTCACCCTGGCTACCGTACCTCTAGGGTCCTTTCTGTCCCTCTATATGCAGGATGAGGTAGGCCTCGGTTCGGCCAGCGTGGTCCGGCTGCAGAACGGAGTGCTGGTCGGCGCGCTGCTGTCCACCTATCTCTGGGGCTGGGCGGCTGACCGTTATGGCAGCAAGCCGGTGATCATGTATGGCTCGGCCATGCGTGCGCTCCTGCCTCTGGGCTGGATGCTCATGCCCCGGGGCACGGCGCTCAGCTTTCCAGTGGCCATGGGAATTGCCTTCATGCAGGGCATTGCCGATGTGGGCTGGACCGTGGGCTCGGCCCGCCTACTCTACAACAGGGTGGTGCCGCCGGATAAGCGCACGGACTACCTGGCTCTCTACTTCGCCTGGATCGGCATCGCCGGTGGCTTCAGCCAGTTGATTGGCGGCCAGCTTCTGGATCTCACCTCTGGGCTCAGCGGCCAATTCCTCTTCTTTGACATCACGCCGTACACGCCGTTGCTGCTGCTGGGCGCGATCCTCCCTGTCGCTGCCATGGTCGTGTTCCGGCGCATTCGCGAGGACCGGGCGTTGGGCATGGGCCAGTTTGCCGGACTTTTCCTGCGCGGCAATCCCTTCCTGGCCTTGGAGGCCGTGGTGCGCTTTGGCCGGGCCGGCGACGAGGACGCGACCGTGCGCATGACCGAACGCCTGGGCATGGCGCGGAGCCCCCTGACCGTGGAGGAGCTCCTGGAGGCCCTGGACGACCCCCGCTTCAACGTGCGCTTTGAGGCGCTGGTCTCCATCGCCCGCATGACCCCTGACCAGCGGCTGATCGACGCCCTGGCGGACGTGCTGGCCGGGCCCGAGCCGGCCCTCAGCACCGTTGCCGCCTGGGGCCTGGGCCGCATGGGCGATCCCCGGGCCATCGAGTCCCTGCGCCAGTCCGCCGTTGCCTCCCCGTATCGCTCGGTGCGGGCTCACTGCATCCGTGCCCTGGGCGTGCTCGGGGATCGCGAGAGCATCCCCGACCTCCTGCAGGGCCTGGCGGCGGAAACAGACATAGGCCTGAAGCTGGCCTATTCCGCAGCGTTGGGACGGCTGCAGGTGACCGAAGCCACCGCACCCCTGCTCGATCTGCTCCACACCAGCCCCAGCCACAACGCGCGCCAGGAGATGGCGCTGGACATCGCCCGGCTCGTGGGCGATGAAGGCTATTTCGTGCAGCTTTGGCGCCAGTTTCGCGAACAGCCCGGCACCGCGGCGGCTCAAGTGTTGATGGACCTGAAGAAGCGGGCCGAGGCCTTTGGGCCTGACCATGCGGATTTGGTTGCCGCCCTGGATCGGGCGGCCGCTGCGCTGGCCCGCGACGAGCTGGACGAGGGCATGGCCCCCCTGGTGGAGGCCCTGCGCTTGGTGCCCTCCCATCACCTGGCCGGCCACGAGCACTTGATCGTCGCCGACTGCGCGGATCATCTGGAGCAAGACGGTGCTACGCGCCTGGAGTATGCCGCCCTGGCCCTGCATACCCTGCACCACGCCTGGGCTGGATGACCTCTGCCCAGCACAGACGCTTTGACAACGCAGCGGACCGCCGCTACAATGACCAGGCCATCCCTAGCCCCCTTTTTCGGCCTTGTACCAAGGAGTTCGCCGTGCACTCCGACCTGGCTGCCTCTCTGGCCCGTCTCGAAGCCGACCTGCGCGATGGCGCACTGGATCGCGCTGCCCTCTTCTGGTTGAAGACCTTCACCGATCTGGCGGCCAGCGAGGATGGCCAGCCGCGCTCTGACCGTTGGGTGGACTCCAGCCTGGCTGCGGCCGCTCGTGTCCCCGGCCTCTCGGCAGCGGACCTACCCCCGCGGCAGCACCTGGTGACCGGCTATAACCTCTTCCAGTTGACCCGTCTCAAGGACGGCGTCGAGCTGGCCGGACCGGCCCTGGCAGAGCTGGACTGGCAGCGCAAGTACCGCGTGGGCCTGTTGCCTGCGTATGCAGATGACCTGCCAGCCCTCCGCGCCTGGGTCGACGCGCTGTGGGCCGAGCTGGGTGGGGTATCCCCCGAGTACCGCGCCCTGGAAGACGTGTTGGCGAGCGCTGTTGCCCATGCGGTGCCCACCAGACGCACCGTCCTGCTGGAGGCCCTCCACGATGCCCAGGCGATCTTCGGCGGCTGGCTGCCGCGGCCGGTGGTCCAGCGCATCGCCCAGGCGCTGGACGTGCCGGCGGCCGAGGTGTACGGCGTCACCGAATTCTACGAGATGTTCCACACCGCGCCCGTGGGGCGCCGGCTGATTCGCGTCTGCCAGGACGCCCCGTGCGCAGTGGCCGGTTCCGACCGGCTGCTGGCCGGGCTGTGCGCATATCTGGGCGTCGGGCCGGGCGAGACCACGGCAGACGGCAACGTCACGGTCGAGCCTGTGCGCTGCCTCGGCCTGTGCGATCGAGCGCCGGCCACCCTCGTCAACCTCGAGCGCTACGCGCCGGCCGATCCAGCTGACCCGGCTAGCCTCCTGGAAGGTCGCCATCCGCAGCCGCGGCAGCAGGTCGGCGGCCTGGTCAAGCTGGCCCTGGCCAACGTTGGCCTGGTCGATCCCACCAGCCTGCGCAGCTACCAGGCCCAGGGTGGCCTGGCGGCCCTGCGCAAGGCCCTGGCTGAGATGTCCCCGGCGGCCGTGCTACAGGCAGTCAAGGACAGCAAGCTCGTGGGCCGCGGTGGCGCAGCCTATCCCGCAGGCCTCAAATGGCAGCACGCCGTGGACAACCCGCGGCCGCGCTATGTCATCTGCAATGCCGACGAGAGCGAGCCGGGCGCGTTCAAGGATCGCGTGCTGATGGACGGCGACCCGTTCCGCGTGGTCGAGGGCTTGATCCTGGCCTGTTACGCGGTCGAGGCCGAGGTGGGCTTCATCTATGTGCGGGGCGAGCACCGGCTGGGCTTTGAGCGCTTTAGGGAGGCCGTCGGTCAGCTGGAGGCGGCCGGCTACCTGGGCGAGAATATCCTGGGCAGCGGGTTCAGCTGTCGCATCGAGGTGCGGCGGGGGGCCGGTGCTTACGTGTGCGGCGAGGAGACCGCCCTGATGGAGAGCATTGAGGGCCACCGCGGCTTTCCCCGCCTGCGCCCGCCCTTCCCCACCACGGCCGGCCTGTGGGGCCATCCTACCGTAATCAACAACGTGGAAACCCTGGCCAAGGTGCCCTCCATCGTCATGCATGGGGCCCGCTGGTATAACGCCCTGGGCACGCCCGAGTCCGCCGGCACCAAGCTCTTCGCCGTCAGTGGCTCGGTGCAGCGACCGGGAGTCTACGAGGTGCCCTTTGGCGTGCCCTTGCGCCACCTGATCGACGACCTGGCCGGGGGCCTGCATGCCGGGCGGCGCCTGCAGGCTGTGCTCACCGGCGGTGCCGCTGGCACCTTTCTCACGGCCAGCCACCTGGATACCCCGCTAACCTTCGAGGACTTCAAGCGGGTGGGCGGGACCATCGGCGCAGGCACTATCATGGTCTTCGACGACGCCGTGGACCTGCGCGACGTGCTGGCCCGCATCGCAGCGTTCTTTGCCCACGAGAGCTGCGGCAAGTGCTATCCCTGCCAGATGGGTACCCAGCGGCAGGCTGAGATCCTGGCCCGCATCGCCGCAGGTGGACCGCAGCCCGACGACACCCGTACCTTGCTGGAGCTGGGCCAGGTGATGGTGGACACCAGCATCTGCGGACTGGGCCAGGCCGCCTCCCTGGCCATTGTCAACGCGCACCAGCGGTGGCCGGCGCTGCTGGGCCAGGCTGCCTAGCTCATTCCCTCCTGTTGCCTCATGGGAGATCAGGCTGAACTCAGGCGTGCGCCGGGTGATGGAATGCCCGTGACACGTAGACTGCCCCAGCCACCTGGCGTGCCACCTGTTCCAGGACGTCACACTCCCGCCGGGTATATTGCGTCCCGTCCTGTCGGGGACCCAACGCCAGCACCCCATAGCGCTCACCGGCCCACTCCAGTGGCACCGCCATCCACGCCTCGCCGCTCCAGCGGCCGACAGTACAGATCGGCTGCAGCTCCCCGTTAGTGACCAGGCTTAGCACGCCTGATTGGGCCTGTAGGCTGTGGGCCGCCTCCTCGAGCAGGCGCCACACGATCTGATCGGGGTCAGAGATCTCGATGTAAGAACGCACGTTCGTGCCGAATTCCTGCAGCTCCTCGGTCGTGTCCGGTGCCTCCTTCAGGTGTTTGTCCACGAACGCCCGCACCCGGGCCTTAATGGGCTCGAAGGCCGACACCACGATCAGGGTGGTGATAATCACGGCAATGTCGCTCTTCTCGCCGGTGACGTTCAGGAAGAACCGCTGGGTGAGGCTGATGGAGACGCTGATCACTCCGGCCAGAATCGCGGTCACCACGCCATAGAGCACGGCCCGGTTGACCAGGTCATCCACCTCTAGCAGGCGGTAGCGGAAGATCGCGATAGCCACGGAGAACGGGAAGATGATCAAGGGCGGGAGGAACAGGGTCACGTCCAGGGTAAACCAGGGGCCGGAGATGGTGCCGAGGAACCAGATGCCGATGGGGGCAAAGGCCAGGATGCTACCCAGTAGTACAATGCGTGCCTGCCGGCGCACGGTGGCGGACTCGATCCGGCGAGCCCGCAGAACCATGATCGTGAGGAAGAACACGGCTGCAACGACGGTGAAAAGATAGACGGCATAGCGATTGGGGATGTAGGCCCAGGGATTGGCGGCGTGGAGGGCCACAAATCCCCAGGCCGCCAGGGCCATGGAAACCCCATACGGCACAGCCAGCAGCCACGGTCGCTGCACCACCGGCGGCCATTCCACGGGAAAGCGCAGGCCCAGGCTGATCAGGGTGCCCCCCAGCAGGGCCAGCGCAGCCAGCCACAGGGCGGAAACCACATGGGAGCTGGCGGCGTCGAAGAATAGGGTACAGCTCAGGGAGGTGGCGAAGCAGAAGAAGGCCAGGGCCCGGCCCGGCCGGGACATGCCCTTGAGCTGGTAGATCCAGATGCCGATGGCGGCGTACGCCAGGCCCACCAGGTAGGGCACCCAGAACAGGCGGATCAGGTCCACCACGGGGAATGTAAACAACCGCACAGCAGGGAAAAGACGTGTCTTGCCTTCCGGTGATAGGGTGAAGATGGACACTGCCTGGCCCACGCTGAGGCTGGACAGCACGGCATCGACCTCGGCCTCCGTAGTCACAGGATGGCCTCCGAGGCGCGTCAAGCGCTGCGGGTAGTCGATCCCGGCGGCGCGACCGGTCCAGCCCTCCCCGCCCATCTCGTTCACCACCAGAGTCTCCTCCATCAGGAAACCAGGGAAGGGCTGATGGCTCCATGCGATCGCCAACAGCGGTGTAGCGATGAGAGCTACGATGGCGAACGCCATGGCGGTGAGCGTCATAACGCGGCTGGTGCGCTCGAGGAAGTCGGTTCTACGCCACATGGTGTCCCCTAGTTGCGCCTGTCCAGCGTGGGTTCAGCTTCCGCAGGAGCTTGGCGCCATGTGGCCGGCGCCGCTTTAGGGCTTTCCGCCAGGCGCTGCAGGAGGATTACCGTCACATCTTCCGGCTCCGCCCCGGACCCGTCGGTGAACTCCTTGAACTGGACTGCCAACATCTCGGCACCCTCCTCTGGGTCGTCGCCATATGCGGCGACGATCTCGCAGGTTCGGTGCAGGCCGAAGGGCTCGCCCTTGGCGTTGTGGGCGTGGGATAGCCCAGCGCTATAGAAAATCGCCTTTTCGCCAGGCTGAAACCTCATCTCGTGCTGTTCGTAGTTGGTGTCCAGCGCGGTGCCGAGGGCTATCCCCATGACCTCGGATTCGGCGGCCCCGGTGTCGCTGCAGCGCCAGGGCCGGTGGAACCCTGCACAGGCGTAGTGCAGGGTGGCGGTTGCTGGGTCGAGTACGCCAAAGAGCAGGGCCACACATCCATCCGATTGTACCTCCGGGCACAGCAGTGCGTTGGCGTAGTTCAGAGCGCTACCCGGATCCATCTGGAGGCGTGCGGCGCCGCGCAAGGCCGCTCGCACAGTGGACAGGATATGGGATGCCGCCAGTCCGATGTCCCCCATCTGCCCCACAATGAGGGCCAGGCGGCCGTCGGGCATCAAGAAGAGGTCGTGAAAATCACCCCCGGCCTTAAGATCCGGGCGGTGGTAGATGCCTACGCCCCAGCCGGCCAGCATCGGCACGTGGTGGGGCAGGAGCTGGCGCTGGATTAGCCCGGACACTCGCTCTTCCTGCAAGACGCGATCGCGCGCGCGGATCTCGCTACTCTGTTGGCGGATCAGCAACGCCACGCCGAGGGCTGGCAGGGCCATGCCCAGGCCCAACAGCACGAGGAACGTGCGGGCGAAGCGTTGGACGTCGCTGGTGGCCAGGTGCCAGTCGTTCTCGCGGACCAGGGTCCACGGTGTGCCCGGTACAACGGCATACGATGCGATGACCTCGTTCCCGGCCGCGTTGTTGGTACGGGTGGCAAGTCCCTGGGGGGAAAATCCAGTCTGCTGGGGCACCGGCAGGGTCCCCCCAATCTGGCCCGGCGTCGAGTCGTACAGGAGGCGGCCCTGGTCGTCGACGATGTAGGTGTTGCCGCTCTGGCCGACGCGCTGCCTGACGATGCTGGCGTAGAGGGGACTGACCCCTGTCTCGCCCAGGCGGAACATGCCAGCCAGCACGCCGACGAACTCCTCGTTCTCACCGGTCACAGGAACGCTGAGCACCACCACCTGCGATCCATTCAGGCCGACGTCGGTGACGTTGGAGAAATGTGGCCGCGTCGAGCTAAGCAGGGTGTGGAAGAAGTCGCGTTCGGACCAGTCACTACCTATGATCTCGGGCCGGTCAGGCACTGTCGCCACCACCCGGCCGTAGTTGTCCAGGAGCACGACCCCGCCGTCGAAGATGCTCAGGCGGTTCCGTTCCCTTTGCAGAGCGGCTTGCTGAGCGCTGGGATTGCTGCGGTAGATGTCTTGAGTGCGGGCCAGCGTCTCCAGCTCCTCGACGAAGCCTGCGAGCTCGTCGCGCAGCCGTTCCGCAAGCATATAAGTCTGCTGGCGCTCGCTCCCCTGCACCAGATTGGCGGCTGTCTGCTGGTAGTTCAGGTAGCTGTACGCCGCCACGCCGCCCAGGATCAGCAGCGTTAGCAATGTGAGCGCAGCCACCAGGGTGCTGCGCCACCTGGCCCGGTCAAGCCTGACGTGCACCCTACCTCCTAGGTCGTAACCTTCTGGGCTTCCTCGATCTGGGCCGAGACCTCGCGCATGGCCTCCACCGGCAACTGTCCCAGGGTGAAGATCTGTTCCCAGGCTGTCTGCGCCAGGCTTCGGGCCTCGGCCATGTTGGCAAACACCTCGGCCGTTACGGAGTAGCCCTCGATGTGACCCTCGGCAAACGCGGCCAGGTCCATCTCCTTGGTCTGGTCCGGATAGCCCTGGCGGATGAAGGCCACCCATTCCTCCACCAGGGAGGCCCGCGCCGGCTGCAGCAGATGCGCCTCGGCCATGGCCCGCCCGTAATCGCGGCTGACCAGGAACTTCAGGAGCTCCCAGGCCGCCTCCGGGTGCTTGGTGCCGGCGTAGATGGAGAAGCCATCGGTGGTTGCCAGGGTGACTCGGTTCTTGGGGCCTGCCGGGAAGGGGGCCACGCCGACGCGAAACCTGGCGTTCTCCAGAATGTCCTTCAAGGCCCAGGAGCCATCTTCCACCATGGCCACGCGCTGCTGGATGAAGGCCTGGCGAGTCTCCAGGTTCTGCACATCCAGTGGGCTGGCCATGACATGGTCGTTCCACATCCGGTCACGGATCCAGCGCATGGCCGCTATGGCCTCGGGCTCGGCCATCATGCTGCGGCTGGGGTTCCCCGGATCCACGAAGTGGCCACCCCAGCCGTTCACGTGCACCTGGAGGCGCTCCCAGCTGATGTCGACCATGCTACCCCACTGATAGATTTCACCGAAGGGATTGCGTCCTCTGACCAGGGTTCTCATGGCCGCCAGATAGTCATCGTGGCTCCAGCTGCCGTCGGGGTAGTCGATCTTATAGCGGTCCAGGAGGTCCTTGTTGTAGAATAGGGCCAGCGCGCCGTGGTACTTGGGTAGGCCAAATTGCAGGCCGTCGGCGGTGATCAGCGACCGGTACTGTGCCGGATCCCAATCGTTGATGGTAGCGCGATCCAGGTCGGCCTCCACGTAGGGACGCAGGTCCAGCAGATGGCCCTTCTGCGCCCAGGCCGGATAGAAGTCGCAACAGCCGGAGAACACGTCGGGTGCCGTTTCCTCCTGGAAATCGGCCGTCATCTCCTCGTCCAGGTTGTCGGGATCCTGGGTGAAGAACACTTGGATATTGGGATGGGTGGCGTGGAACTCGTCCAACATGCGCTGCGCCATGCCGGAGAACCAGTCGGTGCGCCAGTCCTGGTAGACCAACTGCACCGTATCACTGCTGGTAGCTCCCGGGGCACTGGCTGCAGGCGCACAGGACGCCAGCACGGCGCCTGCCGCCGCGCTGGCCATCATAGTCAAGAATGCGCGCCGGGATATCGAACCCTGCCCCCGCATTGCTGATGCGTCCGCCAAGTGCCTCTCCGACCTGTCATCCGTCGCCGGTTCTAACCTTCTCTGTTTTCGGCCAGACAAGTCTAATACTCTCCTGCTCATACTCTGTGTCCTCGCTCGCATGCGCTCAGGCTGGCCCCGCGGAGCGATGGTTTCGATCATGTGGTCCTGAGGCTCGCCCATTCTTTAACATTATAGCAGCAGCAAGCCCGCAAGGCAAAGAGGGCATGGAAAACCCACCAACCGCCGTGACACCCGGTCTGCCGCTGTGTCCACCGCTATGGTACCGCCGCTCATCCTGTTAAACGGGTGAATCCTCGGTTTGCGGCAATGCCCGGGGAAAATGGCGCGCGGCCCGATTGACGCCAAGCACGCTGCTGGCTACAATCAAAGCCTCTGCCGACCCTGTCCAAGGAGTGATGCCCTCATGATCATAGATATGCCCGATTTCGACCAGGGATTTCACGCGCGCCGCGCGCGCCGGCCCAGGTGCCCGGTCGCGACCGCCCCCCCGGCCGTCCATGACTGAGCCGCGATCTCTCAACGCCGTCATCTTTGACATGGACGGCCTGATGCTGGACACGGAGCGCCTGATCATGTGGGGCTGGCAAAAGGCCATGGCCGACTACGGTTTTCCGGCCTCGGAGGAGCTCTATCTGCGCTCTGTAGGGGTGACCGAGGAGATGACCGATCAGCTCCTGCTGGAGGTATTGGGCGATGCCCGGGTGGTGCAGGCGGTGCGGGAGAGGGAGCGGTCCTACGTGCGCGGCCACATCGCCGAGAAGGGCGTCCCCCTCAAGCCCGGCCTCCTGGATCTCTTGGACTACCTGGACGGCCGGGGCCTACCCAGGGCCGTAGCCAGCTCGGCCTGGCGCCGGACGGTGGAGGGCTACCTTGGCCGCTTGGGGCTCTTGCCGCGATTCCAGGCCATCGCGGCGGGCGACGAGGTGGCAAACGGCAAGCCGGCCCCTGATGTCTTTCTGCTGGCGGCGCAGCGCCTGGGTGTGGCGCCGGAAAGTTGCCTGGTGTTGGAGGACTCCGAGGCGGGTATCCAGGGCGCGCAGGCTGCGGGCATGGCCGCAATCATGGTGCCTGACTTGATATCCCCCGCGCCTGAAACAGTCGCGCTGGCCGACGCCATCCTACCCAGCCTCAACGACGTGCAGCTTTGGCTGGAAGGGCACCTGCCTGCCCAGCCATAAGACATAGGAAACGGGGTTCTAGGCCGCCACCGGATCCTTGATCGTCCCCCGGTCGGCCAGTGGCCGGTCTGCCCCCAAGCGGTCGGGCACCGCCCCGGCCCGGGCGATGCGCACTCCGCACACCTTGTAGTCAGGGATCTTGGCGCGCTGATCCAGGCGCTTGTCGGTGAGCACGTTGGCCGCAGCCTCGGCGAAGTGGAAGGGGATGAAGATCGTGCCCTCAGGCGAGCGGCCAGTCACCAGGAGGCGGGCCGTGATCGTGCCGCGGCGGCTGGCCAGGTCCACCCAATCGCCGGTCTGCAGGCCCTGGCGGGCGGCATCGTGGGGATGCATCTCTACGGTGCACTCCGGCCAGATGGCATCCAGCGCGCTGACCCGGGTCATGGTGCCCCCGTGCCAGTGGTAGAGCACCCGCCCGGTGCTCAGCACGAAGGGGTACTCCTCGTCGGGTAGCTCGCTGTCAGTGCCTACCTCCACCGGCCAGAATTTGCCCCGGCCCCTGGGGAAATCCTCGGCGAAGAGATAGGGCGTGCCGGGATGCTCCAATGCCGGGCAGGGCCAATGCACGCCTCCCTCCTCCTCCAGCCGCGGATATGTGATGCCATAGAAATCCGGCGTGACCCGCCGCATCTCCTCCCACACAGCCTCGGGGTGGGCATAGTGCCACTGCTCTATCAACTGTTCGGCGTGCTCTTGGATGTGCCGGTCCAACGGGGTAGCCTGGTCACCCTGGGCGATGGCGGCGATGGTGCGCCGGGCCAGGTCACTAATGATCTCCCAGTCGGCCCGGGCCTGGCCGGGGGGCAGGACAGCCTGGCGACAGCGCTGCACGCGGCGGTCGGAGTTGGTGAAGGTGCCGTCCTTCTCGGCGAAGCTGGCTGCCGGCAGGATGACGTCGGCGTAGACGTTGGTCTCGTTGAAGAAGATGTCCACCGCCACGAAGAACTCCAGGTGCTCCACGGCATACTCTGCGTGGCGCAGATTGGGCTCGCTCATCAGCGGGTTCTCGCCCATGACGACCCAGCCCTTGACCTGGCCGGTGAGGATGCCGTCGACCATCTCCGTGACCGTCATGCCGGGCTGGGGGGGCAGCGGCACCTGCCAGGTCTCCTCGAAGGCCCGCCGGATGCCGGCGTCGGTCACCGGCTGGTAGGCCGTGTAGACGTTGGGCAGGCCGCCCGCGTCCGAGCAGCCCTGCACGTTGTTCTGGCCGCGCAAGGGGTTCAGCCCGGTGCCGGGCCGGCCTACGTGCCCGCACATCAGGGCCAGGTTGGTAAGGGTGAGGGTGTTGTCCGTGCCATGGGTGCTCTGGCTGATGCCCATGCCCCAATACATGGCGGCAGAGCTGGCGCCAGCGTACATGCGGGCCGCGCGGCGGATGTCCCCGGCCGGCACCCCGGTGATGGCTTCGGCCCACTCTGGCGTCTTCTCCTCCAGGCTCTCGACGTATTCGGCGAAGCCCTCGGTGCGCTCGGCGATGAAGGCCGGGTTATAGAGCTTCTCTTTGACCACCACGTGGGCCATGGCGTTGAACAGCGCCGTGTCCGTGCCCGGCCGCTGGCGCAGCCACAGGTCCGCGAAGCGGGTCATCTCGGTCTGGCGGGGGTCCACGACGATCAGCCGGGCGCCATTGCGGCGCACGGCCTGCTTGAGGAAGGTGGCGATCACCGGATGGGTTTCCGCGGTATTGGAGCCAATGACCATAAAGCACTCCAAGGTCGCCATCTCGGCGATGGAGTTGCTCATGGCACTGCTGCCGATGGCCAGCTGCAGCCCGGACACGCTGCCGGCATGGCACAGCCGTGCGCAGTGATCCACGTTGTTGGTACCGATGATCCCTCGCAGGTACTTCTGCAGCAGGTAATTGTCCTCGTTGGTGGCCTTGGCGCAGGCATTGGCGGTGATGCTGTCGGGCCCATTGCGGCGGCGCAGGTCCAGCAGGCGTGTCGCGACCAAGTCCAGCGCCTCATCCCAGGTGGCCTCCCGCCAGTCGTTCGGGCCTGCCGGTTGTCGTTGGCCCGGCTCCTGGGGCACGCGGCGGATCAGGGGCGCGGTGAGGCGGCTGGGGTGGTGGACGTAGTCGGCGCCGAAACGTCCCTTGACACAGAGGCGGCCGTAGTTGGGTGCGGCGTCGAAGGGTGCATCGATGCGCACGATGCGATCGTCTCTGATATTCAGCAGCACCTGGCACCCTACGCCGCAGTAGGGGCAGGTGGATCTGACGATGGTGTCCGGCTGCATCATCCTGTCCTCTGGCCGCAGTTAGCGATTGCGCTCAAGCTCAAACTCTACCTTGCCCTGCAGGGCGCTGGTCGGGCACACGCCGACGCAGTTGCCGCAGAACACGCAGGTGGTGTCGGGCATGTCCTCGCCGAAGAACGTGGCCACATGACTGCCGATCCCGCGGCCACCCCAGGTCAGGGCATAGGTGTATTGGACGTCGTCGGCACACACCTGGATACAGCGCCAGCACATGACGCACTGGCTGTAATCGCGCACGTAGAAGGGATTGTCGTCCAGCACCGGGAACTGGCGGCGCTCGCCGCCGGCGAAGCGGGTGGCCTCGGCACCGCACCGCGTCATGGCGGCCTGGATCTCGGGGGCCGCGTGCAAGTCCACCGTGGAGGCCAGCAACTCTAGCAGAACCCGCCGCGCCGTGCGCACGCGATCGGTCTCCGTGTTGACGATCATGTCGGGCCGTACCGGCACCACGCAGGCCGGCTGCAGGTTGCGGCTGCCCACCACCTCCACGGCGCACAGGCGACAGACCGCGTTGGGGGTTAGATTGGGGTGATAGCAGATGGTGGGGATATCGACGCCCGCCTGTTGCGCGGCCTGCAGCAGGGTGCTGCCGGCGGGCACGCGCACGGACTGGCCGTTCAGGGTGATGGTGATCGCATCCGGTGTCGACATGTGCTGGCCTCCTGGAGATGCTGGCGCAACCGGCGATTGCTCGCCAGTATACCTGGGAGCGCCCGCGCAGGCAAACCTCCTCGCCAGCTCCCTGACGGATCCCCATCTGTGCAGCAAACAGAGGCCGGTGCGAGCTCGCCCGCACCGGCCTGGCTATCTAAGCCGCCGCGCGTTGCGCGGCCTGTGGGGTCAATGCCAGACGTCCTTGCCTTGCAGGGTCAGCTTGCAGTAGCTCGGTGCCTCACCCCGGTGCTCTACCAGCACATAATAGGTGCCCGGCTGCGCGAACCTGCCGGACCAGAACAGGTCGGCCTCTACATCGTCGTTAGGCGTGCCGCGGCCGACAGGCTCCACCTTCAGACCTTGGCTATACTCGCGCACTTGGTCAGGGGTCCAGACGCTGAAGACGGCGCCCTGGTCGGGCTCCGTGTCCAGGGCAATCTCGACGTTCGTGTCATCGCCCTCATAGGTGAAGGTCTCCCAGTGGCTATGGCTTCCTTCCATGCCCATCCAGTCATGGAAGGCCGAAACCTCTGCCATGGGCGCCTTCTCGGCCGCCGGCGCAGCCGCTGGCCGCGGGGCCGTTGCCGGTTTCAACACCCCCTTGCCGCTGACGTCCAGGGCGTAGAACACGGGCGCGTCATGGCGGCCCGTGTGCTTCACTGCCACGTAGTAGGTGCCGGGGATGTTGAACTCGCCAGCCCAGGAGGTGTCGGCATCGATGAACTCATCCGGGCTGCTGCACCCGCAGGCCTCCTCGTCGCCGGTCTCCTGGAAGATGCGGGCCTGCTCCGCCGTGCGCACGGAGAAGGCGGCGCCGTCATCCGGCTCGGCGTTCAGCTGCACGAGGATTTGACCCTCCTCGCCATCAGTCATGAATTTGTACCAGTGGGTCTGGCCCGGGTTGAGCTGCTGCCAGGTGCCGTCCACGGCAAAGGCATCCCAAGGCCCATTGCCCCCGGTCCCCGCTGCCTGGGCAATGGCCGGGGCCAGCATCAGGCTGGCCACTGCGCAGGCCAGGACTAGCTTCGGGACTCGCTTAAACATGGTTCACCCTCCTCATCGACGAAACGTCCCCAGTTGAGTCAGGCCGCAGGTGTTCACCCCTCTTTGGGACGCGCTTGATCCGGCAAGGACCGAGCAGATCACCTCCTCTCCACGTCCCTGCCCCCCAGCCTGCGGCAGGTCAGGTCGGTGCGCATCCCACCACAGCAGTGGCCCAGAATGAGCCACTGTTTCATCTTCTACTATACACCGGATAACGCCAAATGAAACCGGCCAGATGGCCTATTTTTCCACCAGACCATCCGGCCGATAAGGTTTGGCGCCTGGTCCGCGGCCAGGCTCAGTCAGGCGAGGTTGCAGCGACAAAGGGGAGATAGGCGGCCTTGCCCGCACATGGGGAGGTGAAGGCCAGGACCACGTTCGATTCCACCTGCGCCTGACCCTGCTTGTCGATCGGGATGGCTGCGAAATAGCAGGTGTCGTCGACCAGGCCGGTGACGTCGAAGCGGGTCTCGAAGCCGGCCTCGGTGGCGGTGCCGATAGGCTGGAGGGCATCGCGTGTCTTGCCGCCGTAGAACCGGTAGGAGGCGATCTCGGTGGCGCCATTCCAGCTGACCACCAGCTCTGCCTTCCCCTCGCGCTCCCAGGTGACCAGTGTTGGCGGCCAGGGCGGTCGTCCCTGCCAGCTCGCTTTGCGGGCCCGGTAGCTTTCTGCACCGTGGAGTATCAGCTCAAAGACCTTGCTGCCGTCCGGCTTGACCTCGGTGGCTGTCAGGGTGCTGGCGCCCCATCCGATCAAGGTGTTGCCGTTGGCGAGCCTTTGCACGCTGCCGAACCCCGGTGCGTAGACGTCTGGGGTGTTGCGGTACGACCACACCAGGGTGGCAGTACGCCTGGCCTCGTCGATGCGGACCTCCAGGGCGCG
>JAULUH010000119.1:0-16035 GCA_032111745.1 Anaerolineae bacterium | reverse complement strand
CGGTGGCGTAGTCACGCAGGTACTGCAGACCATCCCAGTAGACGGGCGCCGGGACACTGACCGGGAAGGCGCTGCTGCGGCCCCAAGCCAGCCCATAGGCAGCCCACCACAGCAGGCCGGCCACGGCCATCATGGCCAGTCCCTGGCCGACCAGCCCCAGGGTGCGCCCCTCATCGCGGCGCTCGACCAGGGTCGCCAGTACGATCAGGCCCGCAGCTACCAGCCACAATACCCCGGACACCTTGGCCAGCAGCGTGAAAGCTAGCAAGAGGCCAGCCAGCACTGCGCTGCGCCAGGACGGGTTCCGGCACCATCGCCAACTTACAAACAGGGCGGCCGTGCCCAGCGCCGTGCTGCCGGCGTCGGTGTGAGCCAGCCGCCCGTGGGCCACCATCGTCGGATCAAATGCCATGACCGCCAGCGCGATCACCCCGGCCAAAGGCCCCCACAGGTCTGCACCCCAGCGCCAGACCACCGCCCCCAGCAGCACGATGAGGCAAATGGTAATCATGCGCGCGGCCGCCTCTGTGCGTTCCCACGGCGCCAGGTATGGCTTGAAGGCCTGGGTGAAGATATCGTAGTCGGCTGGCCAGCCGGGCACCTGCTCCACCGGGATATCCGGGTTAGCCAGGTAGATGGGCAGAGCCTCCAACACCGCCAACAGGGGGGGATACCCGCGCTGCGCCAGCATGGGCAGCGCCTCCCGGCCCTGGGCCAGCACCGCATAGCCTCCGGCGATGTAGGCTGGCTCATCCGCGGTGATCGAGTTCTGGCGTGCGCCCAGGACCAGCAGGGCAAACAGGAGTCCCAGCAGGGCTACAGCGACTCCACGGGCCGCGCCTGCCAGTTTGCTGCTGGATTCCGCCATGGCAGGCCAACCAGTCATGGCAGAGCCTCTACCCGCAGGCGGGTCACGCCAGCCGACAGCGAGCGGGAGTCCGGGTTCTCACCACCAGTGGCGTCGACGGGACGTGTGCCGAAGGCCGTCCGAATCATGAGCTCGTTAGCCCCCGGCCGGACCAGTTCGGCCGGGATTTCGGCCGTGCCGGACCACGGAAGGCGCTGGGCCAGGACGAGAGTGCCGGCGAAGGCCAGGCCCAACGTGATCACGCTGGCGACGTTGTAGGCGAAGGCAGCCCCGCCAACGGCATGAAGCGGAAGGAGAATCACGAAATTGGCTGGCCCCCAGGCGTAGGTCGCCAGGTGCCAGCCGCCAGGGAAGAAGGCCAGCGGATAGATCGCCGGACTACTGCCGGTTCGCAGATTCTCAGCGTACCACGTAGTCGCCCACAAGCCCTCCAACGCATCCCCATAGGCCGGCACGGTGTGGACCAGATCGGTGGTACGCCAACCCCAAACGAGTAGAGCCGCAAACAGCGCCCAAGGCCAAGCCCTTTCAGCCCAGTGTGCCATGCCCGGCAACCAGCGAGTGTCAGAAGCCGACCTTTCCTTCACCATTGACCTCGAGAGGGATCACCTGAATCGTATCTACCCAGAGGGTCCCTAGACCGGTGGGAAGCACACGAAATTCCAGGTCTGAGAAAGGCTGTTGCGTCTCCAACTCAACCACCACTTCCCGGTATTGGCCAGGCGCGTCGAAAAGGCTGGTTTGCACGTCCGAACCTGCCAGGGCGCCGCCTGCGGCGTTGGAGAAGACCTCCACCGTTCCAACGATGCCCTCGGCGCCGTCCCCCTCATGTCGCAGCCGGAAAACCACTTGATATTTGCCCGGTGGCAACGCCGTGTAGGGCCCATAGGTCAGCACGCTTTCCTCACCGGGCACGATCATGTCCGGTGTGCTGACCCGGGCCAGGCCCGCGCTGGCCATGGCATCGGGCTGGTTCCTCTCGGGCAGGTTCGTGCGCAGGGTTTCGGCCTCCCAGGTCCCGGACAGCACTGCCAGCAACGCCTCGCCATTGCGGGATGGCTCCTGCCCGCGCTGCAACAGCACGATGCCGTCCTCGCTGCGCACCAGCCCATACTCACCCCCTGTGATATAGGGAATCAGGGTCGCAATGGCCTCGCTGCGGGCATCGCGGCTGGTCAGAGGATAGAAGTTGCCGTCAACCGCGCTGTCGAACAGCAGGTAGTCGGCCCCGGCCACGACAGGGAACAGGTAGATCTCATCCCGGTTGGACAGATGCGGCACGATGTCGCTGAGGGTGCTAACCGAGGCACCAGGCGGCACCTCGGCCACCACGCCAGCCAGCCGGCGATCGTGCTCATCAGGCTGCGGAATGCCGGCAAACTGCCGGGAGAACAACCAGCCGTATTGATAGTTGCTGGCCAGGCCGGCCACCACGACCGCCGCCGCAAAAGCACGGAGCGGCAGCCGATGCTGGCGCAGCCGCGCCAGGCCCAGCACCGTGAGAAAGAACAACGGCGGGATGATGATCGCGGCATAGTGGGTATCGATGCTGAATTGCGGTGGATACGAGGAGAGCAGCGACGTAGCCAACGCCGGCACGGCCACGATCCAACCCTGGAAACCCAGCAGCGGGAGAAACAGCAGGGGCAACAACAGCTGGGCCAGGTACACCAGTTTGGCCGGGTCGAGAAAGGCGTGGATGAACGCGTAGAATGGATTGGTGAACAGCGTCAGCGCCACTCCCGCAAAGCCATCGGTCCCTGGGGCAATCATGTCGTCGAAGCGAAACACCTTGGCTTCCCCACCCAGCGCCGGCATGATGACCTGGGTCACGATGACGAAATAGGCCAGGCTCGCCAGCACGATGGCGGCACCCAACCCCGGCCGGCGCTTGCCAAACCACACGTAGAGGCCGATTGCCGCGCAGGTCAGGGCCACCTCCTCCTTGGTGAAGGCCGATAAGGCCAGGAAGATGAGAAACAGCCCTGTGCGGCCGGTCTCCAGGAAATACAGGCTGAACAACAGCAGGGGGGTCACCAGCGCGATCTGGTGGAAGTCGAAGTTGTTGACGCCGTGCAGGGCTGGATAGAGCAGGTAGGCCGCGGCCAGGGCCAGCGCCGTTCCAGTGTGGCGCAGCTTGGCCTGCGCCAGCAGGTAGACCGGGATGGCTCCCGCGGCCAAAAACAGGCTCTGCAGCACCAGCAGCGTCCGCGCGTTCTGCGCTGGCGCGTACAGGGGTGCCACCAGGTAGAAGATGGGCGAGAAGTGCTCGCCGGAGTGGATGATGGCCTGCTCGCCAAACAGGGTGGACCGCATGTAGCCGTGCCGCAGCAGCGTGGTCAGTCCCTGGTCGTAGATACCCAGGTCGAAGGCATGGGTGGCGAAGGCGTTGTGCCTGCCCACCGTCAGCAGGCTCATGAACAAGGCGTAGCCGGCGACCAAGCCCAGGACCAGGGGCCCCCAGCCAGCCCGCCATCCCTGTCCCGGCATCCGGATCACGGCTGTCACGCGGTCGTCCTCAATCGCCGCCCCCTCCCTGGCCCGCACCGGCCACAAGGCCAGCAACACCAGCCCGGCCATGGCCACCACCAGCGCCGCGTCAAAGGCGAATTCGCCCAGGGTCCATTCGCCAGCCGGTTCCACGAAGGCCAGAATGGGCAGAAACGGGAGCAACGCCACCAGCAAGCTGAGCCGGGCCGTGCGATCCAGCATGGAGGCCAGATCCACGCCGCGGCGCCGGGCCAGGCTGCGTGTCCCTACCAGCCACACCGCCAAAGCGGCCAGCATGCCCAGCGCCAACATAGCCGCCAGGATGAAGCGCCTGGGCAGGGGCAGCACGTTCCCCAGCACGTACGGATCCAGGATAGTGGCGTTGGCCGCTTCCCACACAAACAGCGCTGCGGCATAGCCGGCCAGTATCACAGACAGCATCGAGACGACGTTGCCCGGATCGAGCAGGTAGCCCTGCAGCCCAGTCCGGCGCCGGCTACCCGACACTGATCGCATGAAGCGGAGATTAAGTCCCATGGCCAACGGTCTCTATCCGTTCATCACCGTAGCCCACCTCGAGTTGACTGTGAGATCAGTGTTTGGATCACGACGACCAAGCTGATGGCTGCTCCCGTCGTACGTGATGGGCTGTTGTCGTGATGCAGTGTACCGCAAGTCGTGGTTTTACGCGAGTTTGGCCATCTCCCTGTCAGGATCAGGGCTGTATGGGCATCAGCGAACGGAGATCGATGGCAGCAATACGGAATGCCACAGCTCCCTCAAGGGAGGTGATAGTGCCTCTTCGGAAGGAGCAAGCTGTTCGCCTGTCTCCATATCTAGCCAGCCGGCCTCTACAAAGTAGTCGCCAGGCGGAGTATCGTCTGGTAGGGTCAACACGAACGGATCTGCGTAGACCTGTGGCGGCCAGAAGTCGATAGTCAGGCGGCCACCCGGTTCGATATGTTCATCCTGGGCCCAGATTTCACTGCCTGTACGGGGGTTCAGCGGCCCATCAGGCTGACTATTGCGGATGTGCACGAAACTGTGGAGCGGATTCTTGATCGCCGGAGTGCCCTGCCAATACAGGGTGACAACTAGCTGGTCCCCTGGCCCGGCTTCATTGCTTGAGATAGCATAGCCCCGCAGAGTCGATCCGCCTGCAAACGGAATGTCGGTGACGGCTTGCGCGTTGCAGAGAAGGGCCTGGTCGGTGGTAGCGATAGCCTCGTAGGCATGAAGCAATCCGTCGAAGTGCCCGGTGTTGATCTGCCAGATGGCCTCGAGCCGCTCGGGATCCGCCAGCCTCCCTCGTGTAATCAAGGACAGCCTGTCGTAATACTGGGCAAGGCCTTCGTCGCAGATTCTGTTCTGGCCTGACAGCAGGGTCTCCAGATACCCACCAGGGATCAAGCGCTCAAAATGCCCAATCCGCCAGATCTTGCCTTCGGGAACCGGCAATCGTGCCAGCAGCGGATTGGCCAGGGCATTCAGATCGACCACGTATTCGGCTGGGCCAGCGAAATACCCGAACATGCCGATGCCTCCCATAATAGAAATCGGCGAGGCATCGGTGCGGGCAATGAGCCCGAGCCGCGGCCAACCATGGTTGGGAACCGTTGGCGAACCCTTCTGCTGTTTGAGCAGGCCAGTGTCGTTGTAGAAACACCCGCGCTCATCTGAGACATCCATGGTGAAACTGCCGGTGCTTTCACACTGCAAGGACCTGGTACCATAGATCGGCGCGGATGGGGATACCAGCCCGACAACCAGGAGCGCTGGCCAAACCCAAAGCAACTTCGGACGCGCAAGAAGCAGGTCTGATCGACCGATGATCACGAGTGCACAGAGATACGGCGCAGTGAGAAAGCGCCCTGCCATGAAGTCCCCCCCAATCCTCAGGATGTAGATCACGTATAGAATGATACCCAACGATACCGCCAGGTTAAACTTGCTTCTGTCCCAGATAGTCACCGCCAACGCGCAGCCGATGAGCAGCGGCACCAGGGGATCGAAGTAGGCAGACTGTAGCAGGTAAACAGCACCGCTCTGGACCAAATCACCCTGTGGGATACCAGTGTTGAGTTTGGCATAGAACGTGTTTGGCAGGGGAAAACCGTAGTAGAACGTAGAGAACAACTCCCACAAGACCAGAGGCATAAAACCAGCGGCAATGACTGCTATCCCTTTGAACCTGTGGCCCTTGAGAACCGAGGCATGATCAAACACAGCCAATGTATACAGCGGCAGAAGAAGGAACGCCGTATCAAGCCGATTGAGCGCAGCGCATGAGGTGACAAACGACAGCAGAAAGAGTTTTCTCACACTCGCATTCCCCGAAAAATAGACGACGAACCACACGACAAGAATGAAATGCGTAAGAGGATTCTCCAGCCCCGACGTTGAGAAGTCGACGAACGATTTGGATAGTGTCAAGCTCGCAACCAAGAAGACCGCCACAGCTCGCGATACCGCAATCCGAAAGGCCAGCAGAAGGACAGTGGCCATGGTGAGGGCAATGCAGACAAACAGTGTGGTGTAATAGGCCTCGTGGCTGACTGCATAGAATGCGGTGAGCAGGAACATCCACAGGGGATGGGTATAGACCTGGACTCTCTCGGCAAGGTTCCATGTCAAACCACGACCATTGACAAAGTTGTCGACGGTCCTGAGAGTAATGTAGGCGTCATCGCCTATCCATGCGCTGCTGACCAAGGTAACAGCAAATACAATCAAGGACAGAGCCAGGAGCACATTCCACAGCCTGTCCATTGATTCTGTGTGGCGATCAAGGTCAGTCAGAGCCTGCGTTCTCGCCACGATCCAGATGCTTCCTCATTTGTCTGGGGAACTGCATATTCCTCCTCGTTCGTTCCTCCGTCGATTGAGATTATACCGCAGGTCGATCAATCTTGCTCAGGCGTTAGGACCGCGAGCTCAAGGTACAAGGGGTCGGTCCTTAAGTTCAACTTCCAGTTCCTCTCAGTGGCCCACTTCCAGACGGCTGTCAAGTCATGGTATAATCGACGGGCTTTGAGCCACCCGACGCCTACGAGACCCTCCCTTACCCTACGACCTGGCGGGCATGCAACCCTGCGCTGGATCCTGCTGCTCCTGATCCTGGCTGCCGCAGCCGTCTACCCGGCCCTATCTGAGAACGTAGGAGCCCTGGCCCACGATGCCGGCACGGTGCACCTGTATCGCAGCTACGTATTCTCTGGGGCCACTGCCGACGGCGTCCTCTACCCACGCTGGGTGCAGTTCCTCCATTGGGGCCTGGGCAGTCCCCTGTTCACCTTCAACCCTCCCCTCCCGTACTTGGGCCTGGATGGGCTGTATCGCCTGGGCATCCCCCAGCCCCTGGGCTGGCGCTTGCTGATCGCCGCGGGCTTCCTGGCCGCGGCGATCGGCGCCTATCTACTGGTGCTGCAGCTGACCGGCCGCCGCGCGGCCGCGCTGGCCGCCGGCGTCGCCTACCTGTATGCGCCCTACATGCTGCGCAATGCGTTCGAGCGGGGCTCCCTCGAAGTCTTCAGCATGTTTCTCTACCCCTGGGTCCTGTGGGGGCTGGTCTGGGTGGCCCAGCGGCCCCGGGCCGGGCGCCTGCTGGTGGCCAGCTTGCTGTGGGCCGCGTGCATCGCCTGTCACGTCCTGGCCCCACTCATGCTGGCCCCTTTCGCCGTGCTGGCCGGCATCGCCCTGGCCTGGCGCTATCGCACGGCCATGCCCCTGCTGGCCTTGATCGCGGGTGGCCTGCTGGCAGCCTTCATCTGGTTGCCCATCGTGGCCGAGCGCAACTGGGTGCACCTGGAGTACAACTTCCAGAACAGCATTGCGGACCCGGCGGCCTTTCCCGTGCCCTGGGATGAGCTGCTAGCCGGGCCAGCCATCTACGACGTCATGAGAGACGGCAACCTGCCCAGCCGGGGCGTCGGCTGGGTCCACCTGGCGGTCATGGCAGTGGGCCTGCCGGCTGCCTTCATCGCCTGGCGCCGCCAACGGCGAGGGCTCGCCCTGCTCCTGGCGGCCACCACCCTGGCCAGCCTCCTGCTGTTGTGGATGCTCAGCGGGCTGTCCGACCCCCTGTGGCAGCTGCTCCGTCCTGTGCTGACGCCGCTGGAGTTTCGCATCCGGCTGATGGGGGTGCTGGCCCTGGCCGCGGCGGTAACCACCGGCCTGGTGATCGCCGTGCTGCCGGAGCGCCGCCAGGCCGCGGCCAGCGTGGCCCTGGCCCTCCTGGCCGTCCTGTTTGTCCTGCCCTCGCTGTTTGTCGGGCTGCACCACCAGTACGGCGCCTTCGACGACCGGCTGAGCTGGGGCATGGTGCGGGCAGCCGAGATCAAGTCGGGCGGCTCGGCCTTCACCTCCTGGAACGAATTCATGCCTCGCTGGCGCACCGCGCCCTTCGATGCCGCGCTGCTGGAGCAGCTAGGGCCCGACTTCGACCCGGCGCAGAGCCCGGTGCTGAGTCCGCCGCCGGGGCTGGCGGTAACGGCCGAGCGGGTCGACTCCAGCCGCTGGGACCTGGCCATCGCTGCCTCCCAACCGTCGAGCATGACCCTGCCGCTGCTCTATTACCCGCGCTGGCAAGCCATGCTGGATGGGGAGCCGGTGGCGCTGCGGCCCGCCGCCACCACCGGCTACACCGTGCTGGACGTACCCGCCGGGGAGCAAGAGCTGGCCCTGCGCTACGCCCGTACCCCCGCCGAGACGGCCGGGCTGGCCCTGAGCGCGACGACCCTGCTGGCACTGGTCGCCTGGGCTATCATCGGCCGCGGGCGGCCAGCTCCGGCCGCGGTGCCGTTCCAGCTGCCTGTAGGCAGTGATCACGAAGTGGCCCCGCCCTGGTGGCTGCTGGGCCTTCTGGCAGCACTGCTGGTGCTCAAGGTTCTCTACGTCGATCCACAGACCACCTGGCTGCGCTGCGTCTCCACAGCCGAGCGGGTCTGCGGCGCCGAGGTCACGGTGGACATCCCCTTTGCCGGCGGCCACCGCCTGCGTGGCTACGCCGTGTCCTCCTACCAGGTCGAGGCAGGGGACGACCTGCGGGTCAGCCTGGTCTGGCAGGCTGAGTCCGGCGTGGCCTCCCCCCTGCACAGCTTCGTCCACGTGCGCAACAGCCAGCCGGAGCAGGCTGTGAACCCGTACACCGGCTCCGAGATCTGGGCCCAGTGGGATCAGCCCAGCCCAGCCGGCCTGTTCACCACGGAGTTCGTGCCCGGCAAGCTGTACCTGGACGAGCTCAGGGTCCCGATTCCCGCCGACATGCCACCAGGCGAGTACCGCCTGGAGGTGGGGTGGTTCGACCCGGCCAGCGGGGAGCAGCTGGAGCCGGCGCCCGCTGCCGTGAAAGAGCCGCTGGGCATCCTGTGGCGCTCGATCCTGTTGCCGCCGGTGACCGTGCAATGACACGGCGACCCGTAGCGCTCCGAGGCTTGTGATGGCCAGAGCGCACTCCTGGCGCTGGGCTGCGCTGCTGCTATTGGTGATGGCCGCCGCCATCTACCCGGCACTGGCCTGGAACAGCGGCGCGGTCGCCCACGACGCGGCGCTGGAACACATCCTGCGCGGGCTCACCTTCTCAGAAGCCATTGACGATGGCGTGCTCTACCCTCGCTGGGTGCAATTCCTGCATCTGGGGCTGGGTAGCCCGATCTTCACCTTCCAGGGCCCGCTGCCCTACTACGGCCTGGACCTCCTGTATCGCCTGGGGCTGGGGCACCCCCTGGGCTGGCGGGTGCTGATGGCGCTGGCTTTGCTCGCTGCCGGCACCGGCACCTTTCTGCTGATCTACGAGATCACCATGCGGCGCTGGCCAGCCCTGGTGGCCGCCGTGGCCTTTCTGTACGCGCCCTACGTGCTGCGCAACACCCTGGAGCGGGGCTCCAACGAAGCGTTCAGCATGGTGCTCTACCCGTGGGTGCTGTGGGGGTTGCTGCGCCTGGCCCGCCAGCCCTCGGCCGGGCGTTTTGTGATCGCCACGCTGCTGTGGAGCGCCTGCATCGCGGCCCACGTGTTGGGGCCGCTGATGCTGGCGCCAGTAGCCGCCCTGCTGGCGATCTTCCTGGGCTGGCGCTACCGGACCTGGGCGCCGCTGCTGGCGCTGCTGGCCGGCGGGCTGCTGACGGCCTTCATCTGGGCTCCCATGATTCCCGAGCAGGCGTACGTGCAGGTGCACCGGGATTTCAGCAGCCCGGACGCCTTGCCATGGGACAATCCGATCCCGGTGGATATCCTGCTGGCGCCGCCTGCGGTATACGACGTGGCGCGCGACAACAACGCGCCCGGCGATCGTATCGGCCTGCTGCAAACCCTGCTGCTCCTGATGGGGGTGCCCGCCACGGCCTATGCCTGGCTGCGGGGTCGGCGCGACCTGGCGTTGTGGCTGGGCGGGGCCACTGCCCTGGGCATCCTGCTGCTCTGGCTGTTCACGACATACTCCGACGAGGCCTGGCGCCTGCTGGCCCCGGTCCTCGGCCGGGTGCAGTACCGCACCCGGCCGATGGGCCTGCAAGCCCTGGCTGCGGCCGCCACGGCCGGCCTCGTGGTGGCTGTGCTGCCACTGCGCTGGCAACGCCTGCTGGGGCCGGCCCTGGTAGCGGTCCTGGCGCTGGTGGCCCTGCCTTCCCTGTATATCGACCTGCAACACCACTATGTAGCCTTCACCACAGCGGCCACGCAGGAGGAGGTGCGGCAGGTCGAAGCCCGGATGGGCGCCAAGGCCCTCACCGCCTACGGCGAGTTCACACCGATCTGGCGCACCGATCCCTTCGACCAGGCTGCCATCGCCGCCATTGGCACTGAGCTCGACGCGGCAGCCACGCCCCTGGCTGCGCCATCGTCCGCGGTGCAGCTCCTGGCGGCGGATGTGAAGACCCAAGCCTGGGATCTGCAGATGGAGGCCCGCGCGCCTATCACCCTCACGCTTAACCTGCTCTACTACCCCCGCTGGCAGGCCCTGGTCGACGGGCAGGAGGTGGCGCTGCGTCCGGAGCCGGGCAGTGGCCTGGCCCAGCTGGCCGTTTCCGCGGGCACCCACGAGGTAGCGCTGCGCTATCGCCGCACCGCTGCCGAATGGATCGGCTTTGGCATCAGCGGCCTGGCCCTCGCGCTGCTGGTCGTGCTCACAGGACGGGCTGTGCGGGGGCGGCGATGGGTTCACCTGGAGCAGCCGGCCCAGCCAATAGACCTGGCACCTCCCGTCTGGCTCCTGCTGGGCATCGCCGGGCTCCTGGCGTTCAAGGCCTTCTACGTGGATCCCCAGACTACCTGGCTGCGCTGCGTCTCCACAGCCGAGCGGGTCTGCGGCGCCGAGGCTGCGGTGGACATCCCCTTTGCCGGCGGCCACCGGCTGCGCGGCTACGCCGTACCCTCCCAACGCGTGCAGCCGGGCGATCAGCTGCGGGTTACCCTGGTCTGGCAGGGCGAGCCTGGCGTGACCTCCCCCCTGCACAGCTTCGTCCACGTCCGCAACAGCCTGCCGGATCAGCCTGTGGACCCACGGTCCGGCTCCGAGATCTGGGCCCAGCAAGATCACCCCGCCCCCGCCGGCCTGCTGACCACGGAGTTCGTGCCTGGCAAGCTCTACCTGGACGAGCTACGGGTCCCCATCCCCGCCGACATGCCGCCAGGCGAGTATCGCCTGGAGGCCGGCTGGTTCGACCCGGCCAGCGGGGAGCAGCTGGAACCGGCACCCGCTGCCGTGCAAGAGCCGCTGGGCATCCTGTGGCGGTCGATCCTGCTGCCTCCGGTGACGGTGGAGTGATCCGACGGAGCGGAACACGGACAGACACGGACGCCGGAGCTCACCGCAGAGGCGCAAAGAGCGCAGAGGGGAGAGAGGGCCGGAGGAGCCGGAGCGGAACACGGACGCCGTAGGTGACCTTGGAAGGACTTTCGAGAAGCCCTGCCGGATGGTCTTGGCATCTCTTCGCCGGACAGGTACAATACCCGGGATGTCACCCGCAACCTTAGCCCGGCCGGCGTGGACCAGGTAAGCCATGCCAGCCTCCCCGATGATCCCGACCCCTGCGGACCCCGCCCGGCTGGCCAGCGACCGCCGCGTCGCCGTGGGCATCTTCTTCCTGGCCCTGGCGGTCTACTTCCTGACCTACACCGGTGCCTTCAAAAGCAACGACGAGCGGGCCATGGCCAGTGGCACCGACAGCTTCGTCAAGCGGGGCGAGTTCACGGTCAACCAGATCTACTGGGACTACACCAACGTGGGTATGCTGACCAGCCGCGGGGACATGGTGCCCAACTACGAGCCGGCCCAGATGGTGCTGGCCGTGCCGCTCTACCTGTGGGGCCGTGCCCTCGGCGCCAGCGCCCAGGGCGTGCTCTTCTTCAACGCCATCGTCACCGCAGCCGCCGTGGCGATGCTCTACCTGTGCTTTCTGGAGCTGGGTTACAGCCGCCTGACCGGTACGGTTGGCACCTTGGTCTTCGCCTTTGCCACCCTGGCCTGGCCCTACGCGCGCACGTTCTTCCGCGAGCCGCTGACCGTCCTGGCCTACCTGCTGGCCTTCTATGGCCTGCTACGCTATCGCCCACCAGCCCACCGGCACCTGCGCTGGCTGGCCCTGGCCGGCGCCGCTACCGGCCTGGCCCTCACTACAAAGCAAATAAGCGTGGCCATGCTACCCTCGGTGCTCCTACTCCTGGTCGCCTACGAGTGGCGCCGGCCCCTGGCGCCGGGCGAGGGCCACACCCTATGGGGCGTGCGCCTGCGAGCGGCGGCGGCGCTCCTGCTGCCCCTACTGGCCTTCCTCCTCCTGGGCTGGGTCTACAACCAGGTCACACTGGGCGGGGTCGAGCTGTTCGCGCGCAACATCATCGAATACACCACCAACCCCCAGCTCTCCCAATCCGTGCCCGCGCGCATGCTGCGCGCGTTGCTTGGCATCACCGTCAGCCCCTACAAGGGCTTATTCTGGTATGCGCCCGTGCTGCTGTTGGGGCTAATCGGGGCCTGGCCCTTCACCCGGCGCTTCCGCTGGGAGGGTCTGGCGTTTTTGCTGTTGATCGCGGCCCACCTGCTGGGCTACAGCCGCTACAACTACTGGTCGGGCGGCGTGGCCTGGGGCATGCGCTACTTATTGCCCATCGTGCCCTTCCTCATCCTGCTGGCCGCGCCGGTGTGGGACTGGCTGGTCACCCCGCCACCCACCTACCTCCCGCCCCAGGCGCCCGGGCAGCAAACCACCTCCCCCTCCCGTTGGCCGCTCCGCCTGGGTGTCTTCGCCATCGTCGCCCTGATCGGCCTCAGCACAGCCATCCAGGTGGTGGGGATCAGCGTCGACCTGCGCACCTATGAGCTACGGTTCCTGCTGGACCAGGCCGAGGTGTGGGGCGGCATCGGCGAGGCCATCGACGCCCTCTACCTACAGCCAGCCTACTCCCCTGTGCTGGGCCATCTGCGGCTGCTGCTGTCCGGGAAGGAGCCGCTGGACTTTGCCTGGGTGCAGCGGCGGGAGATGGGCACCACGGCCCTGGTGCCTCAGGCCCTGCTCCTGTGCGTGGCCTTCCTGGCCCTGGCGGTAGGGGCATTGGTGGCCATCTGGCGCGAACCCCGCCGGGCCCTCGTGGTGGGCCTGGGCATGGCCGTGGCCGCGGCGGTGACGGCGTCGTTGCTGCTGTTCATGGTGCGCCAGGGGGACGCACGCTACGACACCTACGGCACGGATCGCTTCCTGCGGCCGATGATGGAGAGCCTGCAGGAGGTGCCCTGCGGCTGGGCCGGCTGCCAGGAGGCCCTGCTGGTCCCCGACGCCAGCCTGACCGACTACTTCCTCAACTACCTCGATGCACCGCTGGTCTGGTATGGCACCGAATCGCAGCCCGTCGACCAGCAGCTCATGGACTCCGCAACCGGCCGCTTCCGCCGGCTCTGGCTGGGCCGCGATCGCAGCGCTGCAACCGACGACCAGGAGGGCCGCCGTGGCGTGGAGCGCTACCTGGCCGAACATGCCTACAAGCTGGGCGAGCAGGGCTTCGACGACTGGGCGCGGCTGCTCCAGTACTCCGCTGCCGGCCGGCCGGCCGAGGTGGCTGCGCCCCAACAGGCCTTGGGAGAGATGGTTCTGCAGCGCGTCGCCCTGGGCCTGGAGAACAGCGCTGCTACCGCCGAACCGCAGCCCGATCCAGCGGAGACTGCGCCCGGGCAGCCCCTGGACGACGGCCAGGTGTTGGCGCAGCCCGGCGACACCCTGCAGATTGGCCTCACCTGGCAGGCCACACGCCCGCCCGACGCCAACTACACGGTGTTCGTGCAGCTGCTGGACGAGGCCTCCCAGGTCAGGGCCCAAAGCGACCGCTGGCCGGGCGATGGCCTCTTCCCTACGGCCGGCCTGGCCGCCGGCCAGGCCATCACAGACAACCTGGCGCTGCCCCTGGACGTGCCGCCTGGCCGCTACCAGCTCATCGCCGGCCTGTACCAGGGGGACGTGGAGGGCCTGCCCCGGCTGGCCGGCCCCGGTGGTGACTTTGTGTCCCTCGGCCAGATCGTGGTGACCGAACCAGGTGGCGAATGACGGCGGTCCCCCACCCTCCCCAGGCCACGACAGTTCCTCAGGATCGCTTACTGGCGGCGGGCAGCCAGGCTGAGCCCGCCCGTCGCCAGCGCACCTGGCTCTATCTGCTGCTCCTGGCTCTATTGTTGGTTCCTGCCCTGCTGCCCCTCCTGCGGCCCGGCTTCTATGTGTCCGACGACGGCCGCTTCCACGTGTACCGCATCGCCGCCCTGGCCAATGCCTGGCAACAGGGCGTGCTCTACCCGCGGCTGTTTCCCGAGTTCGGCTTCGATTACGGCCAGGCCGTGCTCAACTTCTACGCGCCCCTCAGCTACTTCCCTGGCGCTGCGGCGGCGCTGGTGGTGGGTCCAGCGGCCGCGGCGGAACTCCTGGTGGCGCTGGGTTTCATCCTGGCGGCCCTGGCTGCTTACGGCTACGGCCGCTATCTGTGGGGGTCCGCCGCCGGGGTGCTGGCTGCGGTGGTCTATACCTACACCCCCTATCACCTGGCCGACGCCTATCTTCGCGGGGCTATCCCCGAGCACTTTGCCTTCGTCTTTCCACCCCTGCTCCTATGGGCCTATACCGCGGCCTTCCGCGCCCGCAACCCCTGGCCTCCCCTGTTGTGGGGCAGCCTGGCCTGGGCCGGCCTGGTGCTGACCCACAACCTGACCGCGCTCCTCATGGTGCCGGTGGCCGTGCTGCATCTGCTGATCATAGCCTTCACCAGCCACCGCCGACCGGCCTCCCCAGCACTCGCGGATAGATTAAGTCGAGAGTGGAGTACGCGGATCATCGGCGTGGTGGGCTCGCTGGCCCTAGCCGCGGGCATGACGGCCGCGTTCTGGCTGCCGGCGCTGGCGGAAAGCCGCTACGTGGGCCTGGCTCTGGGGCCCTCCCGCGGCTACGAGAACCACCTCCTGGCCGCACCGGACCTGCTGCGCCGCTCCCTGTTCTATTTCCAAAACGCGCCCGATAGCCTCGGCGAGATCTATCCCTGGAGTTGGTTCAGCGTGGCCCTGCTGGGCGCCGGGCTGGTGGTGCTCCTGATACGCTGGCGGCAGCACCGGTTACCGGCAAACACCCCCCTGATCGCCTTCCACCTGGTCGTCGCCAGCACCGCCCTATTCATGACCACTGTCGCCGCCTTGCCCCTCTGGAGTCCCCTGACCCCTGTCCTAGGCCACCTGCAGTATCCCTGGCGCTTCCTGCTGTTGGAAGCGGTGGGCCTGATGGGCATCGCCGCGGCCCTGCCCGTTTTGTTGCCGCGGCTGCGGCCGGAGCTCCTGGTCGCCGTAGTGGCCGTCATCGCCATCGCCGTGGCTATGGCCGGCCTCCCCATCGAGCCGCTTCCCTTGCCCGATGCGGAGACCTGGATGCCACAGCGCATGTGGCAGGAGGACGCCAGCGCCGGCCAGGTCGGCGCCACCTGGACCGGTGAGTTCCTTCCCTTGACGGTGGCCGAGCAACGCTGGGCTCTCGGCCGCCCGGCAGACGCCAGCGCGATCCCTCCCTGGTCGCCTCCGTCGTCGTGGCCCCCACGCGTGGCGCTCACTCAGCTGGCCTACGCCGGCCTGGCCGCTGAAGTGGACACGGCAACGCCACTGCAGCTGCGCCTGCACCAGTTCCACCTGCCCGGATGGAACGCCACGATAGACGGTCTCCCCGTGCCTACCTATCCCTCCACCGATCTCGGCCTGGTCACGATAGACGTGCCGGCTGGCTCCTATGCCGTCAACATCGGTTTTGGTGCCACCCCGACTCGCATCGCAGGCTCGCTGATCTCGCTGGCTGCCCTGGCGGCCTGGATCGCGCTGGTGTGGTGGCAGGCCCGTTCCTCCCGCAGCCTGCTGGCGACCAGCCTGGTCGTAGCCCTGCTGGCCGGAGCGCTGGTGCTGAACGGCTGGGGGCTGGGCCGCCGCACCTGGACCCCCCAGCCCGTCCAGGCCACGCTGGAGGATGTCGCCGTGCTGCTGGCCGTGGACTCCCGCGCCCTGCCCGGCCAAAACGCGGCCGAGGTCACCTTGTACTGGCTGGCCTTACGGCCCCTGGCCGAGAACTACAAGGCCTTCGTGCACCTGCTCGGCCTGGACGGCGCGGTGCTGGCCCAGCATGACGGCGATCCGGTAGGCGGCTTCACGCCCACCACGCGCTGGCAGGCCGGCGAGA
>JAULUH010000118.1:0-14842 GCA_032111745.1 Anaerolineae bacterium | reverse complement strand
GAAGGCGTCGACGTCACCTTGCCCGGCCGGAGACCTCAGCTGGGCCGGGTGCACCCCAGCAACGTGACCCTGCGTGAGATCTACGACATCTTCGGCACCATGGGCTTCCAGGTTTTCACCAGCCGCGAAGTAGAAACCGATGAGTACAACTTCGAGCTGCTCAACATGCCTCCCGGCCATCCGGCCCGTGACATGTGGGACACATTCTATACCACCACGCCTGGCATTATCCTGCGCACCCACACCAGCCCGGGCCAGATCCACGCCATGCGAGCCCTGGGGCCAGACCGACCGATCCGGGTGATCCTGCCGGGACTCAACTATCGCTACGAACAGGTCACCGCGCGGGCCGAGATGATGTTCAACCAGGTTGAGGGACTGGCCATCGGTCGCCACATCACCATGGCCGACCTCAAGGGCGTGATCGTGGAGTTCGCCAACCAGATCTACGGCTCCGGCCGCAAGCTGCGCTTCCGTTGCTCGCACTTCCCCTTCACCGAGCCCAGTGTCGAGGCCGACGTCGATTGCATCCTGTGTGGCCAGCAGGGCTGCCCGGTGTGCAAATACACAGGCTGGCTGGAGATCATGGGCGCCGGTATGGTCCATCCCGTCGTCCTGCGCCACGGCGGCTACGATCCCGCCACCTGGTCTGGCTTCGCCTTCGGCATGGGCCCTGAGCGCATTACCATGCTCAAGCGCGGCATCACCGACATCCGCTACTTCTTCGGGAATGACCTGCGCTTCCTGACGCAGTTCGAGTGAGCAGCAGGAGACTACCATGACTGTTATGCGCGTGCCCCTTTCGTGGCTAAACGAGTTCGTCGAAGTCTACGACCTGGATCCGGTAGAGCTGGCCGAGCGCCTGACCCTGGCCGGGCTCGAAGTAGAACATATCCGCTGGGCGGGACTGAACCCGCCAGCTACCTACCATATTCCATCCGACCAAATGGGCCAGGAGGATGGCCTGGGCTGGGACCGCGAGATGATCTTCGTCGGTGAGATCATTCGCACGGAACGCCACCCCAACGCGGACCGGCTGCTGCTGGCGACGGTCGAGTACGGCGGCCAACAGCCGCTGACCATCATCACCGGCGCGCCCAATCTGCGCCCCGGCGATACCATGCTCAAGGTGGCCTTCGCTACCATCGGCGCCCAGCTGGTGGACCCCTATGCCGCTGGCTACCAGACCATGGTGCTGAAACCCAACAAGATCCGAGGCATCCAGTCCGAGGGCATGGCCTGTTCGAAAAAAGAGCTAGGCATCAGCGACGAGCACGAGGGCATCATCATTCTGCCGCCCAACGCGCCCGTAGGCATGCCCCTGGCCGACTACATGGGCGACGCCGTGCTCACCATGGACTTGACCCCAAACCTGGCCCGGAATCTCAATATCATCGGCGTGGCGCGCGAGGTGGCTGCCCTCTACCAGCGGCGACTCAAGCGGGTACAGCCCGAGCTGGCCGCCATCTCAGGCATCGTACGGCCCCAGGATATGCCCCAGCCCCAGTCCCCAGCCGAGGCCTTCGTGCGCATCGAGATCCCGGATCCTGACCTCTGCCATCGCTATACAGCCATCCTCATCCGGAATGTAGAGATCGACCAGTCACCAGGCTGGGTTCAAGACCGGCTGCGCAAGGCCGGCGTGCGCCCTATCAGTAATATCGTCGACGCCACCAACTACGCGATGTTGGAATGGGGCCAGCCCACCCATGCCTTCGATTACGATTTGCTGCTGGCCCGGGCGAGGACCGCTGCGGCCACCGATCAAGGCTCTGATTGCATCCCCACCCTGACTATGCGCCGGGCACAGCCGGGCGAGAAGATAACCACCCTGGATGGCGTGGAGCGCCAGCTTACCACTGATATGTTGATGATCACCGACACCCTGGGCGCCATCGCCCTGGGTGGCGTCATGGGCGGACTCGAGACCGAGGTCAACGACAACACGAAAAACGTGCTCCTGGAGGCCGCCAGCTTTGACTTCATCAACAACCGCCGCACTTCCCAGGCCCTACGCCTGCCCAGCGAGGCCACGGCCCGCTTCAGCAAGGGCATTTCCTCCCAGATGCCAGTGCCTGCAGCCCAGCGCTGCGCCCGGCTCATGGTCGAGCTGGCCGGAGGCGACCTGGTCGAGGGTATCGCCGACGCTTATCCAACGCCCCAGCAGGCCGCGGTCATCGATCTGACCCCTGCCGAGGTCAAACGACAGCTGGGCATGGACGTCCCTCCAGACCAGATTGCCGCCATCCTGCGCCACCTGGAGTTCGCCGTCGACGCGCTGGACGACGACGCCGGGACCCTGCGCGTCACCGTGCCGTGGTTCCGCCTGGATGTGACCATCCCGGCCGACCTGATCGAGGAGATAGCCCGCATCATCGGCTACGATAACATCCCTACCACCCTCATGGATGATGCCCTGCCCCCCCAGTGGCGCAACTGGGCCCTGGAAGGCAAAGAGCACGTGCGTGACCTGCTGGTCGGTGCCGGGCTGCAGGACAGCATTAGCTATACGCTCATTGGTCCCGAGCTCAATCGCAAACTGCTGGCAGTCCAGGCCGAGCCTACCTACGATACCCCGGCACCACCATCCCCGTCTCTTCCCGTCATCATGGACCCCAACTCTCTGGTCCGCCTGGAGAACCCACTGTCTCCTACCGCTGACCGCCTGCGCTCCACACTGCTGGGCAGCATGCTGAGCGCCCTGGCCAGCAACCTGCGCAACTTCGACCGCGTGGCCATGTTCGAGATCGGCCGGGTCTTCTGGCCCCTCCCCGAGGAACTGCTGCCCGCCGAGCCTGAGCACATCGCCATCGGCCTCAGTGGCCCCCGTGACGCTGGTGCCTGGCTCAACCAGAACGCTGAGCCTATGGACTTTTTCGACCTCAAGGGCATCGTGGAGGAGCTGCTGGATCGGCTCCACCTGTTGGCCGACTCCCGCTTCGAACCCGTGGTGCATCCCCTGTACGGGCCGCGCGCCGCCCGCCTCCTGGTGTCCGGCCAGGAGGCGGGCATCCTGGGTGAGGTGCATCCCGCCGTGCGCCGGGCCTTTGACCTGCCCGAGCAACGGGTGGCCGTGGCCGAGCTGCGCCTGGCGCCCCTGGTAGCCGGGGCCAACGCCACATCCGTGATGCAACCAATCTCGAGTTTTCCCGCGGTCAAGGAGGATCTGGCAGTAGTGGTAGACGAGAGCATCACAGCGTCCCAGGTCGCCGAGGTGATCTGGCAGGCCGGCGGCAGCCTGCTCCAGGACGCCCGCCTCTTCGACGTGTACCGCGGCAAACAGATCCCGCCCGGCAAGAAGAGCCTGGCCTATAGCCTGACCTTCCAGGCTGCCGACAAGACCCTCAAGGATGCTGACGTCGAAAAGGTGCGCCGGCGCATCGTGGCCCGTCTCGCCCAAACCCTCGACGCCTCGTTACGCGGCTGAGCCACCTGCAGCTTGCGCCCCCGCACGTGGAGGCAATTGACAGGCCGGATCTGTGCAACCCAAAGCGGTACTAGACAGGTCCGGCCTGCACCACTTCCCGATACACCGCCAATGTCTGCCGTGCCGTAGCCTCCCACGTAAGCTCCTCAGCTCGCCTCAAGCCCGCAGCCACTAGTCGGTTGCGCAGGGACTCATCCCCCAGTACCTGCTCCAGGGCCTTGGTCCAATGCGGCACATCATAGGGCTCTACCAGAAGCGCCGCATCCCCGGCGACCTCCGGAATGGAGCTGGCCCGACTGGCGATGACCGGCGTGCCACTGGCCATGGCCTCCAACACCGGTAAGCCAAAGCCTTCGTAGGTCGACGGAAAGAGCAGCGCATCGGCGTCCCGATACAGCTGTGCTAGCTCTGCTTGCGTTACCTGGGGCAAGCGCAGCACGCGCGAAAGGTCCAAAGCAGGATAGTGCTGTACCAGCTCGGCATCCGGGCGCAGGTCCTGCCCTACCATGATTAGCCGGTGCGGCAGGCTCGTCTGCCGTGTCAATCGTTCAAAGGCTGCCAGGGCGGTGCCCCGGTTCTTGTTGGGAAAGTCGCCCCCGACCACGAGGACAAATGGCGATGGCGATGGCTCGCCGTAAGCCGGATGAAACACCGCCCGATCAACCCCCTCGTGGATGGTCACACAGCGCTCAGGCGAGACTCCGAGAAATCGCAGCGCGTCCTGCCGGGTGGCGTGGCTGACACAGATCAGCCAGTCCGCCCGTCTGGCCTGCTGCATCTGCCGCCCATACCACCAGCGGTTGATGCGCTTGTCGTTGAACAGCTCCGGCACATGCCAGGGCAGGAAATCGTGGAGGGTCAGCACCAGCGGCATGGGCACGCGCCAGGGTAGCCCAGGTACGCTGAAAGCCGCCACCACACCTGGCGCGTGAAACAGGTCGGCGCGCTCTCGGGCCAGCACCCCCGGCAACAAGGCCTGGTGGGTCAGGAAACCGGTCCACCTGCCCAGCTCAGGCCTGGGCAGTGCCACCCACCGGGCGTGCGGCGGCAACCGTTGTCCCCCGAGGCCAAGCTCAACCTCCATGGTCATGTCTTCACGGCTTCCGCACCCACCCCGCGACCCCCCACCCCCAGGGTGCACGATCAACCCATACTCGTTCTCATGATCCAGCCACAACAGCGCCCGCAGCAGCTCGCGCGTGTAGGTGCCAACGCCCCGATCGCGATGTCCGGTTTGCAGCGGGGTCGCATCGATCAGCAGACGCATGGCAGGGCCACAAGGGTCAGGGTGTTGCCGGTGGCGGGGTCTCAGACGTCACCCGGCGCTCCACACGCACCTCGATAGTCTCCGGGAAGACCGTTGCATCAAGTTCGTCGGGCACGATCAGCCTGGGTGTTACCCCGTAGGTACCCGACGTCAATTCAGACACATCCACCACCACGCGCACCAGCTGTGGATCGGCCAGCACTTGATTAAGCACAGGCAATGGCCCGGACAGGTACAGGTCGACCGAAGCCGGGCTTTGGCTAACGGTCACCCCCTCTTCACCGCCGGTCACATCTACGGGAACAGCCAGGCGAGCATTGCCCGTTTGCGCTACCACTGCAATGCGCACCTCGACGCTGCCCTCGGTCACCCCACGTGCATTTAATGCCGTCACCCCCGGCGGTGGCGCCAGCGGCACGCGACGGACGATATCCGCCGCGGCACCACTAACGTCGATGGACGCCGTGTCGACCAATCCTCCCATCTTGTCCAGCTCCGCAGGATCACCCAGCAAGATTACCGTGCTGGGCACCACGCTGATATTGCTGATCCAATAGCCGTTGGCCACACTCCCCGTGATCACGGGATAAACAGCCGCCTCACGGGTGTTGAAGGCCTGGTAGATCGGCACCGTCACCTGCACGGTCTCCGGCTCGACCGTCAGCCCCACCAGGGGCTGGCCCTGGGCATCCTTGATCACCGGGATGCGCTCCTCCTGCACTGTGCTGCGGCTGCCACGCAGCGCCACCGTCGCCTCCACACGGCTGGCCTGCTCGACCACCTCAACCGGACCAGCCACCGTCACCTGGGGTGGGTCGACCTTGGCCGTGCCACTAATCTCATAGGAGAAGGGCAGGCTATCCCGATCGGGGATCACCACGTTGACCGTGAACGTGCGCGTTGCCACGGGTTGCAGGTTCAGATCGATCGCCGGTGGAGCTACATCCACGACTCGCACCTCCTCCAGTCCGGCTCCCGGCCGCACCGTCACCTCCCTCCGCTGCACGCCAGCCTGAAACTCGGTCCGGTTCAACTGGGCCGTGAAGCTGTTAGGCTGCAGGCTGGCCAGGACATCCTCCGGCGCCTGCACCTCGATATCTACCGACGCAGGATAGGGGCTAACCAGTACCAGGCCGGGATCGATGCGCGGCTGGCTCAACGGAATCCCCTGGATGGCCGCCGTGCGCAGGGGATTGACCTGGTCTGCAGCCAACAGCCAGGCCAGCACGGCCAGCAGTGCCGCCACCAGGAGTGTGATGGCATAGCCGATGTACCTGCGCACGCGCGTACCTCTGTCCACCGGCCGCCGGCTCCCGCGACGGATGGCCGGGAACAGGCGCTCCCGGAGCCCTCGGCGGCCGTTCACCGAATCCTGCAGCGGGTCGTAGAAGCGGTACAGCTGATCGCGCAGGGTCGTCGCGTCCAGGCCGCGCGTGAGCCTTCCATCCGCGGCCACGGAAATGATGCCTGTCTCCTCCGATACCACAATGGCCAGGGCATCCGTCTTGTCGCTAATGCCGAGAGCTGCCCGATGGCGGGTGCCCTGGCTCATGCCCGCCGGCAGCGGTTGCTCGCCCAACGGCAGTACACAGGCGGCTGCCAGCACCTTGTCCTCGCGCACAATCGCCGCACCGTCGTGAAGCGGCGTCTTCTCAGAGAATATCGTTTCCAGTAAATCCGAGCTGATCTCGGCATCCAGCGGCACCCCCGTGGCCGCATACTCGTCCAGGTTGCTTAGCCCCTCCAGCACGATCAGCGCCCCAGTCTGGCGCCCGGCCAGGTCGGTCACCGTGCGCACCAGCACCGGCACCACCTTGTTGGCCAGCTCCACGGGTCGCACATTGAGAAACCCGATGGTCCGGCCAAGACGCTCCAGACCTCGCCGCAGCTCTGGCTGGAAGATGATCGGCGTGGCGATCAAGCCGATCAGGAGTACGGACCGCAGCAGCCAGTTGAAGGTGGGCAGGCGCAGAAGCACCATCACTGCCACCAGAAGCAGGGCCAGCATTAGAATCCCCCTCAGCAGCATCGCAGCCTGAGACCGCCTCAGCACCATCAGGATCAGAAAAAACATCAGGGTTACCAACAACAGGTCTAGAATCGCGATTAGACGCTGTGGACCTGATAGCTGGTAGCCCAGATAGGCTAGATTGTCCAGTACCCTTTGGAAGTCTTGCATAACCAGAATCGCATCACCGGATCACGGCTGCCGGCTAAACATCCTATCGTTTCACGCCAGAAAGCCGCAGAATGTTCGCGCAGACGGCTCGGCTGCTCTGGCCGGCCAGGCCTAGGGCCGCTCGAGGGTGAACAGAGCCGTCCCGCGCAGCTGCCACTCGGCGTCGTGCAGGCTGATCTGCACCTGCGGCAGCGAGAGCCAGCGATCCTGGTCGGGGAACTGAAAGATGATTTCCACCTTGCCGTCACTACCCACCCGAGCACCGGCAACATCAACCGCCTGGCTGATGGGACCCAAAGGCTCCAGCAAGGACACGATCACAAAGACGCCCGGCGGCAGCCGCTCGCCCCGCACGGTGACTCGCGTTCCGGCCCAACCCGCGGCGGGATCCAGCAAAACGCCAATCAACTGGGGCGTCGGGGTCGCCGTAGACGTGGGCGTCGTAGTCGGCGTGGCCGTCGGTAGCGCAAAGAGTGTCTCGAGAGGAGTGGGCGTGGCCTGCGAGGTAGGCAGAGGTGTTGGCAAAGGCGACTGGTCCGGCGCAACATCGGCTCCCGGTGCCAGGGACCAGGCCACCTCGGCCAGGGCCTCGCCCACATCCTCGTGATACTCTACTCGCAACACATGCACGCCCTGACTCAGGGTCACGTCTACGAACTCAGGTCCGGTAACTCCCTCCCAGCGGTCCAGGCGGAGCTCCTGGTCCACAAACAAGCGCGCGCCGTCGTCGACGTTCAGAGTGAAACGATAGGTCCCCTCTTCGAAGGGAACCGCCCGGGTCCAGCGCACGGAGAAGCCATCCTCCGGTATCACACCGGGCACTGGGCTATCCTCAAGCCAGTTGAACGCCAGCTCGGCCTCGCCGCGAATGACCAGTGGCTCGCCGGCCAGGTCCGGGTTGTCAAAGTACTCCCCCTGCCACGCCGCAAAGTCAGTCTGCTCTACCCACCGCACCTCGATCTGGGCATCCCCTGTGTTCTCGAAGTACTCCACTCGCAGCTCGTGGGTTCCCGGTTGCATGTCTTGCGTGACCACGTGGGTTAGCTCAGTGCCCACGTTTTGCCACTTGTCCAACACCAACTCATCGTCGATGAACAAACGAACGCCGTCGTTGGCCGTTACCAGGAACCGGAAAGGCCGTCCCTTGAAATCCTGTACCCGGGTCCAGCGCGCGGAGAACAGGTCGGCAGGAATGCTCGAGGCCGGAGAGCCACTGCCCCAGTCGAACGCCAGGCTAGGGTCCTCCCGCACCAACGCCGGTGTCCCGGCCAGGTTGACATTGGCAAAGTACTCGCCGCGCCAGACGCCAACGGGCGTGGCGGCCACGACGGGGGTTGGAGTATCCGGTGGCCGGGTACCGGGATCCGTCTCCCGGATCTGCTCCGGCGTAGGCGTGCTGACGCTGGTCGGCACGGGCACACTAACCCGGGCACTGCTAGGTTCCTGAAGCAGCCGCACGTTGCGCGTCAGGGTTGCCCCGCGCTCGCCCTGCGCCACCACCTGGGTCAAGCCTTGAGCCAACAGATCCTGTGCCCGCAAGGCAACCTCTGCCACCCCATACTGGTCAGCCGCCGTGGCCGACAACTCGCTGTCAGATGTGCACTCAACCAGGCCCGGCTCGACGAGACAGAAGGTCACCTGCTCCCCCTGGCGCCAGCCCGAACTCGTCACCCGCAACTCCTCCAGCTGGCTCAAGGGTGCCACCGCCGGCATCAACTGCATGGTGCCACGCTGTTGCGGGCCAAGCACCCGCAACAGCGCCACCACCAGGGCCGAAATCAGGGCGATGGCCAGGACGGCCATCAATACGACCAGCAGAGGGGACGGCCGTCTGGCAGCCTTACGCCGTCCTGCAGGTGGAACCATGGATCTCCTCTGAGACAGGTTAGTCCGAGCCATCGCCGGAACAGGCGGCCCGGATGCAACAGCCAGCCATGGAGATTATAGCACACAGGCAGGAGATTGTCAGGACGCTGCGGCCGGGACATGTGGCGACGCGCCATGCCACATATTGACAACGTGCGCAATTGGGTTACAATGCGGCTGCCAAGGGCAGCGGGCAGACCATCTTTTAGCAGCTGGCTGCCGCTGCGCCCTTCGTGGGACTAGCCCATGCCAAGAGTTGTGTTATGCACGTGTTGACGGTGCATTCGGACCCGCGATTCTATCGCGAGGTGCGATCATTGCTCGACGACCATGGTGCCAGTGGGGCCTATCAACCGAGTCTGGATGGCTTGAGATATCAGGTGGAGGCGCAGTCTCCTGACTTGATCGTGCTCGAGCAGGACTGCCTCGTCCGGGACACTGGCCAGCTCGCCGGTGCCTTCTGCCATGACACGCGCCTGCCTGTGATCTTCCTGACAGCAGTTGATAGCGAGCACATCGGCGCCGGAGAAGAGCGCATAAGGTTGGACAACCTGCTAGGACACCTGCGGGCCGAGTTGGAGCGCTCGCGCAGGACCAAGATTCTACAGGTGGGCAAGCTGCGCATCCACGGTGGCCGCATGCGTGTCGCCATCGATGAGCGCTGGGTCAGGCTGCCGCCGATCCAGTTTCGCATCCTGCAGCACCTCGCCGCCAATGCCAATGAGCTGGTTTCCCACCGTGAGCTCTTGAGTATCGTCTGGGGCAACACGGCCACCAACGACAAGACTCCGGACCTCCTTAAGGTCCATATCACTCAGTTGCGACGCCGGCTTGGACCCGAGTTTCGCGACTATGTGCAGGCGGTCCGCGGCCAGGGCTACGTCTTGATCAATCCAGACGACGAGGACTGATGCACGCATCAGGAGCGTGACCATGCCGACCATACGTTGCCGAATGACAGACTGCGTAAACTGGGATGAGGGATACTGCTCAGCGAGTCGTATCAATATCGATGACGAGGGTGTTTGCCTGACCTATGCTGTGTTCGAGGAAGTCCTCGACGCATATGAAGAGGAACCCGAGTGGGATGAGGAGCCGGTTGCCGACGAGGAAGAGGAGGAGGAAGAGGAAGCAGCATCGGCCATCCCGGACGACGACTACGAGGACGACAAGCTAATCCGCGGCCGCCGGCGCTGGGATGACTGGTAGGGACACCCCAAGGTGGCGGCCCATCCTCTTCCGCTCGCAGTGCAGCATGGTTAGCGGCACACCCCAATCATCCGCCCGCTTCTGTGAAAGTTCGCCGGACTGGCCGGCGCGAAGGCTCTGAAGAAATGCCATGGACAACTTGTCCGCTCTGCGAGGGCACCCTGCTGATCCCCCGCAGCCTGAAAGTCGAGTCGACGCTGTTCTGCCCGCGCTGTGACTGTCTGCTGCAAGTAGTATCCATTGATCCCCCGGAAGTCGACTTCCCGCTCAAGATGAGCTCCGCCTCCGAAGACCCCAAGCTCGGCCGCCGTTCAGCCCGTAACCAGCGTGGCAAATGAGCGCCACGCCACCCGTCAACGAATAATTGAGCCCTGCTTGGCAGGGCTCAATTCATTGATAGAAGCCGCACAGGATATGCGCGTCTCCAATACGGAGCGCACAACAGCCTGGACCCCTGGCGTCAGCGGTCGTCGTAGTCGTCGTCCAGGTCGTCGTCCAGGTCATCCTCGAGATCGTCGAGATCGCCGTCGTCATCGTACTCATAGAGCTCGTCGGAGTCGTCCCAGTCTTCGTCTTCGTACTCGAAGAACTCAAAGGACGAGGCGATAGCACCGCAGTCGGGACATTTCTTGGGACGACGACTGGAGGCGCCCTCTTCTACATAGCCGCACTCCATGCACTCCCATTCGCCTTCCATGGCTTCCAGGGACTTGGGCATCAAACCATCTCCTGCCAGGTGTGTGAAAACGGCCAGTGACTCGTCCTCGCGCGGACGAAGCACTTGTCGCAGTATACTATGCGCCCGGAATGCTTGTCAATAGGATGATCGGTGAATTTTGGGTTAACTTTTGGTGAACCACCACGGCCGAGGCCGTCGACCCCGGCCCTACGTGGGCAGCTCTACGGCCTGAAGGCCGCCCGCTGCGTCGGCAACGATTTGCCGAACCCGTAGCTCGGCCGCATCCAGCTGCCTGTCGCACAGCTCGGCTAGCCGCATGCCGCGTTCGAACGCCGCCAGGGCCTCGGCCAGGGAGAGCTCTCCACTCTCCAGAGTCTGTACTGCCCGCTCTAACTCTGCGTAAGCCTGCTCAAAGGTCAGTTCATCCATAGCCACCATCTCCCTTACTGTTGATCGGTGCCAGTCACGATGCTGTCGATGCTTCCATCGCGCACGGTGATCTGCAAGGGGTCACCGATGGTCACCTGGTGAGCTGCCGTCACCACCTCTCCCGTGGCAGGCCGTCGCACGATGGCGTAGCCGCGCCCCAGCACCCGCTGCGGATCCAGTCCCACCAGGCGCTCGCGCAGCCCGGAAACCCGTACTTCCTGCAAAGCCAGGCGGTGCCCCATCGACCGGGCTAAGGCCTGGCTAAGCTCGTCCACCCGCTGGCGCCGGCCGGCAAACTGGCGCTCCGGAGATTCCCGCAGCATCGCCCGCCGGGCTTGCTCCAGTAGCTGCCGCTCCTCCACCAGCCGGTTGCCAATCGCCCGCTCGAGGCGGTCGCGCAACACCGCCATCTGCTGGCCCAGTTCAGCTCTGTCAGGCACTGCTGCCGCCGCCGCCGCAGTCGGCGTTGGCGCGCGCCAGTCGGCCGCCAGGTCAACCAGGGTGAAGTCGGTCTCATGGCCCACGCCGCTGATCACCGGCACGGCACTGCCGGCCACCGCCCGCACCACCCGCTCGTCGTTGAATGCCCACAGCTCCTCAATCGATCCGCCACCGCGAGCCACCAGGATCGCGTCCACTGGCTCGACTTCCGCCGACCACCAGTTCAACCGCTCGATCGCCGCCACGATCTGGCCCGGGGCATCTACCCCCTGCACCGCCGCTGGAGCCAGCACCACCTCCACCAGTGGAAAACGCGCACTCAAGGTGCGCAGAATATCGCGCAGCGCCGCGGCCTCGCGGGAGGTCACCACGCCAATCCGGTGCGACCAGGCTGGCAGTGGTCGTTTACGTTCCGCAGCGAATAGCCCCTCGGCGGCCAGCCTGGCCTTGAGCGCCGCAAATTCCTGGTACAGCAGCCCCGCGCCGACCGGCTGCAGATCGTCAGCGTAGAACTGCACCTTGCCTTGAGCTTCATACAGCGACACATAGCCGTGAATCACGACCCGGTCGCCGTCTGCCGGCAGCTGCGCCAGCCGCTGGGTATCGTTGCGCCACATCACACACGGCATGACTGCACCGCTATCCTTCAAGGTGAAATACCAGTGGCCAGACGTCGCCCGTTTAAAATTACTGATCTCCCCCTGCAGCCAGATATCGGTTAGGCCCGCATCCTGGTGCAAGACCTGCTTGAGATAAGCCACCAACTGTGAGACGGTCAGCATACGCGGTCTCCAGGGACCTTGTCCCCCACTCAGGCGCTCAGCACGCGCTCCGCCGCTGGAGTGGGCGGAACGAGCAGAGGCAATGCCCGGGGCATCACCTCAATCGTGACCGGCGTCCGGCCAAAGGGCTCGGCGTCGAGGTGTACATACTGCGGCGGATCGCCTTCGATCACTAGGTGCCGGGCCTGGGTATAGACAATGTCCGAGGCCTCGATGTGACGGCCAGAGGAAGCTGCCACCAGCTTGCGCGCGCCGTCCAGCCAGTTCCGATAACGAAACAACGTCACATCTAGCCAGCCATCATCGATTCGGGCTGACGGTGCCATCTTCAGAACCAGGGCATAGCTAGGGATATTGCTCACAGCAAGCAGAGCCCCCCGCTCCTCCCACGTCTCGCCATCGGCCTGCACCTTGAACATTGGCTCCTGATGGGTCTGGGCGATATGCAGTGCTGCAGTCAGCAGAAAGAACGGCGGGCCTAGCCGCTGCTTCAGCTTGGGATAGGCCATCACCTCGGCCGTGATCGCCGCGTCGAGTCCGATGCCGGCCCAACACATGAAACTGCGTGTCTCCTGCTCAATAGTGGCTCGGCCCACGTCAACCCACACCGGGCTAGACTGCACAAGGAGGCGCGCAGCTGCCGGCAACGTGCGACCACGATCGAAAGGTGGTGCCGGCAGCCCCAGGTCATGGGCCAGCACATTGGCCGTGCCTGCCGGCAGAATCCCCAGGGCTGGTGGTGCATATCCCTCTTCCTTGGCCAGCAACAGGCCGTTGACGGCCTGTTGCACCGTGCCGTCACCACCCACGACCACGATTGCGTCGTGCTCCGTAGTCGCACCCTGGTAGGCCTGCCTGGCCGTATCACCTGGTCCCGCTGTCGCCACGACGTCCACTGACCAACCGCCCCCCTCCAATTCGGCAACAGCCCGCACAAGATCCTCACGGGAGCGTTGCTGGCCGGCTACCGGATTGTAAACTAGTAAGACGCGCATTACCCACTTCACATGGCTGCCCCGCCACCTGGCGAGCATGTTGATCTTCTGCCCTCGAACTCTGCGCATTCTACCACAGGCCCCAGTGGCAGAGCAAGGCGGTGTTAGAGTTGAGCTAGACTTTGAGCTAAGGTAGTCAAGTCCATTGACAAGCGACGACTCAGGTGCTAGAATCGAGGTGCAGGAACCAGCAAAAAAGAGAGGCTCAGCACATAGGCTCCTCTATGGAATACAAGGACTATTATAGGGTATTGGGTGTCGACAAGAGCGCAGACGAAAAGGAGATCAAGAAAACCTACCGCAAGCTGGCGCGCCAGTACCACCCGGATGTAAACCCGGGCAATAAGCAGGCCGAGGAACGGTTCAAGGAGATCAATGAGGCCTACGAGGTTCTGAGTGACCCCGAGAAACGACAGAAATATGACCAGCTGGGCATGAACTGGCAGGCATACCAGCGCACAGGCCAGGATCCGACTGGGTTTGACTGGAGCCAGTGGACGACGGCTACTCCCGGAGGCACCAGGGTGCGCGTCGACTATGCCGACGTGGAGGACCTGTTCCAGCAAGGGGGATTCTCAGATTTTTTCCAGACCATCTTCGGCGGCGGCAGCCCGTACCGCACACCAAGCTCGGCCCCGCCGCGTCCCCGCCGTGGGCAAGACGTCGAGTACCCACTCCAGGTCACGCTGGAGGAAGCCTTTCACGGCACGCAACGCTTGCTGTCCATTGATGGCCGCCGGTTGGAAGTGAAGATCCCCCCCGGCGTGCGCACCGGCTCCAGGGTCCGCGTCGCCGGCGAGGGCTATCCCGGGACTGCTGGCGGCCCCGGCGGTGACCTCTACCTGGTGACCGAGATCCTGCCCCACCCTGTTTTTGAGCGCGACGGCGACGATCTGCGCGGGGAATTTCCCATCGACCTTTACACTGCCGTGCTCGGCGGCGAGGTATCTGTGCCAACCTTGACCGGGCGAGGCTCGCTGAAGATTCCCGAGGGGACCCAGCCAGGCCAGTTGTTTCGACTGCGCGGTCAGGGAATGCCCAACCTGCGCAACCCCAGCCAGCGTGGCAACCTGCTCATGAAGGCCCGCGTCCACTTACCTAAGGACCTGTCGGACCGGGAGCGCGAGTTATTTCGCGAGCTGGCCAGCCTGGATCAAGCGCGATCAGCCGGTAGGTCGTGACGTCATGCGAGCCATGATTGTAGAGGAAATCAAGATCGACCTAACGGCTCGCCGCCTGAATCTGGATGAGCCCCGCTACACGATTGGCGTCGCCGCACGCTTGCTTGAGCTGCACCCTCAGACCCTGCGGCGCTACGAGGAAGAGGGCCTGGTCAGCCCGGCCCGGATCTCCGGCCGGCGCCTCTATTCGCAGCGCGACGTGCAGCTCATGCACCAGGTCCGCCAGCTGATGGACAGCCTGGGGGTTAACCTGGCTGCCGTCGAGGTCATTCTGCGCATGTCCGAGCAGATCTCAAGGCTGCAGCACGAGATGGTTGATCTCGAGGCCAGGCTGGCCACCATGCCTGCCACGGCAGCCGCGTCCGGCGCCGATGATTGACATGTCTT
>JAULUH010000117.1:0-12281 GCA_032111745.1 Anaerolineae bacterium | reverse complement strand
CAAAGCGATACATCAGGAAGGGACTGGCACTGGAATCCAACAGCTCGGGCTCTAGGGTGGACACCGCAGGCAACGGGCCGTAATAGTCCAGCGTGGGAAGGTAGGTGCCCGGCAGGCCCGGCAGGCCCGGTAGACCCGGCACCAGCCGCTGCGCTACCGGCCATCCCTCGATGCTGGCGGGGTAGGACGACGCCAGCGGCGCCTCGCCTCGCGCCAACACCAGCTGCAAGAGAGGCAGGGCCATCACCACGGCCACCAGCCCCACCAGGCCGAGGACGTGCCGCCAGGCCGCCCGGTCGCGCCAGCCCAACACCAGGTGCAGCGCCCCAAAGCCGGCCAGGCCCACGGCCAGCATGACGGCCACCAGGGGATGGATTGCCGATACGGCAAAGGTAGCCAGCGCCGCTGCCCACCACACTGCGGCCTGGCCACCCCGGCAGAAGCGCATGGCCAGGGCAAACACCACCGGCAAGATGAGCGCTGGCACCATGAACTTGTCGGCGTTGATGCGCTCGAAGAAGAAGAGGCTGGCGTTGTCCCCCCGAAAGAACGGCGCCGCCAGGTAGATCAGTAGGGCTATCGCCGCCGTGAACAGCCCAAACCGCCGGCTGTTCTCCCTCGCTCCCTTGCCCAACATATACGCCGCCAGCAGCGCCCACAGGGCCAGCATCGACCGTGAAGCACTGGATGCCAGCGTCACCGGATCGATGCCTGATAGCTTGGACCACAGATACGCCAGCGGCAGGGTCTGGTTGAACACCATCCGCACGCCCGGTCCCAGGTCGGTGCCAAACAGGGGCTCCCGGGCATTCAAGGGCAGGCCCGCCAGCGCGTCCACAGAGAACGATGCCACGGCATAGGCGTCGCCGTCGATCTTGGGCAGGGTGAACAGCGAGTATGCCGCAGCGTAGACCCCCACCAGCAACACAAGCAATACCGCCTCGTCCAGGGTCCAGGGGCTTGCCGCCACGGGACTGCGCTCCGGCCGGCCCATGGCCCACAGGCTGTACACCAGCCAAATGACCAGGATTGCGCCCGAAGCCACGACCCACCCCAGGCTCAACTGGTCTACCGTCCAATGCAACAACAGGGCCGCCATGCCCGGCACCGCCAACACCGCAAAGCCCAGGGGCAAGGCCAATGCCAGCCTCTCCAGGGCATCAAGCCCTACGCGCCAGGTGACTACCTCTCCCAGCAAATAGCCAGGGGTGATCAGGATCGCGATGAAGACCAGCCAGCTAGCCACCTGGACCGGTAGCCCCGGAACCAGCCCGGCGACCACCATGGCCCAGGCCGCTATCAGCATGGCAGCCAGCACGCCTCTCGCCCAGTCGCGACGCGCCTGCGGTACGATCACTTGTTGCACAATGTCTCCTTAGCAGCAGCCTCTCAGGCAAAGGGCACGTGGCGGCGGAGCTTGGGGCCCAGGTAAGAGACCACCGGGAACGGCAGCCTGGGCCACATCCGCATGACCCATTGCATGGGGCCGCCAGAGTTGATGCGCTGGGTGACGCTGCCGGCGCCACCAGCCCTCTCCCGCACGGCGACCTGCTGGTACACGGGCTGCGAAACGCCGCCCCACTGGCCCTTGAAATCGGAAGCCCCGGAGTTGGTGCGGCTGCGGCCCATGTCCAGGTAGGCAAAGCCTTGCTCGCTGGCGTACTTCAGCAACTCCCAGTACACCAGGTAGTTGGGGCGCAGCTGCAGGCGCTCGTGCAAGGTCGCACCCCACATGCCATAGGCCGTGTCCGCCAGCTCCAGCTGGAAGAATGCCCCGATAGGCTCGGCGCCCTGCCGGACCACCGCGATGTGGAAGCCACCGGGAAACGCCGCCATGACCCGCTGCAGGAAGTCCAGGCCAAAGACCGGCGTGCCCGACTGGTGCGCGAACTGGCTAAATACCCGGTAGAAATCGCCCAGGCTGGCGCCGCTACGGTCGATCTCTACCTCCAAACCATGTGATTCAGCTATACGAACCTGGCGCCGGATATTGCGGTGCAGCCCCTGCCACAGATTCTCAGGACCTGCACGCAAGTCCACCGTCCAGTGCACGTGGTCCGCCGCAGTTCCCAGCCCGCCGGCCGCCCACGCCACCCGGCTGTCCTGGAGCACAAGACGGCGCATACCCGCCTGCCAGGCCATGGCCCGGCCGTAGCTCAGCAGCGCGGCCGACACCTCCGCGTCGTCGGCACACAGCCCCCCCGGCATGGTCGTGGCTGTATGGCCGACCAGCGCGCTGCGCACGAAGAACAGGGGCAGCACCCCGGCCACTTGCCCGTGGCGGCGGGCCAGGGCATAGCGCATCTCATGGCCCTTGCGCCCGCCCAGCACCTGCCGCCAGCCCGCCAGGTGCGTGGGCAGCCCATCAGGCGCCGCCGTCACATAGCTATCCCACTCGGCTTGCTCCGCGTTGCGCAGCTCGTAGACCACAATCTCAGCACTCACGCCGGCCTCTCGTCGTCGAGGAACGCGGCCAAGGGGCCAAAACGAAATTCGCCCAGCAACTGGTGCAGCTTGCCCTCCAGACGCCTGCGACCATGATAGTGTGTGATGCGCTCCCTGAGATTCACCTGGCGATAGCGCTGGCCGGTATCCAGCTCCCAGGGATGCATATACATGATGGCAGGCTGGCCCTCGGCGTTCAGGCGGCGGATCGCCGCCCGCACCGCGGCATAAGGCAGAGCCCGCAGGTAGAAGCCTCCAGCCATCGGCCAGGTCCTGCCACCCGCGCGCACCGTGCTCACCGGAAACTCCATCAGCGCACCGCCGTTCACCCGGTAGGGAAAGCGCGGGGCCTCGGGAAAGCCGTAGAGGGTCGTGCGCATCGGAAAGACACTGCTATCGTAGCGCAGCCCGTGGGCGGCCAGGATGTCGAACGCCCATGGCGTGCTGCCGTCGATGGAGAAATAGGGCGCCCGATGGCCGATAGGCGCTTCACCGGATGCCCGGCGCACGGCCACAATGCCCCGGGCCAGCTCCGCCGCGAACTCGCCAGCGCTCATCCGAGACACAAACCGGTGGTAATAGCCGTGCAGCCCGATCTCATGCCCGGCTGCGCGGATGCGCTCGATCAAGCTCGGATGCTGGTCCGCCACATAGCCCAACACGAAGAACGTGGCCTGCACATCGTGGTCGGCCAGAATCCCTAGCAGGCGGTGGGTTGCAGCCACCACGCGGCTTTCCAGCGTGGGCCACAGGTCCACCCGGCTGTTGGTGCTGGTCAGGCCCTGGAACCAGTCTTCCAGATCGACGGTAAAGGCGTTAAGCATGATGTGGCCTGGCCCAGACAAAGTATGGCGTTCAGCCTACGTAACCCAGGCTGCGCAGCCGCTCCGCCAGCGTGTCCCGGTCCGCCGCGCTGAGGCCAGCTCCATTCGAGCCCTGGGCGCCGCCAGTGCTCAGCGAGCTGCTATCGTAAACCACCGGCCGCGCACCGTCCACCAGGATCTCCTGTAGTACCCGGCCGTCCATGTGCTTTGGCACCGGCTCACCCATCAGGTGTAGCATGGTCGGTGCCAGGTCGGTGATCGCCGCGCCTTCGACCACCACGCCGGGGCGCACGCCGGCTCCATAGGCCAGGAAGATGCCGTGCATGCGATGGGTGCCCGAGATGCCCCGCCGCATGGGCTCGATCACCTGGTGGCTGCCGAACTCATACTCGCCGAAGCCAAAGTACTCCAGACGCCGCGGCAGGAACAGGATGTCGGGTGCCCGCTCGACGTGGTCGCCCTGATAAATATCCTCCCGGCGATACACCGCCTCTACCACCGCCTCACCTGTGGCCGGGTCGCGCAGGTCGGCCAGGCGAGCCATGATCGCCTCCCGTACCTCCTCGTAATGCGCTCCGGGCTGCACGCAGCCCTGCGGCTCGCGGCCGGCCACGTTGAGGAAGATTTGGCCCACGTTGCCGAGGGAATAGGCCTGCGTGCGTGCCCAGTCCACATCCTCAAACGAGAGGAAGAGGGTCTTCAACAGGCCCTGCCCGTTCCCCCGTACCACCTCCCGCTTGAGCGCACCCAACCCCAGGGACATCAAGCCGTTGTATACAGCCATGGGCGAGAACCCGGCCCGGAACAGGCCCTGCTTCACCTGCGAGCGCGGCCCGCGGCGCACGGCCATGAAGCCCTCCCGAATGAGCCAGTTGTTGACGTGGATGAACTTGTGGAACGGGCCAAAGCCATGGTCCGACATCACCACCAGCACTGTGTCTTCGTCCAGCTCGCTGACGACGCGCCCCAGATACCCGTCGACCTCGCGATAGAAATCCTTGATCGCCGAGCCGTACTTCGGATAGCGGCTCGGGTCATGCAAGGGATGCTGGGGATCCATGAACTTCCACATGGCGTGCGACACGGTATCGGTGCCGTTGAACACGACCATGGCGAAATCCCAGTCTTCACGCGCCCGCAGGTAGTCGAAGGCCTTGATGCGCAGATCGGTGCAGTCGTACAACCGGCTGAGGAAGCTGTCGATGCCCGAGTCCGAATAGGCCTGTCCCGGGTCCGGGTATAAGATGTAGTCCCCGACTGCGCCGACGATCTCCTCGAGTGCCTCCGGCGGATAGCTCACCTCGTGCTGCAGGCTGGGTGCCGGCATCCCCGAGATCATCACCCCGTTTACCGGGCTGGCCGGGTAGGTCATCGGCACGTTCATCACGCACACCCGGCGCCCGGCATCGCCCAGCAGCTGGTAGACCGTCGGCACCCTGGCGTCAGCCGCCGTGACGGGCAGGAACGCGTAGTCGCCAGGCTGGCGGGCGATCCAGTCGTACAGGCCATGCCGGCCCGGGTTGCTGCCCGTCGCAAAAGAGGTCCAGGCCGGTGCCGTCATCGGCGGCAGGGTGCTGCGCAGGCTACCATGGACCCCTCCTCGCATGATGCGCTTCAGACCCGGGAGCTCGCCCGCGTCAGCCCAGGGCTGAATCAGGTCGAAGGTCGCGCCATCCAGCCCCACCACCAGCACCCTGGTTCGACCGTTGTGATTCCCGGCCCCATGATGATTCCCGCTCATGAAGATACTCCTGCCTCCTGGGCGTCGCCCTCGTGTTCCAGCTGCTGCAACCGCCTTTCCAACAAGGCCACGGTCTGGGCCAGGTCCCGCAGCCGGTTGGCCTGGCCCGAGATGGTCACGCTCTGGGACAGGATGATCACCAGCGCGAACAGCAGGCCAACCACGATAACCAGCGTCGGCGGATAGGTCACCGAGACCAGCGAGGCCATCAGGTTGACCAGGCCGCCGAACAGAGACAGCACCAGGATGGCCGCGCCGGCCGCCAGCCAGGCCAGGGCATACTCCTCCCGCAACCTATGCTGGCGGATCAGTTGGACGATCACGAGCAACAAGACGGTGCTGAAGAAGATAGCGATGAGCTGTTGAGCGAACGGTATCGACATGGCTCGGCTCCTCAGGAACGCGCGGGATGTCCTTGATCACGGTGATCATCACGGCCAGGGACACCTTGGCCGCATAATAGATCGATCGCCAGCGCGTGATCGAGCTGGTGCCGGAGCGCCGCTCCAACATGGCGATCGGCACCTCGATGGTGCGCAGGCCAGCCTTATGCAGCACGATGCGGCACTCGACCTCCGGGTAGTCCTGGGGCATGTAACGAGCCAGCAGCTCGACCGCACGGCGGTTCAGACAGCAGAAGCCCGAGGTGGTGTCGGTCGCGCGCTGGCCAGTGATCAAGGAGACCAGAGCGGCGAAGAACGCTATGCCGACCCGCCGGGACTGGGAGATGGCTATGCCGTTCGGCTCCCCCAAGAAACGGGATCCAAAGGCCGCATCAGCCCGCTCATCCCTCAAGGCAGAGAGCAGCAAAGGAATAGCCGCAGCGCTATGCTGCCCGTCGCCATCCACCCGCACCACGTAGTCGTAGTCCCCGGCCAGGGCATAGCGCAGGCCCGTCTGCACCGTGGCCCCAATTCCCAGGTTGAAGGGATGGCGCACCACCACGGCCCCCGCCGCCGCAGCCTCGCGCGCCGTGGCGTCGCACGAGCCGTCGTCGATCACCAGCATGCTGGCCTCTGGTAGCACCTCATGCACCGAGCACACCACGCGAGAGATGGCACCCTCTTCGTTGTATGCTGGAGCGATCACCAGCAGCTTGGTTGACCCAATGGACAAGGACATCACACACCCATTCGACGATACAATCAAGACACAATGACGCGGCCGGGGCCTCGCTCTGGTCACGGCCGATCCAGACATCTATATTTATGTCATGATTCTACACTTAATTACACGTCGGTTCAAGGCCAAAGGTTACGCACTAACCTTAAAAGCGCCCAAAGCTTCGTATAGACCTGCATTCGAAACCAGCCAAGTGCGTTGCACCGCCGTAGCGACGATGCTGGCAAGATGCCCACCGCGGCGGCGGCGGTGCAACGCACTTGGTACCCACGCCGCGGATACTGCGGAGAAGCAGCCCACGGCTTCTCAAAAGCCCCTCCTTGATCCGTCGGGACAGGATCATTCCTACATCAAGAAACGGGAAGTTTCTTAGCAGGCGCCGCCCCGGTCCATCCCCCCGCAAGTTCTCCTATCGGCAAGTCGTCTTCCCACCCCTCCGGCTATGGCAACGTCCCTCATCACGCTCCTCGTCATGTCAGTAGATGCAAATGACCCGTATCAACTCATGCGCCTCGACTTCTGAGAGGCCCTTATAAGATGCCCTGACCCCTTGACCTACCCTTCCTGAAGGTGGTATAATCACGCCAGATCGCACCTTCCATCACAAACTCGCCGGAGCACCCGCCCATGGGCCACCTTGCCAACCCCGACCGCACCTACCACCTCCTCCAACAACGCCTGGACCGCAACCTCACCGGCGCACCCGAATCCCCGGTGTTCATGCAAATCCTGCGCCTCTTGTTCTCCCCCGAGGAGGCCGACCTGGCCCGCCAGGTGCCGACGGCCTTCACCCCGGTCTCGCGGCTGGCCCGCCGGCTGGACATGGATGCCGCCATCCTGGATGAACGCCTGACCGCCATGGCCCAGCGCGGCCTGGTCCTCGACGTCGAGCGCGGCGGCCGCCGCTACGTCACCCTCTCCCCCGTGGTCATCGGCTTCTTCGAATACACCTTCATGCGCACGCGCGACGACCTGCCCATGGCCGAGCTGGCCCGCCTCTTCGAGGAGTACTTTACCAGAGACGACCGCTTCGCCCGCGCCGTCTTCTCCGGCGACACCCAGGTCGGCCGCTCCCTGGTGCGCGAGGAGGCCCTCCCCGCTGGCGACCACGTGGAGGTGCTGGACTGGGAGCGGGCCAGCTACCTGGTGGAATCCGCCCATGCCCACGCCGTCAGCCTCTGCCCCTGCCGCCACCACCGCAGCCACCTGGACACCGCCTGCCAGCGCCCCCAGCGCACCTGCATGACCCTCAACTACGGCGCTGAAACCCTGGTGCGCTCCGGCCTGGCCGAGCCCATCACCGTGGCCGAGGCCATGGCCATCCTGGGCCAGTGCAAGGATGCCGGCCTGGCCCAGACCGCCGACAACGTACAACGCAACGTCAGCTACATCTGTAACTGCTGCGGCTGCTGCTGTGGCATGATGTCGGCTATCCGAACCCACGACATCCGCCACGCCATCGTCAGCTCCAACTGGATCAGCCAGATCGACCTGGATCGCTGTAACGGCTGCGGCCGCTGTGCCAAGGCCTGCCCGACCCAGGCCATCGACATCGTCATCGGCGAGCCCCAGGGCGAGCGCCGGCCCCGCTGGGCCGTGCGCGAGGCCGACCTCTGCCTGGGCTGCGGCGTGTGCACCGCCGCCTGCAAGCACGGTGCCATGGCCATGGTGCCGCGCGAGCAGCGGGTCTTCACCCCCGAGTCTACCTTCGACCGCGTCGTCGCCATGGCCATCGAGCGCGGCAAGCTGGCCGACCTCATCCTCGACAACACCGAGGGCTGGAGCTTCCAGGCCCTCGGCCGCGTCCTGCAGGTCCTGGAGCGCACACCCCCCTACAAGGCCGCCCGGGCCGTCAAGCCACTGCGCTCCGCCTTCCTCACCACCCTGGTCGCCGGCGTCAAGGCCGGCGCCGCCCGCAGCGGCGACATCGTCACCTAGGGTCCATCGGGTGGGGTATCCCGGGGCGCGGCCCTCCGCCCCGTTCCGGGATGATACGGCCGCCCAGTCCTTCATTCACCGCGTCTCGCCCTCGTCCCAGCATTGGGCCACCCCCTGCGTAGCTACGCCAAAATCACCATCGCTTCGTAGGGGCGGGGTCTCCCCGCCCTTTCGACCATGACGGCAGGCTGTTCATCCGCGCGGCACCTCAGCCGCTACTCCCCACACCCCCCCGCGCCAGCACCGCCTGCGCCGCATAATACCCACACATCCCATGCACCCCCCCACCCGGCGGCGTGGATGATGAACAGATGTAGATCCGCGGATCCGGCGTGCTGTATGGCACCCATCGCGCCACCGGCCGCGTGTACTGCTGCCAGATATCCTGCACCCCGCCGTTGATGTCCCCTCCCACATAGTTGGGGTTGTACGCCTCCATCTGCATGGCCGTGCGCGTGCTGCGGGCCATTATCATATCACGAAACCCCGGCGCAAACCGCTCCACCTGGCGCTCGATAGCCTCTGTCATGTCCTCAGTCGACCCGTGAGGCACGTGGCAATAGGCCCAGGCCACCTGCTTGCCCGCAGGGGCTCGGCTGGTATCGAACAGGCTTTGCTGCGCCAGCAGCACAAAGGGCCTCTCGCTGTGCCTCCCCCGCCAGACCTCCTGCTCCGCACTCGCGATCTCCTCGAGTGTCCCCCCCACGTGCACCGTGCCCGCCCGGCTGCACGCCGCCGCCGCCCACGGGATGGGGCCATGCAGGGCATAGTCTATCTTGAATACCCCCGGGCCGTAGCGAAACCGCTCCAGGCTGCGCCGGTAGCCGGCCGGCAGCCGGTGCCCGGCAATACGGATCAACTGTCGTGGCGTTATGTCAAACAGATAAGCGCCGGCCCGTGGCAACTCGTCCACATCTTCCACCATCCACCCCGTCCTGATCTCACCGCCCAGGCTGCGCAGGTAGCCAGCCAGGGCATCGGCGATGGCCTGGCTGCCGCCCTTGGCCACTGGCCAGCCCACCGCATGAGCCAGCAGTCCCAATAGCAGCCCAAAGCCCCCGGTGATCGGTCGCTGCAGCGGCAGCATCGAATGGGCCGCCATGCCGGCCAGCAGTGCGCGCGCCTCCCGGCCGCGGTACCAGCCGTGCGCCAGTAGCGTCGCCGGCATTATCGCCCCCAGGCCAAAGCGTCCAAAGGCCAGGGGATCGCGCGGCACTCGCAGCGGCCCCAGCACGTCGTCCACGATGGCCGGCCACCGGTCCACCAGCGGCTGCATCAGGCGCCGGTAGGCCGGCCCGTCCGCTCCCAATCCCTCAGCCGTGGCGGCCACCGAGCGTTCCACTACCACCGCTTCCCCCCCATCCAGGGGATGGGCCAGGGGCAGGTCGGGCTGGATCCAGACCAGGCCGTGCTCAGCCAACGGCAGGCTGCGCATGAAGGGCGAGGCCAGCCCTAGCGGATGCACCGCCGAGCAGATATCGCCAACGAAGCCGGTCAGGCACACCTCGGCCGAGCGCATGCCGCCGCCGATCGTATCCTTGCCCTCCACCACCAGCACCGAGCGCCCCGCCCGGGCCAGGGTAGTGGCCGCGGCCAATCCGTTGGGTCCAGACCCCACGATCACGGCGTCATACGCTTCTGGCATGGTTCACAGTCTGCTGCACTATCGACTCGAAGTGGGTATAGAACAGCATGTGGCCGGCGTCACCTACAAAGGTGGCCTCGCTGTTGGTGATCGTCTCCGCCAGGTAACGTCCCATCACCGGTGGAACGTTGGGGTCTGCCTCGCCCTGCCAAACAAAGGTCTTGGCTGAGATATCCTGGGGCAGGAAACCCCATGGGTGGCAGACCACATAGATGTCGTGAGCTGCTCCGCGTCCGCCCTGGCGGTAGGCTTCGGGAAAATCGCGAACAAAGGTCTGGATCAACTCTGGCTGCTGTAGGATGGCCTGATCGCCTGGCGGCAGGTTGCTGAAGATGCGTTTGACGGCCGCCTCCGGGTTGCGCCGGATCAGCGAGACCACCGCACCTTGCATGGGGCGGAGCAGAAACGGCGCGTGGCGCGCTATTCTTGGCAGCATGGCCAGTGCCGGAGCCATGCCCTCGGTTGAACCGGCAACATCGAACGGGGCCAGGGCGCTCACCAGCGCCAGGCCAGTCAGTCGATCTGCCAGCTTATATCCGCAGACCGCACCGTAAGGCCCCCCTTGAGAGGCGGCAACGACGGCGAAACGCCCCAGCCCCAGGTGGTCTGCCAGCTGCGCCACATCTTCCGGCCAGTCCAACAACGTCCGCTTGGGCTGAAAATCTGATAACCCGAAACCAGGTCGCTCCACGATGAGGAGCCGGACACCCACCTTCTCCAGCAGCTCATCGCCACACGGCCTCAGATAGCGGCCGGAGGCGCCGCCGAATACCATGATTGCCACGCCACCATCGGGGCCATATTCGGCGTATCCTAGCCTGCGACCATCCCGCAAGCCAACGGTCTGATCCTGACGGTTGAGAGACTCCCTGGTTGCTGGCAATCTAGGCTCCGGCTACAATCTATGACTCAAGCTTTCGCGCCGCGGGCGAAAACGCGCTTCGCCCAACGCCCTGGCGCGCTCACCGTGGTCCGGATGACCGCATTGTAGCGCACATTGCCGGCCTGCGACCACTGTACCCGGCCGTCCACGCAGACCTTCTTCATCTCGATGGTGGGCTCCACGCCGAAATGCGTCGCCAGCTCCGTCAGCACGTGATGCCAGATGCGCTCCTGCTGCGTATCCCCGCCGAGGAAGCGGAAGCCGAACTCGTAGACCGGGTCGTTGGCCCGGGCCAGGGATTGGATCTGAGCCACAGTGGTGCCGTCCTCCTCATAGGCACTGAAGGTGTTGAACCCGGACTCCGGGTGGCCATCCGGTGTCATCACCGAAAAGGCCTCCTCGTCGGCATAGAGGATCAACACGCCCGTGTACACCGGAATGCTGCCGCCACCGGGCAGCCCCGGCATCGAGGCGTTGATCAACAGCACCTCCCCTGGCTGCACACCCGTCAGCGACGGGTAGAAGCGGCTGTCGGATGGCATCAGCTCCGGCAGGTGGGCCTTCCAGTAGCCCACCACCTCCTGCGGCGTCGCCCCAGCCAGTGGCACCCGGTAGGTCTTCTGCCACAACGCGCCGAAGCCCTGCAACGGCCCGGTCAGCCCGCGGCCGTCCACGTTCAGATTTGCTGCGCCCGGCCGCTCGCCATCCACTGTCAGCTTAGCTACCGGCTGCGCCCAGTTAGCCGCATCCCGCGCGGGCAGCGTCCCTGCGTTGTCACTCTGTTCCATGCCATCTACCTCCAGCTTCCGTTCACCGATCACCGTTCACCGATCACCGTTCACCGATCACCGTTCACCGTCCGCCCGCCGTCACCGCCTCCGCCTCGCTGCCATAGATGGCGATGGCCTCGTTGAGCCGGGTCAGGGCGAAGATCTGCTGGTAGTGCTCGTTCAGGCCACATGCCATCAGCCGTTGCTTGTTGCGCTGGGCCCGGATCAGGATCATGACCAGCAGGCCGATGCCCGAGCTGTTCATGTACTCCAGGTTTTCAAAGTTGAATAGGATGGCCCGCACGCCGTTCTGGCTGGCCTCGTCATAGGCCGCAGCGAGGGCCTCTTCGGAAAACCCGTTGACCTCCCCGCCGATATCAATGATGCTCACTCCGTTTTCCGTCTTCCGTACGTCGGTCGTTATGCTTGCTCTAGACATCATCTGCCTCCGTTGATGAGTGCGATCTTCTTGACGCGGCCTTGCATTGTGGAGTCGAGGCCGTAGCCGGCTCCGGTTCGTAGTGGCGGCTTCAGCCGCTCCGGGTGCGGACTCGAGGCCTTGGCCGGGTCTTCAGCGCAAACTCGGCTAAAGCCTCGAGTCCAAACTGCAGGTGACGCCATCCCACTGGTCTAGCCTGCCCCCAGCGCGCCAGCCTCATCCTCCGCCATGGTCATGAAGTCCGCCAGGCGGGTGATCTGGAAGATCTCCCGGTAATGGTCGCTCAACCCGTAGGTTACCAATGAGATATGGGCCTTGCGGGCCTGGGCTAGCACGCCGACGATCAACGCAATCCCGGTGCTGTTGATGTAGTCGACGTCGCCAAAGTTGAGCAGCACGCGCGCTGGCTGCTGGCCGGCAGCCGCGCCAAAGGCCGCGGCCAGGGCGGCGTCTGCCAGGCCGTCGATCTCGCCG
>JAULUH010000116.1:0-1517 GCA_032111745.1 Anaerolineae bacterium | reverse complement strand
TGGGGAGCGCCTGAGGCTGGTGCGGGAGCTGGAGAAAGAGATGCACCGGGCCGCGGAAGAGCTGCGCTTCGAGGAAGCCGCAGTGCTGCGTGACCAGATCATCGAGCTGCGGCGCAGCATCCAGGATGAGTCCGACCTGCCGGCCTGGAAGCGCGATGCCGAGCTCGACGTGGAGACCTTTCTGAGTTAACCTGGGAGCAAGAGCATTGACCACCTGGCCAACCAATCCAGTTGTCTACGAGATCAATACCTGGGCCTGGCTAGAGGAGCTCAGCCAGCGCGCGGGCCAGCCTGTTACCCTGGCGACGGTGCCTGACGACGAGCTGGCCCGGCTGGCCGGCTACGGCTTCGACGGCTTGTGGCTGATGGGGTTTTGGGAGCGCAGCCCTGGTGGGCGGCGGGTGGCCCTGGAGCATCCTGGCCTGCAGGACGAGTATCAGCGGGCCCTGCCAGGCTATACCGCCGGCGACGTGGTAGGCTCGCCGTACTGTATCCGGGCCTATGAGGTCGATGCCACCCTCGGGGGCGACGATGGCCTGGCGGCCTTGCGAGAGCGCCTGGCCGGGCTGGGCCTGCGCCTGATGCTGGACTTCGTGCCCAACCACATGGCCGTCGACCATGCGTGGCTGAGCCAGCATCCGGACTGGCTGGTGCAGGGCGGGGCGGGCACCCTGGCTCGCCTACCCGCCGACTACTTCGCCAGCGAGGCTGGCGGCCAGTGGCGAGTGTTCGCGCACGGGCGCGATCCCCATTTCTCGGGCTGGACCGATACGGTGCAGATCGACTATCGTTCGGCAGCCGCCCGGCGGGCGATGGCCGACATCCTGCTATCCATTGCGCAGCGCAGCGACGGCGCTCGCTGCGACATGGCCATGCTGGTGAGCCAGGACATCTTTCTACGCACGTGGGGGGGACAGTTCGATCCACCCCGGGTGGAGTTCTGGCCGGCGGCTGTCACCGATCTGCACGCGCGGCATCCGGGTTTTCTGATGTTGGCCGAGGTCTACTGGGACATGGAGTGGGACCTGCAACAGCAGGGTTTTGACTATACCTACGACAAGCGTCTCTACGACCGGCTGCAGGAGGGCGATGCGGCGGCTGTGCACCAGCACCTGCAGGCAAGCTCTAGCTACCAGCGCCACCTGGCGCGGTTCGTGGAGAACCACGACGAGCGACGCGCGGCCGAAGCCTTTGGCGTGCACCGCAGCCGCGCAGCGGCTGTGCTGGCCCTCACCTTGCCTGGCCTGCGCCTGCTGCATGAAGGGCAACTGGAGGGCCGGCGGATCAAGCTGCCGGTGCAGCTAGGCCGGCGGCCGGCGGAGGACCTGGAGCCTGGCTTGGATCCCTTCTATCGCCAGCTGCTGGCTGCGCTGCGGCACCCGGTTTTTCATGACGGGCGCTGGCAGCTGTTGCAGCCTGCTCCAGGCTGGGATGGGAACGAGTCCCACGGCCACATGGTGGCCTCCCTCTGGCAGATGGAGAATGACGTGCGGGTGATCGCCGCGAATCTCTCGGAT
>JAULUH010000115.1:0-4168 GCA_032111745.1 Anaerolineae bacterium | reverse complement strand
TCAACAACCAATTTCGGCTCAGCCCACCGCTTGGCGAATCGTCTCCAGGACAGCCGCCTCCTCAGACGTCACCTGCTTGGCGCCGATGCCCAGGAATCCGCCTTCCTTCGCCGCGTTGGCGACGTCTGATGCCAGCGAGTTCAGGAATGCCTTATAGCCGGCCGCCTGGTCAGGCGCCTTGGCCGACACGGCCGCAACAGCCGCCTTGAGGGTCCCCAGCATACTGTCCTGCGGCGTGCTCAGGTACTGCTCGGCTTGCTCGGCGGTCGGCCGCGGGACCATGTCAAGAAGGGAGACGCCGCCCGCCCTGTCCGCCGCCGCGTCCATGGATTGGGCCAACACAGTCACTTCCTGCATCATGCCCTTTGCCGACGACTTCGAGGCGCTCATGACCAGACCAGCCACTGCCAGCGGCGCCGCTCCAACTGCCGCAAGCTCCTGGGCCGAGAACTTGCCCTTCAGGGCATCGAGCTTGTCTACGTTGGCCCAAGACTGCTTCACGATGTCAGCCTCCGGCCCGCCCTTCTTGAGGAACGCGTCGGTCTCGTCCTTCAGCAGCTTGGCTACGCCCTGGTCGTCCAGGTTGCCGGTCGCCTGGGCCTTCTTGATGCCGTTCATCACCAGCGGTGCCACCAGCGGGATCAACCCGCTCGCAGGGAAGCCCAACGCCTTGTCCACCGTGCGCGTCGCGGTCGACGCGCCGCCGCCAAAGACCGTGTCCGAGAATTTGTCCATCAAAGCCGCTGCATCTGGGGAGCTGAGCACCGACTTCGTCAGGCCGGCGACATCATCGGTCGCCTGGGCAGGCAGCAGGCTCATCACGCTCTTCAAACCCTCGGGCGAAGCCGCGGCCTTGGCCAGCCCGGAGGTCAACAGCGGGACGACGGCCCCCAGCCCCTTGCTCAGCACGCTGGGGTCGATCCCGAGCTTCCCGGCCGCCGGCGCCAGGAGCTCCGGCGTGATCATGCTTGAAAAGTTCTCCAACAGAGATGCCATCTTGATATCCTTTCCTATTTGCGGATGAACGGCTCTTCTGCGGTCGGGGCGCGTCGCTGGTATAGACGCGCCCCGGCCGCTCCGAGCCAGGCTGCTACTCTGCCAGTGCGCCGAGCGCCTCGCCCAGGTAGACCAGGTCCTCGGGCCAGATAAAACCGGTCGCCAGGATGGTCCCGCCGGACTCGGCCACGCCCTCGCCGAGAGTGTCGACCCAGTTGTGCGCCACCACCAGCAGCGCCGCCGACGAGCCGTTGGGCATCGCGTCCACAACGGCGGCCGCGATCTCCCGGCGCCTCTGGCCGGCCGTCCCGGCGGCCTGGCGCTCGGCCACCGCGGCTGCCGCGGCCTCCGCGCCCTCGACGCCCGCCGCACCGTAGCCAATCAACGCGCCCGCGACCACGCCCAGGGCCTTGCGCTCCTCGTCCGACAGGTCGCTGTACTGGCCGGCCGTCACGGTGCCGTCGCCAGCTTTGTGCACGGCGACCAGGTTGAGCACCGTGATGGCGCCCGCTTCGTGCAGCTTCCTGAGGGCCAACACGCGCTTCTTGAGCTTCGGGCTAATCTGGGCCTGCTGGAAACCGACCAACACGTACTGAACAGGGATCATGGTAGTGTCCTTTCACATCCATAGTTTGTCTGCTGAACCAACTAGTCGATGGCGAATGCCGCCGCCGCCAGCTTCTCAAGGTCGAGATACTGCGCCTGCTCCACGGTAACTGCGACGCCGAGGATCGTCCCGCCTTCGAACTCGCCGGGGGTCTGGTACTCCTGGCTCACGGCATCGCCGCTGTCGCGGCCGATGCAGAGGCCATCACCTGACAGCGTGAATTTGCCCGGCTGCGTCTTCATGGGGCCTTCCGCGACGACCTTGTCGTCGACGTAGAGCCTGGTCTTGCCGAGAGACTCGTGGTACTCGCCCGCGCCTTCCCGGATGAACTCCATGCCGAGCGTGTACTTGCCCGGCTTGAGTTTGGGCGAGACGAACTGCTGCTCGGGCTTGATGCCGAGGAAGTTGTACACGTAGTACAGCTTCCGGTCCTTGATGAACAGCGAGTGACCGCCGAAGCGCGAGCCGTGGGCGAAGATCACGCCGGAGCAGTCCGGATCGGTGATCTCGACGTCGGCGAGGATCTTGTAGGAACGGCCGCGCGTATTGACGGCCACGCCTTCCGGCACAGGCGCCGTTCCGGGGTAATAGACGTAGCGCTCGCGCGGTGCCTCTTCGCTGGGCCGCGCGATGCCGAGCTGCTCCGCGGCCGAGCGATCGTCCAGCGGTAGCACCAGGTTCTTCTCCGCCTCTTCGAACCAGGCCTTGATCAGCGCTTGCAGCTTCTCCGGATGCTCCTTCGCCAGGTTCCGGGACTCGGCGCGGTCCATATCCACGTGGTAGAGCTCCCACTCGTCCTCGTCGAAGTGGCCCTTTCCGGTCAGCGGCGCGTGCAGAGCAACGGCTTTCCAGCCGTCCTCCCAGAGGCCGCGCGTGCCCAGCATGGCGTAGTACTGGCGCTTCTTCTGCGTCGGGGCGTTGGGCTTGGCGTCGAAGCTGTAGCGCATCGACACGCCCGACAACGGGTACTGCTCCACACCCCGGTAGACCTCCGGCATCCCCAGCCCGCAGACCTCGAGGATCGTCGGGACGATATCGGTGGAATGGTGGTACTGGTGGCGGACCTCTCCCTGCGCCTTGATGCCCTTGGGCCACGAGATGACCAGCGGGTCGCAGGTGCCACCGGCGTATTCCGCGTAGCGCTTGAACATCTTGAACGGCGTCGAGGTGGCGACAGCCCATCCGGTCGGGAAGTGCTCGTAGGTGTCCGGCCCGCCCAGCACGTCGAGGTACTTCAAGTTCTCGGACAGCTCGTCCGGGTAGTTGTTGAAGAACTTGTTCTCGTTGACCGAGCCGTTCGGGCTGCCCTCACCCGACGCGCCGTTGTCCGCCGCGTAGAGGACGATGGTGTTCTCGAGCTGGCCGCTTTGCTCCAGGTAGTCGATGATCCGGCCCACCTGGACGTCCGTGTACTCCGAGAATCCGGCGTAAACCTCCATCAGGCGCGAGAACAGTCTCTTCTCGTCGGCGTTGAGCGAATCCCAGGGACGCACGGCGTCTCCCGGGTTCGCCACCTCGCCCGGCAGCGGGTTGATCGGCGTGAGCTGGGTGCCCTCCGGCAGGATGCCCTTGGCGATCATGCGCGGCAGGACCCACTCCCGGTAGGCCTCGTAGCCGTCGTCGAACTTGCCCTTGTACTTGTCCACGTACTCTTGCGGACAATGGTGAGGGGCGTGGTTGGCCCCGGGGCAGAACCACATGAACCACGGCTTCGAAGGATTGCTGGCCTTCTGGTCGCGGATCATCTGCAGGGCCTGGTCGGCGAGATCCTTGGACAGGTGATAACCCTCTTCCGGGCCGTACGGCTGATCGATGAACTTGTTGTCCTCGACGAGATCGGGGTACCAGTTGTTGGTCTCACCCCCCAGGAAGCCGTAGTAGCGGTCGAAGCCCTTCTGCAACGGCCATTCCTTGCGGCTCCCGCCCGAGGCGATGTCCTGCTCAGGCACGTTGTGGTTCTTGCCCAGCCAGTACGTGCTCCAGCCGGCGTCCTGCAGGAGCTGCCCGATCGTCGCGCACTGCTCCGGGATGCGGCCGTGCGCGCCGGGGAATCCGTTCGCCCCCTCCGTGATGGCGGCGCAGCCGTTCAGGTGGTGGTTGCGGCCGGTAAGGAGCGTGGACCGGGTCGGCGAGCAGAGCGCCGTCGTGTGCCACTGCGAGTACATCAAGCCCTGGTCGGCCAGCTTCTGCAGCGTGGGCATGTTGATCCCGCCGCCGAACGGCGACCAGGCTGCAAGGCCGGTGTCGTCGTACAGAACGAACAGGATGTTCGGCGAGCCTTCAGGCGCTTTCGGTGGTGTGTACGGTTCCCAGTCTGGAACCGAGTCGCGGACGTCTAGCTTGACGACGCCCTTGAACGGTTTCGTGGCCATAGTCGTGAACTCCTCTAGGCGACGTCGTGTGAGAGCTGGTCGATCGCCACGGTCGCGGCCAGCAGCAGGACGTCGTCCTGTCCCGGCGCGACCTGGATGCCGTAGGTGTCGGTCAGGCGGAACCACTTCTTGGACACCTCCGCCACCTTATCCCGGCCCTCGTAGAACTCGTACTCGTGATCCAGCAGGTTGC
>JAULUH010000114.1:0-18678 GCA_032111745.1 Anaerolineae bacterium | reverse complement strand
CGTCGCCCTGCACGGCAGCTCGCTCTACGCCGTCAACGCCCGCTTCGGGACCCCCCCCACCCCGAACACCGAATACCAGGTCGTCAAGGTGCCGCGCAACTGATCGAGGTGCGGAAAGCTGGCCTGCCTGTGAACCATGAAGAGGGCCGGCTGAGTGGTGACTCAGCCGGCCCTGTGGCGCTGACCCATCTGCGTGCCAAATCCCCGGCGCCCGCTGCCCCGCAGCAGCGGCCTGGAGAAGCACCGGAGGCCTCAGCCTTGCACGCTCCGCCCGATCCTCTCTTTCTTCACGAAACTGTCATAGAAGCTTCACAGGCCTGTCGTGTTTGCCCGCTACAGTAGAGGCTTGAGGGCGTTGCTCTTGAGCCGCCCTGTCGAGCCGTGGCCTGTGCCAGCCACCTGGCACCGGCCGCCAGCTAACCTGCCCGTCGAGGAGACCAACCCAACCATGAAGACCCGTGTGCTTGTGGCTCTTGCGCTTTTCATCCTTGGCAGCCTGCTGCTTGCCGCCTGTGCACCCATCGTCGCCGGGCCGCCGGCCGCAGCTCCCGTCGCAGCGCCGGCCTCCGCGGCCCTCGCCGCGGCACCCACCCCGACCCCATCCGTCATGACGCCAGCTGAAGCCGTATCCACCGGCCTCGAGGGCCACCAGATGGATGCTGGCATGGTCATGACCGGCACCATGCCCACCGGCCTCGAGGGCCACCAGATGGATGCTGGCATGGTCATGACCGGCACCATGCCCACCGGCCTCGAGGGCCACCAGATGGGCGCCGGCATGGCGATGACCGGCACCATGCCCATGTCCCAGTCTGACGCCATGGCCCAGATGATGCAGGACATGGAAAAGCTCATGCAGCAGATGGACGCCATGCATGGCCGGATGATGGGCAGCACGGCTATGACCGGCACCACGCCCATGATGGGCGGCATGCAAGGCATGATGATGGGCGGCATGCAGGGTATGATGGGCAGTAGCACCATGATGACCGGCACCATGCCCATGATGGGCGGCATGCAAGGCATGATGGGCGGCATGCAGGGCATGATGGGCAGTAGCACCGCGATGACCGGCACCATGCCCATGAAGGGCGGCATGCAAGGCATGATGACGGGTGGGATGTCTGGCATGTCGATGCAGGGCGGCGACTCCAACTCGGCCCAGATGATGGGCCGCATGATGATCATGATGGGCCAGATGATGCAGTCCATGGGCCACATGCAAAGCATGATGGCCGGCGGTTCTATGGACATGGGTTCCATGGATATGGGTTCCATGGACATGATGGACGGGCAGGCCGGCGACAAGGGCATGTGCAAGGATGGTGGCGGCTGTGCGATGATGCAGGGCACCATGCCCATGAGCCCCACGCTGCCGGTGAGCCCTACCATGGCGATGCCGTCACGGCCAGTGGCTGCGGAGCCCGCAGCGGCTGCGCTCCCGGAGGTCACAGCCGAGGCGGGCGGCGTCACGGTCTCGGCGACGCCCCTCACCCTGGACGACCCGGCGGCCGCTTCCCTGGACTTCGAGCTCGCCCTCAACACCCACACCGTCGACCTGGGGATCGACCTGGCCGAACTGGCCGCGCTGGTCATTGGCGACCGCGAGGTGCCAGCCACCTCCTGGCTGGCGCCCACAGGCAGCAACCACCACGTCACCGGCGTGCTCAGCTTCCCGGCTGTGGATGCCGCCGGCCAGTCCATCCTGGCCGGGGCCGGCGAGGTCACCCTGGTCCTGCGCGATCTCGCCGGTGTGCCCGCGCGCACGTTCGTCTGGGCCCTGACCGCCCAGTAGACCCCAACGGATACCCGTCATGAGGCAACCTCGTCTTACGCTGCTGCTGGCCGGCCTGCTGGGCATAGCCCTGCTGGCCGGCTGCGCCGGCGCGGCCGCCCCCGCCGCCGCACCTACTCCCACCCCCGCCCGCCTCGCCGCGCCCACCCTCTCCCCCGGCATGGCCCACATGATGGCCGCCCTGCCCAACCAGGACGTGCCCGCCGCCACCGTCGCCAAGGGCAACCAGCCGCTTCCCTTCCGCCTGGAGGACGGCGTCAAGGTCTTCGAGATCACCGCCCGGCCCGTGCGCTGGACCTTCCTGGACGGCGTCGAGCAGGTAGCGTGGACCTACAACGGCATGGTCCCCGGCCCCCTGGTCCGCGTCGCCGAGGGCGACCGGCTGCGCTTCATCGTCAAAAACGAGCTGCCCGAGGATACCACCATCCACTGGCACGGCCTCGACGTTCCCAACGCCATGGACGGCGTGCCTGGCATGACCCAGGAGCCCATCGCGCCCGGCCAGACCTTTGTCTACGAGTTCGTGGCCCGGCCCGCCGGCACCTACTGGTACCACAGCCACGTCGATCCCGACATCCAGATCGGCGCCGGCCTGCACGGCGCCTTCATCGTCGACCCCGCCACCCCCGAGGCTGACCCGCCCGATGTGGACGAGGTGTTGATCCTCAACGAGTGGCGCTTCGCCGGCGGCCAGACCTACGGCGCCATGCCCATGGCCGGCATGGACCCCAACTACTTCACCATCAACGGCAAGGCCTTCCCCGCCACCGAGACCATCCAGGCCAGGGTGGGCGACACCATCCGGCTGCGCTTCATCGCCGCCGGCCAGTTCATCCATCCCATGCACCTGCACGGCGTGCCCTTTCAGATCGTCGCCACCGACGGCCACCCTGTGCCCGCATCGGCCCGCCTGACCAAGGATACCGTCGCCGTCGCGCCCGGCGAGCGCTACGACGTCGAGCTCGTCGCCACCACCCCCGGCATGTGGATGCTCCACTGCCACATCTCGCATCACACCACCAACGACGGCGAGGAGCCCGGTGGCCTGATGCTGGCCATCGACGTCAGGCCTTGATGCGCCGGTCATGACGCCGGCCCGGCCATGCTCGACGCGCCACCTGCGCCCAGCCAAATCTACCCAGTGAGAAACCCTATGCCATCCATCAGGTTCGTCGTCTTCGCCCTCCTGGCCATCGCCCTCGCCTCCGCCGCCTGTGCGGCACCGCCCGCGGCTGCCCCTGCGCCGGCCGGCACCGGCACCACGGAGATCGCCATCACCACCAACCCCAACCCACCCACCAGCGCGGCCGACACCGAGCTCGTCATCGACGTCAAGGACGCCAGCGGCCAGCCCCTCTCCGGCGCCACGGTCACCGTCCTGGCCGACATGGCCGCCCACAGCATGGGTCTCATGCAGGGCCAGGCCACCGACCAGGGCAACGGCCGCTACGCCACCCTCGTTCCCCTCACCATGAGCGGCGATTGGAAGATCACCGTCGAGGTGCGCGACAGCGCGCAAAACCTCCTGCGCCGCCAGGATTTCACCCTCGCCGTGCCATAGCCCCTCCACGCCGGAGGGCCCGGGCACCTGAGAAGCCCCTCCAGGCCACCGCCGGCCTCCCTGGTCTGCCCCGGCCCCTCCGGCCCTGCCTCCCCTCCGCGCCCTTGGCGCCTCCGCGGCAAGCTCCGGCGCCCGTGTTCCGCTCCGGCTCCTCCGGCCCTGTCTCCCCTCTGCGCCCTTTGCGCCTTTGCGGTGAGCTCCGGCGCCCGTGTTCTCTGCTGCCAACCCTTCTGGCCTGGCCACAAACCTGGTGGTATAATCGTCCTGGCCAACACCGGTCCACTTCCGTGGCTCCACCAGCATCATCCTGCAAGGACTCACCATGAAATCGCCTGGACTGACCCTCATCGCCCTCGCCGCCGTCGTGGTCATCATTGCCGCGGCCTGGCGCTATATCCGCGCCAGCTGAACTCCTCCTCTCCCTCCTGTCCACCGCCCGGACTGGCGACCAATCGGCGCGCAGGGCCGGCGGCCCGCATCCAGGCCGCCGGCCCTGCGCGCGTGGGCTCGCCTCCGCCTATCTCCGCCCCGCTCACTCCACCATTTCCGCCAGCGACTGGATGTGCATGTCGTGCAGCCGGCCGCGCACCACCTGGGTCGCCTTCTGCATGATCAGGTAGCCGAACCGGCAGTCCTCGTCGAACACCTGGAACAGGTCCGCGCAGCGAAAGGCCACCACCCGGCACGGCGTCAAGGCTTTGGCCGTGGCCGTGGCCGTGTACGGCGGCACCAGCGCCGACCAGCCAAACACCTCCCCCGGCCCCACCGTGCTCATCACCACGTCCCTGGTCTTGATGGCACCCGTCAATTGGTCCGACACCGCCTGCGCCACTGCATGATCCGGTGTCTCGATGACGATCCCAACGGTACCCTCCAGGACCAGGTAAAGATGACCGATCTCCTCGTCCGCACGGAAGAAGGTGTGGCCCGCGCCCGCGGCTTGCTCCTCCGCCAGGTTGGCCATGGCGACGATGTTCTCGTGGGTCAGCCCGGCAAAGAACGGATAGCGGCGCAGCAGTTCAGGGGATACCATCTGCAACCTCCTCGCGTGTCATCGCGTCGTCGCCTCGCCGGCCTCGGTCCCGGCCAGCACGGCCAGCACGGCCGCCGCCGTCCTCGGCACCGCCGCCCGTACCGCAGCCGTAGGCTGGTCGCCGAATTCGGCCACGTTCTCCGCCGCCACGGCGAAGATCACTACGTCCTCCGGCAGGGCCAGCCCCAGGCGCCGCCCGGCCGCCAGCGCCGTCGGCAGCGTGGCGTCGTGCGCCGAGGCCATGTGCTGGGTCGGCGCTCTCTCACCCACATCCGCCAGCGTCCACCGCACCACGCTCCCCGGCGGCGCGCCGCTGCCCACTACCGCGTCCACCAGGATCACCCGCGCGTAGCCAACCATCATCTCCATCAGGCGCAGCCCGCCGATGCTCGCCTCGGCCACCTCTACCTGTTGCCCTTCCCCCGCCGGTAGGGCCGCTGCTACGGCGCGCGCCACCAGCACGCCCACGCCGTCGTCGGTCAGGATCGGGTTGCCCAGGCCGATCACCAGGGATGCCATCGCCCTACCGGCTCAGCTGCGCCACCACCGCACCGCGGGCATCTCGCACCGTTACCTGCAACGGCATCTGCCCGGGCAGCGAGTGGGTGGCGCACGACATGCAGGGGTCGTAGTTGCGGAAGGCCATCTCGATGCGGTTGAGCAACCCATCGGTCACCACAGTGCCGTTCGTGATCAGCGCCTGCGCCGCCTTCTTCACCGACATGGCCATCGGCGCGTTGTTGTTGGTGGTGCCGACGATCATGTTCACCCTGGTCAGGATGCCGTTGGCATCGGTCTGGTAGTGATGAGTCAGGGTGCCTCGCGGCGCTTCCACACAGCCAATGCCCTCGTCCGGCGTGTTGGTCACCACCGGCCGCATGTCCGGGTCGATCACGTCCGGATCCATCGCCAGCTCCAGCATCCGCTCGGCCGCGAACAACAGCTCCACCAGCCGCGCCCAGTGCGTCGCCAGCCGGTAGTGCACCGGCTGGTAACGTCCCCGGTCGGTGCGCTTGCTGCCCAGGGTCTCGTAGAAGGCCTCGAAAGCCTCCTGCGCCCGCGGCGTCGCCATCCGGTCGGAGGCGTTCAGCCGCGACAGCGGCGTAGCCGTGTACACGCCGCTATCTTTGCCGTCCACAAAGCCCTTCCAGCCCACGTGCCGCAGATAGGGGAACTTCAGGTACGACCACGGCTCCGCCCGCTCGGCCACGTGCTCCGCATAGTCCTGCGCCGGGTACTTGACGAACTCCCGGCCCTCCGGGTCCACCACCCGAATCAGGCCATCGTAGAAGTTCACGCAGTTGTTCTTGTCCACCATCCCCATGGAATACGTGCGATGGGTGAAGGCGTCCGACAGGATCAGGTCCACGTACTCCTGGTTGCCCAGCACCACATCCCGGAACAGGTCGAGGCTGAACAGGGCGAACTCCACGTTCTGGCGGGCAATGCCCTCGATCTCCGCGCGCTCCCGGTCGTCGATGGCCCGGCTCCAGCCGCCCGGTAGCCCCGCCACCGGGTGCACCCCGCGGCCCCCCAGCATCTTGATCACGTGGTGGTTGCGCATGCGCATGTCGATGACCTGCCGGCCAACCTCCACCCCCACTTTGTGGATCACGCCCAGGATGTTCCGCTCCGCCTTCGGCGCATCCGGCCCCAACACGAAGTCCGGCCCGCCCAGGGCATAGAAGTGCGTGGTGTGGTCGGTGCAGTAGAAGGCCATGTAGAATAGCTCGCGCAGCTTCTTCACCGGCGCCGGCGGCTCCACGTGGTACAGCATGTCCAGCGCCTTGGTCGCCGCCATGTGGTGCGCCTCCGGGCATACCCCGCAGATGCGGTTGGTGATGCGCGGCATCTCCTCCGCCGGCCGGCCTACGCAAAACTGCTCGAACCCGCGCAGCTCCGGGATCTGGAAATACGCATTCGCCACGTTCCCCTGCTCGTCCAGGAAGATCTCGATCTTGCCATGGCCCTCCAGGCGGGTGATCGGATCGATGGTGATTCGTTTCATGCTGTGCTCCGTTCGGTGATCACCGATCACCAACCCGCGCCCGCTTCAACACCGAGTGCGCCATGCTAAACCGATAAAACGTCCCGGCCGGGTCCACGATGGTACGCACGGCCTCCTCGACTCGCCGCTCCAGCTCCGCCTCGTTGTCGCCTGGCTTGCCGCTGACGTCGATGATCGACGCGATGGCGGTCAGCATGCGCGCGCCCTGGTCGATCACCCCGGGCAACGGCCCGTAGCAGCCCCGGCAGCCCATGCCCACCTGCGGGCACAGCGCACCGCAGCCACTCACCGTGGCCGGCCCCATGCACACCAGGCCCTGCTCCAGCAGGCATAGGCCCGGCTTGGGGATGATCTCCTGCGGCCGGTAGAACCGGGCGATGGTTTTCTCGTGCCGCTCCAGCGGGCACTCCTCGCACACCGCCACCTGCCCGATGCCGACGATCGATCCCTTGGGCGGCAACGGCGCCCCCTCGGTTAACGCCGCCACCACCACCTGCAGTACTGCCCAGATCTGGTGCGGCTCCGGCGGGCAACCGGGGACATAGTAGTCCACGTCCACCACCTGGTCCAGCGACTTCACGGTGTGGTAGAACGACGGCAGCGTGAGCTCGCCCTCGGCTACCTCCGTGCTCACCTGCGGCAGGATGCCCTGCGGGTTGTCCAGGGACGGGTTGTCCAGGTACACGGTGCGCAGGGTCGCCTCGCGTGTGGTCAGGTTGGACAGCGCCGGGATGCACCCCTCGTAGGCGCACGATCCAAAGGCCACCAGCACCCTGGACTTGCGCCGCAATAGCTGCGCCATGTGCTCGTTCTCGGAGGTGCGGATGGCGCCGTTGAACAGGCATACGTCGATGTAGCCGTCAGGATAACCCTCCACGTCGCTGACCTTGAAGTCGGCGATGCAGGGGAAGAAGGCCAGGTCGAACACCTGGTCCACCAGGAGGATGTTCTCCCCGATGTTCAACGTCGAGATCTCGCAGCCCCCACAGGAGGCGGCCCAGTACATGGCCAGCTTCGGCTTGGCACCGTTTGTGCTCATGAGCTTACCTCCTGCAGGGCCGGCTCCAGGGCAGCCTGCCGTTCCGGCTCGTGCCCGTTCGCCATCACGCCCGGCCAGTTCAGCGGCCCCAGCGCCCGGATCTCCTCTACCATCTTGGTGATCTCGTTGGCCAGCCGGGTGCCCTCGGCCGCACTGGCCCACACCAGCTTGACCCGCTCCGGCTCCACCCCCAGTTGCGGCAGCATGGCCCGCAGCAGCTGGTAGCGCCGCAGCGCCTTGTAGTTCTGCTCCAGGTAGTGGCACTCGCCGGGGTGGCAGCCGGTGATCAACACCCCGTCCGCCCCGCCCGCCAGAGCCTTGAGCACGAAGGTTGGGTCCAGCCGGCCTGAGCACATCAGCCGCATCAGCCGCACGTTGGGCGGGTACTTCACCCGCGACGTGCCCGCCAGGTCCGCCGCCCGATAGCTGCACCAGTTGCACGTAAAGCCAATGATCAAGGGCTCGAAGCGTTCTTGTTCCGCCATGGTTCACCTCCTCAGCCCAGCGCCGGCTCCATCAGGCGCACCGGCAGGCCGTCGAAGTCCAGCATCAGCAGCCCCTCCAGCTGGGCCAGCACCTGCTCGTTGCTGAACTGCGTGCCCGTGATCGCGCCCGAGGGACAGGCCGCCACGCACGTGCCACAGCCCTGGCAGAGGGCCGGATTGATCTCTGTGACCTTCCTGTCCTCCAGGAAGGTGATGGCGTTGAACGGGCACATGTTGTTGCAGATGCGGCAGCCCGAGCACCACTCGGCGATCACGCTGGCCCGCACCGGCTCCAGCGCCATCTGGCCCTGGCTGATCCGCCCCAACACCCGTGCCGCCGCCGCCGCACCCTGCGCCACCGTGGCCGGAATGTCCTTGGGCCCCTGCGCACAGCCCGCAATGTAGATGCCCTCGGTCATGGTCGCCACCGGGTCCAGCTTGGGATGCTTCTCGATGAACCAGCCGTTGGCGCTGCAGGCGATGCCGAAGGTGTAGGCCACCGCGTTGGAGTCCACCTGCGGCTCCAGCGCCGCCGACAGGATCACCATGTCCACCGGGATGCGCCGCTGCCGCCCGATCAGCGTGTCCTCGGCCTGGATGATGATCTTGCCCTCTTCGCCCGCGTTGCGCGCCGCATCGGTCACCTCGGCCACCCGCCCGCGCACAAAGTGCACCCCCTCCGCCAACACCTTCTGGTAGAACTCGTCGTAGTCCTTGAACGGCGTGCGCATGTCGATGTAGAAGTTGTAGACCTCGGCCCCCGTCCGCTCCTTCACCAGGTGCGCGAACTTCAGGCTCTGCATGCAGCAGATCACCGAGCAGTAGCGGTGGTACTTGCTGTCCCGGCTGCCTACGCAGTGGACGATGCCCACGGCCTGCGGCCTGGTCACCCCGTCGCGCAAGACCACTTCGCCGTTGGTCGGCCCGGCCGCGTTGCACAGCCGTTCGAACTCCAGGCTGGTGTATACGTTGGCCAACCGCCCATAGCCATACTGCGGCACCCGCCGGCAATCGAACAGCCCATAGCCCGTGGCCAGGATGATGTTGCCCACCTCGATCTGGATCAGCTCGTCCTTCTGCTCGAAGTCGATGGACTTGGGCTGGGTAGGGCAGAAGATCTGGCACGCCTTGCACTTGCCCCGCAAGAAGTAGGTGCAGTTCGCGGTGTCGATCACCGGGTACTTGGGCACCGCCTGCGGAAAGGGCCGGTACACCGCTTTGCGATAGCCCAGCCCCGCCTCGAACACGTCGTCCACCACCCGCACCGGGCACTTCTCCATGCAGATGCCGCAGCCCGTGCACACGTCTTGATTGACATAACGTGCCTTTTTGCGGATGGTGACGGTGAAGCTGCCCACGTAGCCATCCACCCGCTCCACCTCGCTGTAGGTCAACATGGTGATGTGGGGGTGGCCGCCCGCCGACACCATCTTGGGCGTCAGGATGCAGGCCGCACAGTCCAACGTCGGGAAGGTCTTGTCGAACTGGGCCATGTGCCCTCCCACCGACGGCTCCCGCTCCACCAGCACCACCGGGTACCCGCTGTCCGCGATCTCCAGCGCGGCCTGGATGCCGGCGATGCCACCCCCCACCACCAGCGTCGTCGGGTTGATGGGCACGATCAGCGGCTCCAGCGGCTCGTGCAGTGCCACCCGCTCCACGCCGCCGGCCACCATGGCCTTGGACTTGGCCGTGGCCAGCGCGCCGTCGGTGTGCACCCACGACACCTGCTCCCGGATCGAGACCATCTCGCACAGGTACGGGTTCAGGCCCGCCCGCTGGCAGGCCCCGCGGAAGGTCGTCTCGTGCAGGTGCGGCGAGCAGGCCGCCACCACCACCCGCGTCAGACCCTTCTCCTTGATGTCGGCCTCGATCAGCTCCTGGCCCAGGCTGGAGCACATGAACTGGTAGTCGCGCGCCACCACCACGCCGTCCTGCTCCAGCGCCTGCCCTGCCCACTCGGCCACGTCCTTCACGTCCACCACCGCCGCGATGTTGCTGCCGCAGTGGCACACGTACACCCCAATGCGCTGCTCCGGCTGGCCGGAGCCCTTCGTCGCGCTCATGCCTCACCTCCGTTCCGCTTGGAGCCAGCTCGCTGCGCCGGCATCGGCAGCGCTTTCCTGGACGGCCGCTCCTCCTTCTCCGGCGCCGGCGGCTCCGCGCCGATCTTCACCAGCGCCGGCGCAGGATCGACGAACTCCTTGCCGAAGCCCAGCGCCGCCGGTGACAGCCCAAAGGCCAACCCCATCAGCTGGGTGAAGTACAGCACCGGCAGGTGGTAGTCCGTGCCAAACATCTTGTTCACCTGCTCCTGGTACCCGTCCAGGTTGAGCTGGCACATGGGGCACAGGGTCACGATGGCGTCGGCCCTGTAATCGGCCGCGTTCTTCAGCAGCCGCCGGATCAGCTCCAGCGCCGTCTCCTCGCTGATCTGCGTCATGTGCCCGCCGCAGCAATGGGTCTTCACCGGGAAGTCCACCACCTCAGCCCCCAACGCCCGCATCAGCCGGTCCAGGCTGGTGGGATACTCCGGGTCATCCCATTGCCGCTGCAGGTTGGGCCGCACGATCAGGCAGCCGTAGTACGGGGCCAGGCGCAGGTTGTACAGCGGCTTGGTCACCCTGGCCGCCACGGCATCGTAGCCCACGTCGTTGGCCACGATGTCGAACAGGTGCCTCACCTGCACGCTGCCCGGCCTGTACTGCAGCCCGCCCGCCCCCAGCGCCAGGTTCACCTTCTCCGCCAGCTCTGCATCGTCACCCATGTACTTGTCGACCTTGGACAGGTTCAGGAAGCAGGCGCTGCACGGCGCCACCATCTGCTTCGGGCCGCTGTTGAGCTGCTGCTGCGCCGCCAGGGCCAGGTTGCGCCCCACCAGCGCGTAGGCCGCCAGCAGGTTGACCGAGATGTACTCCGTCGCCCCGCAGCAGTTCCAGTCCTCAACCTCCACGAACTCGATCCCCAACAGGCCGGCCACCGCCATGGCCGATTGGTGGTAGGCGATGGCGTTGCGCTCCAGGGAGCAACCCGGATAGTAGCCGTATTTCATGGTGCACCTCCCTGGCCGTCGGCAGCGTCTAGCTCCCTGGCCTTATCCAGGATTGCCTTCAGCTGCGGCATCCCCTTGATCCGCTTCGGCGTCAGGTCGATCCGGCCCTTGCGCCACATCTCCATGCCGAACCCCACCTTCTTCAGCGCATCCAGGGGGTGGTGGCGCAGGTGATACCGCGTGGCCAGCCCCAGCTCGAAGCTGCGGCCGTAGCTCTCCACGTAGTCGATGTACGTCTCCGAGAACGCCGGCGCCTCCGCAGCGCTGGACTCCCGGTACAGCCCCTCCTCGATCGCCATCCGCTTCAACGTATACATGATATCGGTGATGTGGATGTCCTGCGGGCAGCGCACCATGCAGAAGTAGCAGGACACGCAGTACCAGGGCGTGTTGCTCCGCAATACCTCGTCCCGCATGTCCGCGAAGATCATGGCAAACAGCTGGCGCGGCGTATGCTCCATGTCCGCGCCCGAGGGACAGGAGCCGCCACACGTGCCGCACTGGATGCACCTCTCCAGGCGCGGGTCGCTGCCCGGAGTCGCGCGAATGACCTCCCACAGAAATGAAGGTGATGAGCGAGCTTCGGCTGTTTCCGTCATGGAAACCCTCCTCGAGACTGGGGCGAGCCATGCGCCCACGACGTTGTCTGAAGGCAACCGCCAGGTCGACTACGCTATTGTCTTTGGGGCCTCGGACAGCTGCACCAGCCGTCTTCGGTTGGCGATGGGTAGAAAGAGGTGATCTTGCCGCGAACGCTTGGCGACATGCTCCGGTGCTCGGAGGAGGCCTGCAGAAGCCTTCGCTTTGCACACGTGAATTCTACCACAAGTTTCCGTGGAGCGCAAGCACTTTCTTTTCAGGGGACAACTCCCCCACTGGGCCCAGCACCTCGCCACCCCACTTGCCTGCGCCCGAACCCCTTTCCCCCGCGCCTCTCCCCCTCCCCTTTTCTGCCTCAAGACCCCCCATCACCTGCCTCCTGGCTGCCTCAAGACCTCCCATCACCTGCCTCCTGGCTGCCTCAAGACCCCCCATCACCTCGTAGGGTGCGGCCCTCCGCGGCCGCCCAGTCCTGGCACCCGCGTGATCTGGCCTGTGCCCCGCGCCTCATCACCCGCCTCCAAGCTGCATCAAGACCCCACATCCCCGCGTAAACCCCTCATCCCCGCGTAGGGTGCGGCCCTCCGCGGCCGCCCAGTCCTGGCACCCGCGTGATCTGGCCTTTGCCCCGCGCCTCATCACCCGCCTCCAAGCTGCATCAAGACCTTCCATCCCCTCGTAGGGGCGGCGCCTCCGTCCCGGACAGGATATCATCCCGTCCGGGACGATGTGCCCGCCCTCTTCGTGCTGTCGCCTCTTCTTCCTGCCTTCTTCGCGCCTTCCTGCCCCTACACCCGCCCCACCACATACCGGTGATGCGCCCACACCGCCTTCACCTGCCACGGCAGCCGCGCCTGGTCCAGCCACGCATAGCGCATCACCCGCTCCCGCAGCTCCGGCTGCTGCCCCAGGTAATAGGCCATGGTCGACCACTCCCACCCCTCCCCGCTGAACTGGTCCTGCAGCCGCTGCGACCTGATCCCCAGCCGCTGCAATACCTCGCCGGCCGGCATCACGGTGTCCGGCCACGGCGGCACATCCAGCACCCCCTCCTCCACGATCACCACCCCCACCCCCTCCAGGATCTGCCGCACCGGCCCCATGTTGGCCCAGAACTCCCGCTCGCCAATCTCCTCGAAGAACGGCCGGTCCAGCACAAATTTGCGCAGCGCGTAGCCCACCTGCCAGCGGTTGGGCATGGCCACGAACACCAGCCCCCGGCTCACTCGCACCAGCTCCCGCAACAGTGCCTCGGCGTCCGGCAGGTACCACAGCCCGGCCCACTCCCAGGCCAGGTCGAAGCTCCGCTCCGGAAACGGCAGCCGCCCCCAGTCCCGCACCTGCACCAGGTCCACCGGCAGCTCAAGCTCCCCCCAGATGCGTTGGATGCCTTCCAGCCGCGCCGCCTGGTCGTCGGCCAGGGTCACCCGGCAGCCGGCCTCCGCCAGCGCCACGCTGTTGATCCCGCTCACCCCCGCCATGCCAAAGAGCGGCGCTTCCAGCACGGTGCTGATCCCATAGCGCGCCTTCAGCTGCAGCAGGAAGTCGTTCAGCACGAAGCGCTCGTACACCAGCCCCAGCCCCTCGTCGTAGTCGGTCAAATAGTGTTGCCAGTCCATCAGCGCCTGCCTAACAGCTCCCGCGCGATCTGCGCGTACCCTTCTACCGCCGCCAACACGTCCGCCACCCGTACCTGCTCCTCCACCGTGTGCGCATGGCGCTCCTCGCCCGGCCCGAAGCCCACCGTGGGGATGCCGGCCGTCCCCCGGGTATACGTCCCATCCGTCGAAAACCGCCACACCTTTGTCCGCGGCCGCTGCCCCAGCGCCCGCTCCAGCGCCTTCACCACCCCCTTCACCAGCGGCGCGTCGCCGGCCATCAGCCACGGCGGGTAGTACTCCTGGCCCCGGCTCACGTAGCCCGTGTAGGTGGTGTGCGCGTAGTCCGCCACTGCCACCGTGCCCTTCACCCTCTCCCGCTCCATGATCTGGCGGATCTCCGCCAGCGCCCGCTCGCGCGTCTCCCCCATGGTCAGCCGCCGGTCGATGATCAGCTCGCAGCTGTCCGGGATCATGTTCCGGCTGCCCGCCGTGCAGTGAATGCCGGTCACCGCGATGCTGCCCTTGCCCAGCACCGGGTCCTCGGCCAGCTGGCTGGCCAAGAGCTCCACCCCAAACACCACCCGCGCCGCCGCCACCAGCGCGTTGTCCCCCAGCTCCGGCGCCGACGCATGGCACGCCCGCCCCTCGGTCACCACCCGCAGCTCCGTGCGGCCCCGCTGGCCCACCGCCACCTGTAGGTCCGTCGGCTCGCCCAACACCACGAAGCTCGGCCACAGCCCCCCCTCCTCCACGATCGCCCGCATCGCCATGCCCTCGCACGGCTCCTCCTGCACCACGGCCGCCATGATCAGCTCCCCCTTCAGCGTCTTCGCACCCCGCGCCAGCAGTCGCGCACTGGTGATCATCGCCGCCAGCGCCGCCTTGGTGTCGCACGCCCCCCGCCCGTATAGCACCCCGTCCTCCACCTCCGCCCCCAAGGGATCGCGGCGCCAGGCCGCCAGGTTGCCCAACCCCACGGTGTCCATGTGCGCGTTGAACAGCAGCCGGGAGCCCCCGCCGCTGCCCAGCCGGCCGATCACGTTGCCGGCGGCGTCCGTGCTCACCTGCTCGAAGCCGGCGCAACGCATCTCCTCGGCCACCCGCGCCGCCACCGCCTCCTCCCCCCCCGATAGGCTCGGCGTGCGCACCAGGTCGCGCAGGAACTCGATGCAGGCGGTCTCGTCTTGGGGGGTAAGCTCAGGCATGGCCGATCCTTGTCCTCACCGTGGGGTCAGTAGGCGCCTTCGCCAAAGAGGATCTTCGGCACGGTGCGCACCATGATGCTGAAATCCAACAGGGGAGTCCAGTTCTCGATGTAGTACAGGTCCAACAACACCATATCGTCGAACGGCAGGTCGCTGCGGCCACTGATCTGCCACAGGCCGGTAATGCCCGGCGCCGCATTCAGCCGCATGCGGTGCCACTCCCGGTAACCCGCCACCTCCTCGGGCAGCGCCGGCCGCGGCCCCACCAGGCTCATGTCGCCCCGCAACACGTTCCACAGCTGCGGCAGCTCGTCGATGCTCGTCTTGCGCAGCACCCGCCCCACCCGCGTCACCCGCGGGTCGTCGCGGATCTTGAACATCGGCCCTGCGGCCTCGTTCAGGTCGCGCATGGCCTCCTTCAGGGCGTCCGCGTTCTGCACCATCGAGCGAAACTTGTAGACATGGAACGTCCTGCCCCCCCGCCCCACCCGCAGCTGGCTGAAGATGGCCGGGCCCGGGCTGTCCAGCCGAATCAGCACCGCTACCAGCAGCAGCAGCGGCGACAGCACCAGCAGCAGCAGCGCGCTGCCCAGCACGTCCGTCCCCCGCTTCATGGTCGCCGCCGAGGGGCTGAGCCGGGTCTCGTAGGGGCTGAGCATGGGGATGCCCGCCACCTCCTCCACCGCCACCCCGCTCAGGCTCATCTGGTACATGTCCGGCACCAGCCGCGGCCGCACCCCCGCCTCCAGGCACTCCTCCACCAGGCGCATGATCTTGGGCTGCGCGCTCGACGGCAGGGTGATGATCAACTCGTCGACCTCCTGCTCCCGCAGCAGCCGCGGCACGTCCGCCGTGGTGCCGAGGGCCGGCGTCCGCCCGAGGTCCGTGGCGGCCTTCTCCGGGTCGTCGTCCACAAAGCCCACCACCTGGTAGCCCTGCTCCGGCTGCGCCGCCAGGTTGCGCATCACCCGCCGGCCCAACTCGCCCGAGCCCACGATCAGCACCCGGTCTACCCCCGTCCCCCGCCGCCGCAGATAGCCCAGGATCGCCCGCCGCACCAGCCGGGCCATCCCCAGCAGCACGATCATCAGCGCCGCCGTGTAGACGAAGATCAGGCGGGAATAGACCAGCGGGCGCCAGAAGAATACGATGAACACCAGCACCACGAAGGCCGTCGCTACCCCGCTGATCACGGCGTACAGCTCGTCCGCCGCCGTCGCCCCCCGCCGGGGGCGATACACCCCTCCCATGATGAAGGCCGCCAGCACCAGCCCCGTCAACAACGCCGCCATCGGCACGTAGGGCCAGAAGGTCGTGTAATAGGCCGGATCCACGGTGCGGAACCACTGCAGCTGGTAGCGCACCACGTAGGCCAGTCCAAAGGCCAGCATCATCAACACCACGTCCGTGATCACCGTCAGGCCGGTCACGGTCTGCTGCAGGCGCTCGTTCATGCTGCGTTCTGCCCTGCCGCCGGCCGCACCGCCAGGCCCAGGCCGCGCCGGTAGACCGCCGCCGTCTCCTCCGCCGTGCGCTCCCACCGGTAGCGCACCGCCCGCCGCCTTCCCTCCACGCCCAGCTCCCGGGCCAGGCCCCCGTCGCTCAACACGGCCCGCAGCGCCTCCGCCAGCGCCTCCTCATCCGTGGGATCGACCAGCAACGCCGCCTCCCCCGCCACCTCCGGCAGCGCCGACACGTTGGAGGTCACCACCGGCACCCCACAGGCCATGGCCTCGAGCACCGGCAGCCCGAAGCCCTCCATCAGGGACGGGTACGCGAACACGGCCGCCCCCCGGTACCACCAGGGCAGCTCCTCGTCCGCCACGTAGCCGGCGAACACCACCTCGGCCTCCAGCCCCAGCCGGCTCACCTCCTGGTAGATATTGGCGTAGTCCCAGCCCTTGCCCCCCGCCAGCACCAGCTTCACATCGGCCAAATCCGCCACCCGCACCCGGCCAAAGGCCCGCACCAGCCGCACCAGGTTCTTGCGCGGCTCCAGGGTGCCCAGGTGCAGGATGTAGCGCTCGGGCAGCCCCCGCCGCGCCCGGAAGGCCGCCACCTCCGCCGCCGGCGCCACGCCAAAGGCTGCATCCACGCCGTTGGGCACCACGTCGATCCTTTCCGCCGGCAGCCCGGCCAGCGCCATCACGTCCTGCCCGGTGGCTGCCGACACCGCAATCACCCGCCGCGCCGCCCGCAAGCTGCGCAACACCTGCGTGCGCAGGTACAGCCGCTGCAGCACCGGAAAGGCCTCGGGATAGCGCAGGAAGCTCAGGTCGTGCACCGTCACCACCGCCGGGCACCGGCCCGCCACCGGCGCCACGTTCACCGTGGCGTGCCACAGGTCCAGCCCCTGCCGCCGCACCAGCTCCGGCACCGCCAGCTGCTCCCACAGGATGCGCCGCCAGGGGCTGCGGGTGTCCCAGCCCTCGCTGCGCTGCAACGCCACGCCGCCGGCCACCTGCGCCCCACCCGGCACATAAGCCGTCAGCCGCAAGTCCGGCGCCGCCGCCGGCAGATGCGCCAGCAGCTGGCCAATATAGCCGCTGACTCCGGCGCTGCGATAGCTCTGGCTGCCCGACAGCAGCTGGCCGTTGATCCCGACGTGTTTCACAGGTCGATCCCGCGCGTGCCCAAAGGTCTCGCGCCTGGCCTCAACCACGCGCTGCCCGCGGATTATACCACGAAGCCCCCAGTCCTGGAAGCCATCCCGGAGGGGAACCGCAGAGCCACCCCTTTGCGAACTCTGCGCCTCTGCGGTTCTCCTCTGGACTCCTCCGGTCTTATTTCCCCTTTGCGAACTCTGCGCCTCTGCGGTGCCCCTCTGGACTCCTCCGGTCTTGTTTCCCCTTTGCGAACTCTGCGCCTCTGCGGTGCCCCTCTGGTGTCCGTGTTCTCAGCCTTCCACCAGCCCCTCCAGCGCGCTCGCCGCCGCCGGCACCCCGCCCAACATCCCCAGCGCCGCCGCCCAGCTCGCCGCCCGCCCGCGCAGCTCGCCATCCCCCAACAGCTGCCGCACCAGCCACCGCGCGCTCGCCAGGCTGAAATCCGCCGGCCGCACCCCATACCCCACCCCCGCCTGCGTGATCCGCCCCGCCTGCACCTGCTGATCCCCCGCATGCGGCACCGCCACCTGCGGCCGCCCATACCGCAGCGCCGCGTGCGTCGTCCCCACCCCCCCATGGTGCACCACCGCCGCCACCCCTGGCAGCACCGCCTCAAAGTCCACCCACCCCCGCACCTCCGTGCCCGCCGGCAGCCGCAACGCCCCGCCCCCCGCCGCCCCCTCCGGCGCGCCCGTCACCACCACCGGCCTCCCCCCTTCCAGGAAGGCCGCCTCCGCCGCCACCTCGAAGAAGCGCGGGTCCACGTTGAACAGGCTGCCCAGGGTGATCAGCACCACCGGCGCCTGCTCCTGCCCTTCCGCTGCCGCCACCCCCGTGCTCCGGGCCAATCCCGCCTGCCGCCCCGCGCTGCCCACAAAGCGCGTCTGCGGCCCCACATCCGCCAGGTCCGCATACCACGCCCGGCTGAAATAGTCCACGTGCCGCAGGTCCGACCGGATCAGCCCCCCCTGCCAATACCGCCCCGCCACGCCCAGCCGCCGGCACAGCGCCGCCACCCGCGCCCCGGCCGCCGTGCCCCGGGTCTCCTCATGGCCCGCCACCTGCTCCCTGGCCTCCGCGGCAGCGCCCTTCTCCCGGCCTGCCACTGCCGGCCGGCCACACACCGCCAGCCTGGCTCCCGCCGCCTCCGCGGCCAGCGCCGCCGCCGCCCCATACGGCTCCGTCACCAGGAGGTCCGGCTGCCATTCCCGGCACAGCCCCACCAGCTCCGCCGCCGCCTGGCTCACCCGCTCCTCATGCAGCCAGGCGTCCAGCGCCCGCTGCCGCCTGAGCGCCTGCCGCGCCGCCTCGTCCAGCCCCGCCGGCAACGCCGCCTGCGCCGCCCACCCCGCCTGCGCCATGGCCCTGAACGCCACCCCCGCCTCCATCACCGCCCCCGCCACCGCCTGCCCGCTGGCCCAGCGCACCTCATGCCCCCGCCGCACCAGCTCCGCCGCCGTCCCCAACATCCCCCCCCAATCCAGGTGCCCCCGCAGCGGCAACGAATAGAACAGGAACCGTCCCATCACCTCACCTCCAATCGTAGGGCGCGGGCCTCCGTCCGCAACAGGATGGCATCCCACCCAGGACGGTGTGTCATCCGTTCCAACTCATACCGCCTCAGTCCCACCTATCACCGGGCGAGATTGACATCCTTGCCTCTCCAATGCCTGCGCGCCACCCATGCTATCGT
>JAULUH010000113.1:0-6057 GCA_032111745.1 Anaerolineae bacterium | reverse complement strand
AGGGCCTCATCGCCGTAGCGGATGGCCGCGCCCATCACGTGGCTGCCGACCGCGCCGGCGCCGATCAGGGTCACCCGGATGGGTGGCCGCTGGGGGCTGGCGAAGCCGGGGGCGGGGTAAGTGGACGCCAGCACCTGGAACGCGACCTCGAGGCCGTTCCAGGCCACGGAGCGCAGGTTCTCGATCAGCCGCCGCCCCACGTCGTCGGTGATGGAGTCCAGGGAGATGGCCTCCAGCCCGTGCTGGCGCAGGCCGGCCACCCGCTCGGGCCGGGTGGGGTAGTGGATCATGGTCATCAGGCAGCTGCCGGGCCGCATCAACGCGACCTTGGCGTCGCCCGGGTAGCGCACGATCAGCACCAGGTCCTGGCCGTAGACCTCCTCCAGGGAGGCGAAGCGCACCTGGGGGGCCGCGCGGCGGTAGTCGGCGGCGCTGTAGTCCATGCCGGCGCCGTAGCCGGCTTCCAGCACGACCTGGGCGCCGAGCTGGGCCAGCCGGCCCGCGAAGGAAGGCAGGAAGGCCCGCCGCTCGCCGGCCTCCTGGTGCATCTGGGGCAATCCGATGGTAAGCTGTGAGGACATAGAGCGTACGGGCACCTCCCGGGCAGACCTGAATGGGCGCATTATACACCATCCAGGGCGTTTTGCTCGATCAGCCCGGGGCTACCTCTGGACGTGGAGTCGAGGCTTTAGCCGGACGGGTTCGTAGTGGCGGCTTCAGCCGCTCCGGGGGTGTTTGGACCACGATGGCGCGAAGGGCCGCGAAGGGCACGGGCGTTTGGACCACGATGGCGCGAAGGGCCGCGAAGGGCACGAAGCGCGAAGGACACGAAGGGCGCTCCCCCTTCTGGCCTAGGGGTCAGGCCAGTGGAGCACGGCAGACGTCGACGCCACCGGGCGGGGCAGGATGATGGTGCCCAGGCCGTCGCCGCCGCCCACGGCGCAGCCTGCGCCGCGGGTGTACTCGCGGACCGTGGCTGCGGCCATATAGGCGTCCAGCATATCTTTGGGGCCGCCGTAGAAATCGCCCAGACGCACGCCGATGCGCAGGTCGCGGGCGTCCCTCAGCTGATAATATGACGCCGAGGGAAAGACCTCGTAGACGGCGTAGCGGGACCCCAGCGCCTGGAACAGGGCCACGCCGCGTCGCATCCAGTCCGGGGCATTGGACTCCAGCGGCGTCCACTGCGGCCTGGCCAGCTGCAGGGCGGCGATCACCACCTCGCAGTGGCGGCCGGCCCCGCGGTCGCGGCTGGTGGCGGGGCGCCAGCGGTCCCCCGCCCAGTACCACGGGCGGGGCGCGGGCAGGAAGCACCGGGGGGCGTCGATGCCGATGGCGACCTGGGTGGGGCGACCGGCGGCCAGCTGCGCCAGCGCGCGGTCGAGGGACGCTGCGGCGGCCGCGACGTCCTGGCCCGGCAGCCAGCCGGCCGCCACGGGCTCGCCGGCCGCATCGAGGATGGCGTACGGGCACGCTCGCCGCGTCTGCACATCGATGCCAACGAAGAGGCTGGAAGGTTGGGGCACGGCCTGGGGACTCCTTTTCCTGGGGGCTGGCGCCCTGGCCGCCACGGCTCCCCATGCGAGCCCACAGGGCGAGCCGCGGCTTGAATGGATCGGTGCCGGCGATGATCCCCGCGCTGGTGGCGCGGAGGCGGCGGTTCGGCCGCCGGTTCGTGGCGCGGCCAGGCGGGCCGGCCAGCACCGTTGGGGTCGACGGGCCAGGGCCGGGACCCTGGCGCTGCAGTACGGGACGCCGCCTGGGATCGACGGCTGCGGAACTTGGGGGCCTCCCGGTGGGGGAGGCGAGGGTGGCGCAGCGGGGTGCACGCTGCGCCACGGCCATTCTAGCGGAGGCCGCCCAGGCCGGCAAGCCCGGACGAATGCGTCTTGACGAAGCGACCAATCTGGCTATAATTCTAGCCATGCCCGGCGACCTGCAGTTCGAAATCATCGTCGATGACACAGTGGCGCTGCATTTCGCAGCGCTTGAGCGCAAAGATCGGGTTGCTGTCCTCGACGCCATCGAACAGCAACTACGCTACGATGCCATCGTCATGACTCGCAACCGGAAACCACTGCGCATCCCCAATTCACTGAATGCCAGCTGGGAGTTACGGTGTGGAGCCAACAACCGTTATCGTGTGTTCTACGATGTGGACCTGGAAGAGCGCCTGGTCGTCGTGCTGGCGGTAGGACGTAAGGCTGGCAATAGGCTGGTTGTCGGGAACGAGGAGTTTGAGCTATGAAGATTGCACCGCTGGCTGAGGTGAAGGATCGTTTCAGCGCCTATATTGAGGAGTGCCGGGAGTCACCTGTGGTAGTCACCCGCAACGGGCGTCCCGTCGCCATGCTCATCGCCATCGAGGATGAAGACGACCTGGACAGCCTGCTGTTGGCGCACGACGCCCGTTTCGTGGAGCTGCTTGAGACAGCACGCCAGCGCGTGCGGGTCACGGGAGGGGTTCCGCTGGCAGAGTTCCGGCGGCGGCTAGAGGCAACCGAGGGGGGAGAAGTTGGGGAAAAAAGTTCCCATTGACTAACGTTTTCCCATTGAAACAATCAACGGGTCAATGGGATAGGGCGGCGTAGAGGCGCCAGATCGAGCGTCTCTACGCCGGGATGGGTGGCGGGCACCGAAAAACGCCCACCAGGGGGTCGGCCCTGCGCCGCGGCGGCCTGGGGGGCCGGGGCCAGCCTGGCGCGCGTGGGCCATGCTCTCGAGCCCGGCGCGCCTTGCCCGCCAGGCCCCTGCTCCGGGTCGAGTTGCCAGCGTGCTGAGCTGGCTCCGCCGGAAAGCATAGCCAGCCAGGACTGCTGGTCTGGGGAATTCTATCTTGCCATCGACACTTGGCGGGCACTTTCCGCGGAGACCAGAGAACGGTGAGGGAGTCTCAATACCTTCGCAGATGGGCGAGCTCTTGGCGGGTAAAGTTGCCAACTTTTCGGAAAAGTTGGCAACTTTACCCGCTCAATACCCCCTATATAGGATGCGACTGGCTCACGAGCCTGTTACGTGAGGGTTGGAGCAGTCAATTGACTGATTACGCCGGGCAGGCGCCTACGATGGGTAGTTGGCCCAGGGTGTTGGGGCCTGTCAGGTCTTCTTCCTCGGGTAGAATGGGGTTGCGACCTTCCATTTTCACCTGAAAGGAGAGAAAACCATGACAGGCAACTCGATTCTAGCGCGATTCGGCCTGGCGAGAAAGGGCTTGTGCCTGCGTCAGGCACGAAGCTACCCGGATATGCACGATCTGTGGCGCCAACCGGCGAGGCTTCCGCCGTTCGTGGCGACCACACCAGGAGCGTTGCGCGTGCTGGATCTGCCCGGGCCGCTGGATTGGGCAGGGTTTCCCGAGCGAAACCTGGAGCGCAACTGGGGGCAGGCCACGGTTCCATATGCCGCTTTGGCGGCGGCCTGCCTGCTGAAGCTGAACGAGGGTCCGCTCTCGATGGGCAAGCTACGCAGCTACCTGCTGGAGCACCCTGGTTTCATATGGCTGTGCGGCTTTCCGTTGGTGCCTTGCCGCCACGCTGTGCATGGATTTGATGCCGAGGCGAGCCTGCCAACGCAGCGCCACCTGACCCAGATGGTGCGCCATATGCCGAACACGGCGCTGCAATTCCTGCTGACAGACAGTGTGCGCTTGATCGGAGCCGAACTGCGCACCATGAACATCACGCCTGGCGACTGCATCGTCCTGGACACCAAACACATCATCGCCTGGGTCAAGGAGAACAACCCCAAGGCGTATGTCGAGGGTCGCTACGACAAGGGCAAGCAACCGGCTGGTGATCCCGATTGCCGCCTGGGCTGCAAGCGCCGCCACAACCGTCAACCCAGGCAGCCAGTCCTGACGCCTTCGCCGCTGTCCCCTTCTCCGAGAAGGGTGGCTACAAGGCCAAAGGCCGCCAATTCAGCCCGGAGGGGCTGCCACTTTGCGCTGCGGGCAAGCCGATGCCACTCAAGTTCTCATTCATCGATCGCACCTCTGCGATCATCGAGCACGAGCGCGGCAAGTATGTCTGCCCGCTCTTTCATCTGCACCCAAGCGGTGAAGCCTGTCCGGTCAACCACAAGAACTGGACCAGGCAAGGGTGCACAGCCATGATGCCAACCAGCATTGGCGCTCGCCTGCGCTACCAGTTGGACCGGGACAGCCAGGTCTGCAAGGGCCTCACCAGGTATCGCACGGCCGCAGAGCGGACCCGCGCACCTGCGCTGCGGCGCACGGGCGGGTGTCAACAGCCAGGCCGTTGCACTGGGCACACCTGCACCTGCACTGCGTTCCGGCGCATGTGCAGGTGTCGAACGCCCGAAAGTCCGCAACGACTACGCTATCACCAATCTGAACAGCCTGACCTATGTGCTGCTCAACCTCCGTGCGCTCCAACGTATCCGGCAGCGCAGGTCGGAGCTGCTTTCTGAGACCGCAACCGGCTGATATCGGTTGTTAAAGCCCCGGCGTCGCTTCATTCACCAAAACGAAACTGGCTTCTCACCCGCTTACGTTCAAACGTAACCGGGTCGTAACAGGCTCGTAACATGCCAAAGCCTGTCCAACTCTACTGCAGGGCATTGAGAGGTTGCTACTTGCCTGCTTGACTGTTGGTATTGGGTCAGGCTATAATCCTTGTAGACCTGCAACTGAAGGAGTCTGGAGATGCCCCTGATATCTGTAAGAGCCGTGTATGAGCATGGCGAGATCAAGTTACTGGAAAAGCCGCCCGTCCATGACCGGTACGAGGTTCTGGTGACGTTCCTGGGACCTGGGCGCGATACCGAGCCTGCGCCCGGGGCGCGCACCTTCAGCGACCTCAAAGGCATCTTGCGCGGCCTGGACCTGAGCTTCGAGGACATCCAGGCTGCTGAATACAAAGGTCCCAGAGACCTGTAGTGAGCATCTACGTCCTGGATACCCACGCGCTGCTCTGGTATCTGGCAGACGATCCAAGGCTTGGATTGCGGGCAAGAGCGGTCCTGGGTGATCCGGAAGCGACTTTGATTATCCCTGCTATTGTTCTGGCCGAGGCCAAAGATCTAGCGCACAAAGGCAGGTTTGACCGGACACTGGAAGATGTCGTCGCAGTTATCGAAACAGATCCGCGATGCCTCGTGTATCCTATCGACTTGGACGTCGTCAAGCAGGCGCCAGCGTCGTTGGATATTCATGACAGCTTGGTTGTAGGTGTAGCCCTTGCCCAGTTGGCACCCGTAGATGGTGTCATCACTCGCGATCAAGAAATCACCAGCTCCGGCTTGGTGCCAGCGATCTGGTAGACATTTCACCTGTTCTGCAGTGCCACCTTCCCTGGCGCTATACCTCGGCGAGCATCAAACTGGTCCAGTCTTCGGAGACTGGACCAGTTTTTTGTGATAACCCATTTCGAGCGCGCAGGCGCCAAACATGATACAGATCATGGTGCGCTGGGCGGAAGTCTGGTACAATAGGCCGCATCGCAGATGCGCGTCAGGCGCAGGCTGCGAGGTTGGGACCAACCGGCGGGAGGTGCCTTCCATGCAGCGATCCGCAAACCCGAACTCAGTGCCGGAGGCCATGGGCGCCTGCTGCCCTGGTCCAGCGCCGGCCGCTTGCGCGCCCCCTGCCCCATGAGCAGCCACCCCCCCGTGCCCGGCCAGGTGGTGCGCGGCCCGCTGTTCAGCGAACCCATGCGCGTACTGACGGTGCAGGCCCTGGGCGACGGGCTGTGGCAGCTGGGGCTGGCCGGCGTGCAGTCGCAGCGCTACCGCCAGGTCACCCTGGCCAGCCAGGACCTGGCCACGCTGGCCGTGCACGGCGTGGACCGCTCCTTTGCCGGCGACGGCGACCTGCTGCGCCTGGGCATCCAGGCCCACGCCCTGGGCATCGCCTATGAGTTCGATCCCTACTTCGGCCTGTCCATCTCGCGCGTCGACCCCCTGCCCCACCAACTGGCCGCAGTCTACGACCACATGCTAAGACTGGCCCGGGTGCGCTTCCTGCTGGCCGACGATGCCGGCGCCGGCAAGACCATCATGGCCGGACTGCTGCTGCGCGAGCTGAAGCTGCGCGGCCTT
>JAULUH010000112.1:0-15988 GCA_032111745.1 Anaerolineae bacterium | reverse complement strand
CAAGGGGACGTGGAGGGAATCATGCAGGGCCTCTGCAGCAAAACCCACCAACCAGTCGTGAGCATGGACAAGGTCCAGTCGCCCATAGGATGCCAGTACCTCGCCAGCAGCGTCCACCAAACGCTGGTTGGCAGCCTGGATGTCGGCGTAGTAGGTGTCATTCAGGGGCCGACCGACCGGAACCCGGGCCACCACCAACCGATCGTAGGACTGCTCAGCAGCCTCGCCATCGAAAGTCGGGGTAACAAGATAGATTTGGAGTGTGGGATCAGCGGCCAATAGCTCGGGCACCAGTGCCTGAACATGATGCCCCAGGCCGCCCACAATGTGCGGTGGGTACTCCCAGCTTAACATGAGAACCCGCATAGGCCGTCCTACCTCCTGATCGTTACGGTTGGACCGGGAACTCATTGATTGGCGCGTTCTGCCAGACACCGCAGGGTTGTCGGCCCGGACAGCCGTCGCTGTTCCAAGTGATCTCTCCGGCCAGACCTCGCCACCCGGCTGTACCCAGGGCGGCCAAGGCGCGCGCCACGCCTGACCGATCCAGGTGCCCGCCCTGATCGGCAGCGTTGGCCATGGCATCGAGCAGCATGTTGGCACTATCATAGGCCAACCCCGCCTGTGGTGTAGGCAAGGCTCCAGCCAGGCTTTGGTAGGCTGCCACGAAGTCCTCAGGCATACGCTCTATGGGCAGGCCGCTAGACAACCAGGACACGTCGACAGAGGCGGTGGTCCGGCCAGGGAACGCGGATGAACCAACTTCAGGCCCGCCGACCAGCAATGTAGCACCGGCTCCAGCCAGAACGTCGGCGGCCCGGGCACCACCTTCGGTGTCGCCAAGCCACAGCGCCCCACCCGATGTAGCCTGATCCGAAGTGAAGTCACGAGGGGCCAGGGGGATGGCCGGGATTCCCAGAGCCTCGGCCTGGGCTAAGGCACCGGCCACGGCAGAGGGTTGGTCGGAGACAATAGCGATAGGTCCGGCGAGGGTATGCCGGGCGAACCCGGAAATCGCCTGCTGGCCGACAATTTCAGGGGGCGCTGACAATGCAAATCCTCCGGGACGCTCCGCCGCTTCCAGGGAGAGGGGAGCAATCCAGGGCACGCCCCAGCGCGCCAACTCCTGGCCGGCTGCGCGGGTGGTTGCCAACTGCAGGGGACCGACAACGCCCACCACATCCTGGTCTAGCGCCAGCTTGCGCGCCTGCCAAGCGGCCTCGTCTGCCCGTCCATTATCATTAACCGCGACCAACGCCACCGGCCGGCCGGCGATTCCACCAGCCGCGTTACGCTGGGCTACGGCCAGGCGCACGGCGTAGAGGACGGCATAGCCGTCAGCCCGGTACAATTCCTCAAAGGGGGCGATGAGGCCTACCTTGACCACGGGTCGAGTACTGCCCTGGCAAGCGGCCAACATTGGGCCCAAGGCCACGATGGCGATGGCTAACCAGGCAGCCAGCTTTGGGGATCGCATCCTCGAGGGTACCTAGGGCTGGTAGAGCTGCACGTTGTTTTCGTGTTCGGCGAAGGTGCGGGCGAATACATGGCGACCATCGTCACCGGTGGCCACAAAGAAGCAATACTGGGTGTCTGCCGGACGGACCGCGGCTTCCAGGGCCGACAGCCCGGGGTTGGCGATCGGCCCAGGTGGCAGGCCGGGGTTCAAGTAGGTGTTGTACGGGTCCTGGACGAGCTTATATTCCTCGACGGACTGAGGCTTCCACCACCAATCGCCGGGCCGTCCCCGGGCGTACTGCACGGTGGGATCGGCCTGAAGGTATGGCCCGCCCACCTCGGCATCACAGGAACCGGAGAGGCGATTGCGATAGACGCTAGCAATGAGAGGTCGTTCGTCAGCCTGCACCGCCTCGCGCTCGACGATGGAGGCCAGCACCACAGCGTCGTACAGGCTCAGACCAGACTGAGCCGCGGCGGCGCGCAGCTCTCCCGGCACCTTCTCCTCGAAGTTGCCCAACATGGCTTCCAGAAGGTCCGTAGGCCGGGCCCGGGCCGGGATGCGATAGGTATCGGGAAAGAGGTAGCCTTCGAAGCTAGCCTGAGGAGGACGTCCTTCAAGGGCGGAGAACTGGCCCAGGCCAAGGGCCACGGGGTCACCGGCACGTACGGCAGCCATGAAGCTGGCTGCATCCATGATGCCCTGTTCTTGTAGCAGGTCACCGAGCTGTTCGGCGCGCCATCCTTCAGGCACAGTCAAGGTGATTTCGCGCACGATGGCACGCTGGAGAGCCTGGGCCATTTCGGGCATGGACATGCTAGCTGCCAGCTCGAAGTCGCCGGCCTCCAGCTGCTTGTCGATACCGTTGTAGCGCATATAGAGGGTGAAGAGGCTTGAATCGCTGATTAAGCCCATATCCTGCAGCCGCTCTGCCACGGCGGTGGCGGTTTCGCCCTGCTCTACCGTGAAGGGGATCGGTGCATCGCTGGTACCAGGCGCGGCGGTTAGCACGGGCTGCTGCAGGCGCAGGTACAGCCCAATCAGCGTGTCCTCCAGGTTATCCAGGCTCAGGGCTTGCCCGGCCTGCTGCCCAGGCCGCACCACACCTTCGGAGCTCTCGGGCCGGGCGGTCAGTTGCTGGGCCAGGTGTTGTCGAGAGACAAACAGCATCATAGCGAGGGCGCTGACGACCACGAGGGTCATGGCCAGCCGGAGATAGAGTCGCGGGTCGAGCAGGCGTACGTACCAGGGCACGGGTGGGCGGGAGGCAGGCAGTGGCTTATCGCCCAGGTAAAGGGGGCGACGGGCAAGGCGGGGCAGAGTCCTGGGTGGTGGTGCGGTGCCCACCTGCCGGCGTTTGAAGGAATGATAGGACAGATCGTCGTCAGTCTTGTGCATCTTCAGTTGAGTATACTAAGCCGTTTGACAGCAGGCTGCTGTCAGAGGTCTGCCGCCGTTGGTCCAGATAGTCTTGCAGGATCACGGCGGCGGCGGCGGCATCCGGCGGCATCTGCCGGCGGCTCCGGCGGGCGTGGGCCAGCCGGCGGGCGGCCTCCTGGGTGGTGCCGTGCTCATCCCACAGCAGAAGTGGTAACTGCAAGGTGGCAGCGAGGTGGCGAGCATAGTTGGCTACCCTGCGTCCCTGGGGTCCCTCACTGTCGTCGGCGTTTAGCGGATGACCTACCACCAGGGCCACGGCCTGCTGCTCGGCCGCCAGGCGCCGCAGCCGCTCAAAGTCGTCGGCCCGGGAACTGCGCACCATCACAGACAGTGGTCGAGCCAGGAGCTGAGTCTCATCGCACACAGCGACACCGATGCGTCGCTCTCCCACATCCAGGGCCATGAGGCGGCCGGTGGGCGGCAGCTTGTAGGGCGCAGGGTCCGAACCCATGGCTAGCTCGCCAGCTCGATGCGCACGTGGGTGCGGAAGGGCAGCCAGGGCACACGATCTGCTACGGGCAGGGGCAACCAGTCGAAATCAAAGCGCCGCAGGAGGGGCATGAGCCAGTCCGGCCCTACAGCCAGCTCAGGTGCAGCCTGCAGCCGCCACTGGTTCTGCAGGGTGTCGACGGCATCGGGTGGGCGCTGTCCGCGAATGGCTGCGCGCACGGCGGCCGGGTCCACATCGGGCACGGCTTGGCCGCTGGCGGTAACATCGAAGGTGATCATGGGCGTGCCATCCTCCAGCTCCGTCACCGTAGCCGGGCCGCGGGAGTAGCGCACGGTGTCGGCCAGGAGCCGGCCGCGGCGGGGCAAGCTATCGCCCAAGGCTTGTAGGGCCAGCTCATCAGCTGCAGTACCGTCCACGGCCAGAGCGGTGGCCAGCAGGCGCAAGCCGAGGAACAGTTGCTCAGCCTCTTCGTCGATAAAGCGATCGTAGGTCTCGTCCACGACCAGGATACCAACGGTCTCTGGTGGCACGAACTCACCGGCTTCCAACAGCTCGCCCAGCGCCAGGTAGGATTTTTGCGTGACCTGCTGGAGAAGGCGATTGCGCAGCCGGTCCTTATCGCCCTGGGTGACTACGGCGACCTGCTTGACGTTGCCGCCGCCCGTCTCCTCCGGGTTGATTACAGCGATCAGGGCACCCAGACCGCCCTCAACGGTATTGATCGTGCCGGCTCGGGCATTGCCGGCTGGCCCTGGCTCCAGGGCCTCAATGGGCACGACAACCTGAGCGCCGGCACCGCCGGGCAATTCGACGGAGGCGAGGGTCTGGAAGCGGGCATTGGAGCCAGTGGAGGTGGCCACGGTGGTGCCGGCCGGAATCTGCTGGGGGGCGGGCCCGCGGTTGGTGAACACCACCGTACCCTGGGCGCGGGCATCGGCCGCTGTGCCGGTGCCGGTAGTTTCGATGACATCATCGCCTTCCACCCTCTGGCCGATACGGCGGGCAGGGATCACATTGAGGGCGGAGTCGACAGCCTCCACATCGGGCCGGGCCGTCACCGTAATGGTTGCCGTCACCGGTTCCTGGGCGGGAATGAGAGTCACGTTGGCCACCGGCACGATGAAAGCGATGGCACCGGTGACGGCCAGGATGCTCAGCACCAGGGCGACGGCCAGCACTCCGGTTTCAAGCCACCAGGGCAAGGGTTTTGGGCCACCGGCAGCGATCTGGACGCGACGGAAGCGAGATGACAGCCAAGCGCGGCGCTGGTCGCTGACGGGCTGGCGCGCGCTGCGCGGGGGTGGGGGTGGGGGCTCGGCGGCGAGGTCTGACGCAGTGGTATGCCAGGTGTTATCCAGCGCACCCTGAATGGTACCGTAGACAGGCAGGCCGGCTGCGGACGCCAACCCGCGGATCGCCGGATCCCGGGTGGCGATGGCCACCGGCACACGTTGGGCTTCGGATTGCCGGCGCAGGATCTGGAAGGGCACAGCACCGCTGGCTGCGAGCTCGCTGGCACCAGGAGGGACCTGCAAGATAACCCGGCCGGTCGCAAACTGGCCCACGACCTGGCGCAGCCCGGACGACGTAATCGCCGGCGGCAGCTCGACAACGTGAGTTTCGGTCAGGACAACCGCAGGGATATCGGGTGGCTGCGCGGGCTGCAGGCCGAGACGGGATGATAGTTCAGACGGTAGCAGGGACATCGCTCGATCCTGGCGGCAGCCCGCCAAGCTGTTCCTGGACCAGGGCGGGCACAGCAGCCAGGGCGGCATCGAGACCGGCCACGTCTTTGCCGCCAGCCTGGGCCAGGGTGGGCTTGCCGCCACCACCACCACCCACCTTCTGGGCGATGGCTTTGACCAGGTTTCCCGCGTGCACCCCGCGGGCCACGAGGTCGGGAGTCGCCGCTGCTACGAAATTGGGCTTGCCAGCCAGATCAGCGCCCAGCACGATCACACCGGAGCCCAACCGATCGCGCAGCCAATCTGTCATCTGACGCATGACGTTGCCGTCGGCAGCGCTCACCCGGACAGCGAGCACCGGAGTGCCGCCCACGCTAGTAACCTGTTGCAGGAGGCTGGCAACCTCCTGGCGGGCCAGGTCCTCGCGCAGCCGGGCGAGCTCCTTCGCCTGGCCGGCCACCTGGTCAACCAGGAGCTGCACCTTGCGGTCCACTTCAGACTCAGGCACGCCCAGGGTAGCGGCCGTGCGTTGCAGCAGCTCCATGCGCTCCTGCATGAGCTGGTGAGAGCCACGGCCGGTGACGGCCTCGATACGCCGCAAGCCAGCACCGACACTGCCCTCGCCGACGATATGGAACAGGCCGATCTCGCCGGTACTATTCACATGGGTACCACCGCAGAGCTCACGGCTGATAACCTCGTGCGGGCCACTCACCTCCAGCACCCGAACCTCATCGCCGTACTTCTCGCCGAACAGAGCCATCGCGCCCTGGGCTACCGCTTGCTTATAGGAGTCCCAGTGCCAGGTGACGGGATAATTAGCGAAAACGGCCTGGTTCACACCCTCTTCAATAGCGTGCAGGTCTTGTGTCGAGGGCACGCCTGGATGGGTGAAGTCAAAGCGCAAGCGATCTGGCGCGACCAGTGAGCCGGCCTGGCGCACGTGTTTGCCCAGCACCGCACGGAGCTCGGCGTGCAGGAGGTGAGTCGCGGTGTGATTGCGCATGATATCCCAGCGTCGCGTCATGTCGACCCTGGCCATAGCGGCAGCGCCTTCGGCGACAGTGCCATGGAGCACCCGGCCGGCATGCACGATGACACCAGGCAAGGGGCGACGCACGTCGGTAACCTGGAAACGCCAGGCCGGATGGTTCGAGAGTTCCGCGATCATACCGATGTCGCCGACCTGGCCACCGCTCTCCACATAGAAGGGAGTCGCAGCGAGCACAAGCTCCACCGGGCCGTCGAAGGCTGCATTGACCTTCGCCACCGGGCGACCGCCCGCGACGATGGCCACCACCTCAGTTTCAGTCTTGTTGGCCAACAAGTAGATATGGTCGACCCCACCGGCGGGCAACCGGTCCAGCACAGACGCATAGAGATCCACATTCTGCTGCGCTGTCGCAGCTCCGAACTGGGCTGCGGCCCGGGCCCGCTGACGCTGAAGCTCCAGGGCCTCCTGGTATCCAGCCATATCTATCGCCAGCCCGTGCTCCTGGGCGATATCGCGGGTCAGATCCAGGGGAAAGCCGTAGGTGTCCCAGAGGCGGAAGGCCTCGGCGCCAGGCAAAACGACGCCACCCTGGGCCTTGGTTTGGGTCATGAGGTCCTCCAGGAGGGCCAGGCCCAGGTCGAGGGTGCGCAGGAAGCGTTCCTCCTCATGCTGGATGGTGGAGAGGATGAACTCCTCCCGCTCCAGGAGCTCGGGATAGGCTTCGCCCATCAGGGCGATCACGGTGCGACTGACTCGGGCCAGGAAGGGCTCGGCGAAGCCCAGCAGGCGGCCGTGGCGCGCGGCGCGGCGCAGGACGAGGCGCAGGATGTAGCTACGGCCCTCATTGCCAGGCAGCACACCGTCGGAGATCAAGAAGGTAATGGCGCGGGCATGGTCGGCGATGACCCGGTAGGAGACAATCTGCCGGGCCATCTGCTGATCCGTGTGGTTGAGCAACTCCTGGACCCGCAGCATAATAGGCCGGAACAGGTCGGTGTCATAATTGGCCGCCGCTCCCTGGATCACTGAGACCAGCCGCTCGAGGCCCATGCCGGTGTCCACGCCTGGCTGGGGCAGGGGGATGCGGATGCCATCGGCGCCCTGGTTGAACTGCATGAACACCAGGTTCCAGACCTCCAGCCAGCGACCGCAGCCGTTGTCGAGCGCCACACTGCAGTTGGGCTGGCCGCAGGTACAGGCCTCAGGGCCCCAATCATAGTGCATCTCGCTGGTGGGGCCGCAGGGGCCTGTATCACCCATGGACCAGAAATTGGTCTTCTCGCCCATGCGCATGATGCGCTCCACGGGCAGACCGATCTCGTCTCGCCACACGCCCAAGGCCAGGTTGTCGTCATGGAACACGGTGGCCACGAGCCGGTCCGGCGCGATGCCGTAGAGGTTGGTCAGGCAGTCCCAGGCGAAGTGGATAGCATCACGCTTGAAGTAATCGCCGAAGGAGAAATTGCCCAGCATCTCGAAGAAGGTATGGTGGCGAGGTGAGGGGCCGACCTCTTCGAGATCGTTATGTTTGCCACTGACGCGCATGCACTTCTGGCTGCTGGTAGCACGCACGTAGGGCCGCTTCTCCAGGCCCAGGAAGGTATCCTTGAACGGCACCATGCCGGCGTTGACGAACAGCAGGGTACTGTCGCCGTGGGGAACCAGCGGCGCGCTGGGCACCAGGGTGTGGCCGTGCTCCTCGAAGTACTCCAGAAAAGCACGACGGATCTCCGCTGCGGTGCGGGGTTGGGCGATCTTCATAACAGGTGACTAGCTCCTCTGCGCTTCCAGTCCACGACAAAATGGATGCTGCCCCTGGGGGCAGCAGATGGATTGTATGACAATTGGGGGCAAATGTCAAAGGTAGTCAGGGATCTCAGGAAGGGAGGGCAGGCAACTCATAGGCATGCCAGCAAGCGCGCCAAAGGTGAAAAAGTGTGCTACATGGGGTACAATGGTGATGAGCTACGATTTGGTGCCTGGTCGTTAGGGACCACTTCACACTTAAGGATAGAAGCAAGGTGCTCACCGTCGAATGGCTGATGTTGGTAGGTGGAGGCCTGCTATTGGCCGGCATCCTGGCCAGCAAGCTTTCCGCGTGGTTGGGGGTTCCTGCGCTGATCATCTTCCTGGCTATTGGCATGTTGGCGGGCTCGGATGGCCTGGGGGGGATCGAGTTCAGCGACGCCCGTCTGGCCCAGGCTGTCGGCGTTACTGCGCTGGCGTTCATTCTCTTTTCCGGTGGATTGGACACTCCCGTGAGTCGAATCAAGCCAGTTCTCAAGGCCGGGCTGGCGCTTTCGACCATTGGTGTGGCGATCACTGCTGTGACCCTCGGCGTATTCGCGGCCTGGCTACTTCAGGTTCCGCTTCTGACCGGGCTGCTGCTAGGCGCCGTCGCCTCGTCTACCGACGCTGCGGCCGTGTTTAGCATTCTGCGGTCCAGAGCCACGCGATTGAAGGGACAACTTGAGCCGCTACTGGAGCTAGAGTCGGGCAGCAATGATCCTACAGCCGTTATCTTGACCCTCGGCCTGATTAGCCTGATCACGGATCCAGGCAGCTCGGCGATGGCCCTGCTGGGCGCATTTGTAGTGCAGGTTGCCGCCGGTGCGCTGGCGGGCTACCTGGCAGGTCGAGTCGGAGTGTTCTTGATCAACAAGACGGGGCTGCGGCACGATGGGCTATATTCGGTGCTGACCATCGCGCTGGTAGCGGTCACCTACGGAGCCACAACCTTGCTAGGCGGCAACGGATTCCTGGCGGTCTACCTGGCGGGCATCGTCATGGGCAACCGGGACTTCTTGCACAAGAAGAGCCTGCTGCGCTTCCACGACGGGCTGGCCTGGCTAATGCAGATCACCATGTTTCTCACGTTGGGGCTGCTGGTATTCCCGTCACAGCTGCCGGCCATTGCCGGTGTAGGAATGGCGATTGCCGTGTTCCTGGTCGTCGTGGCCCGGCCGCTGGCAGTTTTCATCGCTCTCAGCCTGTCGAGGCTGGCGCCCAAAGAGAAGGTGCTGGTATCCTGGGTCGGCTTGCGTGGCGCTGCGCCCATCGTGTTGGCTACCTTCCCGCTGGTCGCGGGCATTCCCGCCGCTGGCATGATCTTCAACGTGGTTTTCTTTGTCGTCCTGATCTCAGTGTTGATCCAGGGTACAACTATTCCGCTCGCGGCTCGCATCCTTGGCCTGGACGAGACTGAGCCCGTCAAGTCGCTCCCGTTAAGCGAGCATGCCATGGAACACCTGACTGAAGTGAAGATTGCTCCTGGCTCGACGGTCGCTGGCCAGCGCATCGTGGATCTCGCTTTACCCGAGCAGGTCCTGGTCGTGTTCATCGCCAGAGAGGGCGGGCACATCATCCCCACTGGCGCCACCGAGCTGCAGGTGGGTGACAGTCTCTTGCTGGCAACCAACCAGGAGGAAAGCCCGGCACAGCTGGCCGCGCTCTTTGCGTAGGATCTGGCAAGAATGAACAGGAATTGGCAGACAGTTCTGAACCGCGCCCGGCAGGATGGCGGACCGATGACAACCCTATCACGCTCCGCCCTGTCGGTAGGTGCCCTGGCGGCGGCGGTTCTGCTGCTGGAGGGCGTGCTATTGCGGCTGCTGGCCGTGGCGCAGTTCTATCACTTTGCCTTCCTGGTGGTCAGCCTGGCCCTACTCGGCTTCGGGGCCAGTGGCACACTGCTGAGCATCTCCCCGCGGCTACGAGCACTGCCCCTGGACCGCCTGCTGGCGGCCGTAGGGCTTCTATTCCCTGCCAGCGTGCTGGCCAGTTATGTGATAGTCAACTTCCTCCCCTTTGACAGCTACCGCATCGCCGCTGAACCGCGGCAGATCGTCTACTTCGCCCTGTATTACCTGGGGCTCACCCTACCCTTCATGGTGGGTGGCCTGGGGATTGGCGCGGCGCTGGCCACACGGTCGCTACCCGGCAACGTCATCTACGCGGCCAACCTGCTGGGCTCGGCCGCCGGTGCCCTGCTGGCCCTGGTGACCCTGAACCTGGCCGGGGTGCCGGGAGGCCTGCTGGCCGCGGCTGGATTGGGCCTGGTGCCGGCCTGGTGGGGACGGCGGCGCTGGCTGGTGGTGGTTCTGGCCTCCGCTGTACTGGCCCTTTTCACCTGCACCGGAGTCCTGAACGGACAGGGCCAGGCGCCGATGGCGGTTACGGTCTCGCCATACAAGGGCCTGGCCCAGGCCCTGCGTTATCCCGGCGCCCAAAACCTGTTTGCGGGCTGGAATGCCATTGCGCGGATCGACGTGGTGGGCGATGCAGGTGTCCGGCAGCTGCCGGGGCTGAGCTACGCCTATGCCGGTGAGCCACCCCCACAGCTGGGACTGGCGGTCGATGCGGCGGACCTGCAGCCGATCACCCTGGTGCCGCCAGAGCAGTTCTTGGCTGCAGCCTACCTGCCGGAGGCAATCGCCTTCGCGCTGCGGCCGCAGGCAGCGGTCCTGGTGCTGGAGCCTGGCGGTGGCCTGGGCGTGCTACAGTCCCTAGCTGGCGATGCAGCCCAGGTTACGGCGGTAGTAGAGAACGGCCTGGAGCGGGAGGCCGTGGCCCGGGTAGCCGGCTCGCGCGACATCTATGCCGATGCGCGGGTGCAGCTGGCACTGGAGACCGCCCGCGTCTTCATGCAACGGGCGCCACGGAGTTACGACCTGGTGGCCTTCCCGCTGACCGATTCGCATCAACCCGTCACCAACGGGGCCTACAGCCTGGCGGAGACCTACGGCCTGACGGTCGAGGCCTTCGCCGACGCCCTGGGCCTGCTGGAGCCCGATGGCATCCTGGTCGCGAGTCGCTGGCTGCAGATGCCACCTAGCGAGAGCATCCGGATGCTGGCCACCCTGGCCGAGGCTCTGGAGAAGCGGGGTATCGCTCAGCCCAAGCAGGTGTTGGTGGCGTTGCGCGGCATCCAGACCATGACCGTCCTGGCACAGCCCGACGGGTGGAACGCGGATGAGCTGGCGCGCGTCCGAGCTTTTGCCGGCGACCGTAAGCTGGACCTGGTGTGGGCGCCGGACATCCGGGCCGAGGAGACCAACCGCTACAACCGCTTGTCCGAGTCGCTCTATTACCAGGCGGCGAGGGACCTGTTCAGTGAGGCTGATCGCCAGGCGTTCTATGCGAGCTACCCCTTTGACATCACCCCGGCCACTGACAACCGTCCCTTCTTTTACCACTTCTTCAAGTGGGGACAGACATCGCAGGTCCTGGCGACCCTCGGGCGTACCTGGCAGCCCTTTGGGGGCAGCGGCTATTTTCTGCTGATAGCTTTGCTGGCCCTGGCAGTGGTGCTCAGCGTCTTGCTGATCGTGGTTCCCCTAGTGCTGCCAGGTCGTTCGCACATCGAGAACGGCGTGGGGCTACTTGTGCCACGTACCCGCATCATACTCTACTTCGGCCTTTTGGGCCTGGCGTTCCTGTTGGTGGAGATTCCCTTAATCCAGCGCTGGATCCTCGTCGTGGGACACCCGACCCATGCGTTTGCAGCCGTGGTAGTTGTGCTGCTGGTGGGCTCGAGCCTGGGCAGCCTGCTGGCGCGGGCGCCCTGGCTGCCCAGGCGAGCGGCCTTTGCGCTGCTGGTCTTGTTTGCCCTGGCTACCCCTTTTATCACCGCAGTCTTGACGCGCACCACATTGGGATGGCCGGTGGCAGCAAGGGTAGTCCTGGCCGCGCTAAGCCTGGCGCCCCTGGCCTTCTTGATGGGGCTACCATTTCCGCTGGGCCTGGCGTGGATCGAGCGGCTCGGGCCGACCCTGGTGCCGTGGGCCTGGGCAATCAATGGCTGTGCTTCGGTAATCGCCGGCGTGCTGGCAGCGCTGCTGTCGTTGAGTTTTGGTTTTACCGCCGTGCTGGTAGGGGGGGCAGCCTGCTATGGGATGGCCTGGCTCGTGCTGTTCGGGGGCAGAGGCGGCATGTCCCGATCCGGAGAGATCATTGCTGTGCCGCCCCAGTGAAGGGGACGAAGCTGACCAGACCCAGGTTAGATGCCTCCAGCTCACCGCCCTGCTTCTGGAACAGCCAGAGGGTCTGATAGCTGCCGGTGGGCCCGATAGGAATAACCAGATGCCCGCCCTCGGCCAGCTGGGCGGCCAGGGGCTGCGGGAGGTGATCGGGGGCGGCGGTCACGATGATGGCATCGAACGGCGCGTGCTCCTCCCAGCCATAGTACCCGTCGCCCTGCTTGACCTGGAGCTGGGGATAGTCAAGACGTTGCAGAAGCGCGGCGGCCTGTGCGGCCAGGTCAGGGATGATCTCAATGGTATACACGTCCATCCCCAGCTCGGCCAGCACAGCGGCCTGGTAGCCGCTGCCGGTACCGATCTCAAGGACCTTGTCGCCAGGGTCAAGCTCGAGGGACTCCGTCATCAACGCGACGATATAGGGTTGAGAGATCGTTTGGCCGAAGCCGATGGGCAGGGGACGGTCGTCGTAGGCCAACGCCAGGAGATCCTGTGGGACAAACAGATGGCGAGGCACCTGGCGCATAGCTGCCAATACAGAGGGATCGGTCACGCCGCGGGCCTCGATCTGGTCGGCCACCATGAGCTCGCGTTGGGGAGCGTAGGTGTCGACCGGTAGGGGCGACGGAGATGGCGTGGGGGTACTCGCAGCCGGAGAAGTCTGGCAGCTGGTTGTCGCAGTCAGCAGGAGTAAAGCTATGCACGTGAGCACAGTCGACTTGAGCATGAGGTTTGACCCCGGCGGTAGGCCATGCGACCTTGTCGGAGGAGACGAGAGCTTCGAAAAGCGGTGGCAGATGGTCGATACAGGCCGCCGACTTCATTCTAGCACGTGGGGGAGGGCGTTGTCAACGGGGTGTTGGGGCCGAAGCAGCAGTCTCAAGCTGCGGCCAGGCAATGGCGACTTGGAGGCGCAACGGAACTCTGTGGCAGATTGGTGGTGCCGGGGAGCGAGAATCGTGGTAGAATCGAGATGGACGGGTCTGCATGGTCCGGCCTGAAATCAATGGAGGAAACCATGGGAAATGCACGACGGATGCTTACGGCTTTGCCCCGAGGGTTGTTAGCAGCTACAGCCGGCTTCCTGTTCTTTGCCGAGCGAGGACGTCCACTGCGGCGCTCCACCATTGCTTTGGTCCGCAGCGCCGGGTTGCGGCGCTGGCGCGAGGCTGCGCATGGCTATGTGTACATCCGCTGGTCCAACCAGTATATCGGGTGGCTCAGGGGCAGGCTCCGACCTCACGAACGGCGCTTCCAGAACAGCTGGGCCGATCACTACCACGGCAAGGTGTTGCCTCACGAGCTGGCGCGCCAGCTGGTGACGCTGGACCACGACGTGACGCTGCCGGACCAGGAGCAGGTCATCCCCTACCCGGTGGCGCGCGACATCGTCATCCGCAATCCCCAGGACATCGCCATCTATGACTGTCCCTGCCGCGCCACGCGCGACAACCCATGCCTGCCGCTGGATGTGTGCATGATCATCGGCCAGCCCTGGGTAGACTTCATGCTCGATCACAACCCACGTAGCTCGCGCCGCGTCGACCAGGCAGAGGCTCTGGCCATTTTGGAGGCAGAGCACCACAGGGGTCACGTGCACACGGCCTACTTCAAGGATGCCATGGAAGGCCGGTTCTACGCCATCTGCAACTGCTGCAAGTGTTGTTGTGGCGGCATCGAAGCCATGATGCGCTCTGGCATCCCCATGATCGCCTCTTCGGGCTTTGTGTCGCAGATCGACGAGGACGCCTGTACAGCCTGTGGCCAGTGTGCCGAGGCCTGCCCCTTCGAGGCCATCTCAGTCAACGGGCACGCCGTGGTGGACACGGGCAAGTGCATGGGCTGCGGGGTGTGCTGCGTGACCTGCGAGCTGGGCATCCCGATATTGGTACGCGACGAACGCAAGCCGCTGCCCCTGGATCTAAGCGTGCTGGAGGCAGAGGCCGCATCAAGCAGCAGCCTCGTGGCTGGTCGGCGGAACTAGGTGCCGATCGAGGCACCTGCCCCGTCGACAGAGTGGTGGTGGAGAGGATTTGGCTCAAATCCGGCGCCACGCCGAAAGTTTCCGTCCACCGCCATCTTCCGCCGATAGCCCAGGTTGAGGGCCAGAAAGGCCCGCAGCAGCATATTGGGATCCAGGTAGCGCAGACTGTGCCAGGCCCGGCGGGCGATGGAGCGCCGGGCATAGAACTGGCTTTGCACCCATGCTACCCCTTCATCCAGGGTCTCCCGGCTCATATGCACGGGCTCGTACACGACGTGACCAAAGTCGTAGTGGCTCCATTCCCGATCCAGGATCCGCCCCTGCCGATCCATCTCGGCGAATAGAGGCGTCCCGGGGAAGGGCGTCATTCGGGTGGCCTGCAGGCAATCGACGTTGGCTTCCAGGAGGAAGTCCAGGGTGCGTGGGAAGACGTCTGGGGTATCGGCGTCGGCGCCGAAGACAAAGCCGGTATAGATGGCGATTCCGGCGGCGTGGAGCCTTTGCACGGCGGCCAGATAGTCCTGGCCGAGATTGCCGCGCTTCTTCCAGGAGCGCAAGTTGTCCTCGGAAAGGGACTCCAGACCCACGAACAGGGCGCGGCATCCGCGGCTCGACGTCCTCGTCGACAATCCGGGTTTCGACGTATGGCGGCAGGCAGGCCGCCACGTAGAGGCTGGAAAGCATGGAGAAGCGAAAGACGCGGGGGCCGCGTGGCCGCTGTCCCGGCTGCACCTGGCGCAGAGGAGACGTGGGGTTGATTAGGTCAAGCTTCAGGTGATCCATGATGGTTCCCCTTCTTGCGCTGCCCGTCAGGCCAGAAAGCGCCGGTGTGCTTCGGCCTGGGCTGCCTCGTAGACCTGGCGTGTGGGCACGTCTGCCGCCTCGGCGAGGATCGCGCAGTCCTCGTATTCCGGGACGGCGGCTACCACCTGGCTATCGAGCTGCTTGAGCTTCACCCTGACCATTCCGAAGGCGGTCTCGACCTCGCGGAGCTGCCGGCCAGCTTCCCAGCGCCGTACCGGAAGCACACGGAGGCCGAGGGTGGTGGTCTCGCGCAGTATCAGGCCGGCCAACTCAGGTTCCAGATCATGGGAGGCCAACACACTGAGCAGAACGCCAGGTCGCCCTTTTTTCATCTGAATCGCGGTCAGCCATACATCAAGCGCACCGGCCTCGAGCAGGCGGCGAGTGACGGCAGCGTAGAGCTCCGGGTTCATGTCGTCGATGTTGGTCTCCAGGAGGATCAGAGACCCGCCCATCGATGGTTCGCCCAGCCAAAGCCGGGCCACATTGGGCCAGTCGAGCTGGCGTTGGCCGGCGCCGGTGGCGACGCGCAAGAGCCGCATCGGTGGCTGCGCAAAGGTGGCCCATGTGGCCAACAATGCAGCACCGGTTGGCGTCACCAGCTCACCGGCGCCTGGGGCGGGCTGCACGGGTGCATGCACGGACGCCAGGAGGGCCAGGGTGGCTGGCGCCGGGACAGGTAGCAGGCCATGGTTGGTCTCGACCCAGCCGTGGCCTATGGGCACAGGGGAGGCATAGAGATGCTCGATACCCAGCGCGTCCAGGCCTGCGGCAGCACCGACGACATCAACGATGGCGTCGAGGGCGCCGACCTCGTGGAAGTGGACCTGCTCGACTGGGATACCGTGGACGGTAGCTTCGGCTTCGGCCAGGCGAAAAAATACCGCCATGGCCCGGTCCTTGATCGGCTGCGGCAAATCCGCGTGCTCCACGATCTGGTGGACATCGCTCAAGGAGCGGAGAGGGGCGGCCTCGGCCACCCGGACCACGGCGAGAATAGCGGCCAGTGGTCCCCGCATCACGGGCTGGCGCTGGATCGACCAGGAGCCTGGGGGCAGAGACAGGCGTTGCAATGTTTCCTGCAACGCCTCCAGTGGCCAACCAGCATCCAGGAGACAGCCCAACATCATGTCACCGGAGAGGCCCGAGGGCAGGTCGAGGTAGGCGATCATGGTGAAGCCGGATCCAGCAAC
>JAULUH010000111.1:0-11583 GCA_032111745.1 Anaerolineae bacterium | reverse complement strand
CCGTCCGTGTTCCGCTCCGTGTTCCGCTCCGGCTCCTCCGATCCTCTCTCCCCTCTGCGTCCTCCGCGCCTCTGCGGTAAGCTCCGGAGTCCGTGTTCGTCCGTATTCGTCCGTGTTCCGCTCCGGCGTCCGCGCTTCTCGTGGGCCTTCGCACTTCCGCGCCATATGCTTCGCTGCTCCACAACTCCGCCACCCACCCTCTCTCCCCCTACCTCCGATACACCAACCCAAACACCTTCCGCCACGGCAAATCGCCGTTCGGTTCATAAGGCCGGCATCCCTGCACCACCACCTCGTCCACGCTCCACCCCGCCCGCCCCACCGAGCTATCCGTCCCCACCCGCCACCGTACCCGCACCGCCTCCCCCGCATACGCATTGAGATCCACCACGCTCTTCAGCCAATCCTGCGGATCCCCGCACCACGCCTCCCGCCCCCCCAATGGGTTGCCGTAATTCGCCGATATCACCCCATCGTACGGATCCGACAACAGCCCGCTCCCCACCTCCTGCCAGATTCGCCCATCGTCCAGCGACAGCTCCAGCACCCCCCCATCGAAACAGCCATCCTGCCGCGCCTCCATGCTCTGGCTGTTCCAAAACGACAGCGTCACGTCCGACCGGTCCGCCGGCACCTGCAGCGCCGGGGATGCCAGCCACTGGTCCGTGACAAAGCCGGGCGCGTCCGCATCGTACACACGCCCCCGCGCTCCGCCTTCAGCCACGATCGCCCAGCTGTCCCCCTCCCCGCCATGGGTCCACCCCGCCCCTCCCGCTTCAAAGTCCTCCCGGTAGCTCAACTCCGGCACCAGCCCCGGCCCGCACTGCCCCGGCACTGCCATCGTCGTGAACCGCCGCGCCGCCGCCGCGCTGCCCGTGCCGCACGCGTTGTCCGCCCATACCCGCCAAAAATAGGTGGTGCTGCTGCTCAAATCCTCCTGCAGCGTCGTGCTGGTGCCCCCCACCCCCGCCACCACCCGCACCACGTTGGCAAAGCCCACATCCGTCGCCACCTGCACCGTGTACGTTCCCGCCCCCGCCGCCGCCTGCCACGACAACGCCGGCCGCAGCGCCACCCCGCTCTCACCGTCCGCCGGCGCCACCAGCCCGGGCGCCGCCGGCCGGCCCGCAAACACCTCCATCCTGGCCTCCGCCGTCCGCTCCACCGGCCCCGACCGGCCCACCACCTGGACGGCATAGCTTCCCGGCACTACGCCGGCCATATTGCCGATGGCCAGCTGGCTGGCCGCCGGCGGTGCCACCGGGTTCGCGCTGAACCCGGCCGTCGCCCCTGCCGGCAGATTCCGCGCGCTCAGGTCGACCTGGCCGCTGAACCCCGGCTCCGGCTGCACGTCCACCGTGTACCGGGCCTCCTGCGGCGCACACACCGCCCTCTCCCCCGGCGCCATCGCGATACGAAAGGCCGCCGTGTCCGCCAGCCCATCCAGCACCAGCGCTCCCGTGCCCGCCGGATCCAGCCAGTCTCGCAGCCGGCTCTCCCGCGTGCCCCCACCCGCCCACGAGGCCGCCAGCCGGCCGTACCAGTCCGATAGGTTGTTGCCGCACGCCGCGTACCCGCCGTGCAGCTGGCCCACCACCCGCCGGGCCTGGTTGAACAGCGGCGCGCCCGAGGAGCCCGGCTCCGTCGTGCCCAGGTCCCAGTCGGCCACCCGGAGGTGGCTACCGTCCCCCGGCGACAAGGTGCCCAGGTAGGACGTGGTGGCCACCGGCTGGTCCTCGAAGCTGATCCGCATCTCCTCCCCCCCCGGGTGATGGATGGTCACCGCCGAGCTCGCATCCACCGGCGTGACGTCCCACCCGGCCCAAAACACCCCCTCCACCAGGTCCACCGGATCGTCCAGCTCCACCAGCGTGAAGTCCGAGGCCGCATAGCCTGCCCGCCACACCGCTCCCGTGTTGAAGCTGTCCAGGTTCCCATCGCCAGATTCTCCACTGGCCTCGCTACCCGGCGACCGGCACGTGGAGTTCTGGTACTCCCAGGTCGCCACCAGCGACGCCGCATTGCCCGCATTCAGGTTGCAGTGGTAGGCCGTCATCAGCAGCGGACGCCGGTCCTGGGCCGTGTTGTTGACCAGGAACCCTGTGCAATAGTAGATCCCCCCCACTACCAGCCGCGCCACCGAGCGTATCTCGCTGCGCCACGGATCCACCTGCGGCAGCCCGTCGGCCGCCGAGCACGCTACATCCACGTTGCAGGACCCCGACGCCAGCGCCTTGCCCGGCTCCAGGTAACCGTGGTTGACAAAGCTGAGCTCCAGCTCCAACTCCGGCACCGCCGCCGCCGGCAGGCTCACCTCCACCACCACCTCCGCGCCCGGCACCACCGGCGTCCATAGCTGGCCGTGGACCTCGTTGTCCGCCGCCGTGAATGGGCCCACCACCGTGCCATAGTCCGGCGTGGTGATCAGCAACTGCCCCCCATCCGGCATGCCATAGCGGGCAAAGCCCAGGTTCAACGACAATGCCCCGCCTGAGCGCAGCCGCACCCGCCATAGCCTGCCGCCGTCAGGCAGGGTCTCCCACGTCCCATCCCGCCGCGGGCTCACCGTCACCTCTCGCGCCACGGCGAAGCGCGGGGCCACGCCCGGCCCCGCCCGCCCCATCTCCTCCGCCAGCAACGCCCGGTTGTCCAGCGGCGGCAGGTCGATCTGCTTCACCTCGCTCAACGGCCGCGCCTCCGCCGCCCGGCCCGCCGGGGGCACCGGCCCTGCGGCCACCACGGCACTCTGGCCTAGCGTCCACAGGATGATCGCCCCGGCGATCACCCACCCGCCTGCCCGGCGCCTGCTGCTCATCGTCCCCGCTCCTGTCTACCCTTGGCCCCGCTCATGGCTCTCCCGCCGCCAGCGCCAGTTGCACCGCCGCATACGCGTCGAGCACCCCGTAGCCAGCATAGTCGTTGGGCGTGGCCTCGAGGCCACGCCCACACACGATCCCCGGCTGTCCTACCACCGCCAGCTCCCCGGCCGCCTCCGGCCTGCCCTCGAGCTCCGGGGCCAGGCCGAAGACCGTGGCCTCCACCGACCCTGTGAACGGCCAGGCCGCGCGGGTCAGGATCTCTTCTGTGGCCTCGATATCCCCGATCAGCGTGGGATTGGCCGACCACATCAGCGCCACCACCCCGGCCACGTGCGGGCCCGCCATCGACGTGCCGCTGCTGGCTTCGTAGCTGTTGCCCGGGTACGCCGACAGCACGTCCACCCCCGGCGCCACGATGTCCGGCTTGGTGCGGCCGCTGCCGTCCCCCAGCACCGGACCCCGGCTACTGAAGAAGGCCAGGTTGCCAGCCACGTCGATCGCGCCCACCGTAAACGCGCTGTCGTACAGCGCCAACGGATCCTCCAGCGTGCTGCACGCCGGACCCTCGTTGCCCGCCGAGGCCACCACGAACAGCCCCGCCGCCCGCAGCGCATCCACCGCTGGCTGGAGAGACGCCGGGTCACATCCCTCCACCGCCTGCGGGCAGCCCCAGGAGTTGTTCAGCACGTGGGCCGACCGCAAGGGATCGCCGTCGGCCAGGGGGTCCCCCCCTGGCGGGTAGGGCGCCAGCATGAACTGCAGGCAATCCAGGTACAGCGCCGGGTTGCCCAGGTTGCGATAGAGGTTCGCACAGCCAAACCAGGTCGCATCCGGCGCCACCCCCGTCCGGTTGCCCAACACCGAGCCCAGCGTGTGCGTGCCATGGCCGTTGGCATCCACCGGCGCCGCCGTCCCGTTCCACGGGTCAAGCCAGTTGGCGTCGTGCTGCCCACCCGCGCCCCGGTAGGCATCCCGCAGCTCGTCGTGCCGCCATTCGGCACCCGAATCCGATTGCCCCACCACGATGCCGGCTCCCCGCACCCCCAGCTCCTCCCAGGCCCGGTCGGCCCCGATCGAGGTGAGGTTCCAGGCCGGCGCCTCCGGCCGCGCTGCCTGCCCGCGCGCCTCCGCTGGCGGGCGGTTAGCCGGCCGCAGCCGCGGGCTCGGCAGCACCCGATCCACCTCCGGCCGCGTCGCCAGCCACAGCCGCACCGGCAACCCACCCCGCACCTCCAGCCCATTCACCAGGTAGTAGGGCGTGTAGCCGAGCCGCAGCCGGTCCAGCGCCCGCCGCAGCCCCGTCTGGTTGGCCGCCGCGTGCCCGGTCAACTGCTGGTACACCGTCTGCCGCCGCACGTCGTAGTCCGCGATCTCCGCCGCCGCCGACACGTCCGCCTGCTCCTTCAGGATCACGAACAGCCGGTCCCCGTGAAAGCCTGTCTGGCCTCCCGTCGCATACACCACCACTGCCCCCACCGCCAGCGCTCCCGCCAGCGCCGGCCAGGCCGCACTGGGGCGAAACCCCGCCAGCTGCCGGCTCCTGCCCACCATCAGCAGGCCGGCCAGCCAGCCGATCACCGTGGCGGCCCCCACCGCCGCGTACGCCTCGCCGAGGATGCTGTCCAACACCTGCACCGCCATCCCGTCGCTGTCCACAAACAGCAGCGGTGCCGCCGCGGCCACTCCCAACAGCAGGGCCATGGACCGCCTGTTGGCCGCCGAGGCCGGCGCCCGGCCCAGCCCGGCCAGGCCTATCGCCGCGAAGCCCAGGCACGGCAGCGCCAGCATCAGCGCCAGTTGCAGGCCGTTGATGCCGAGCCCCCCTGCCATAATCAGCAGGGCCGTGCCGGCCACGAAGCCGCCGGTAAGGGTATCCCGGGCCGGGCCCCGGCTATCGACCTCCAGCACGGGCAGCCAGAACCGGCTCAGCACCTGCGCCACCGCCGCGCCAAAGGCCAGCCCCAGCGCCAGGGCCAGCAGCGCATCCAGCGGCGAGCCCAGCGCGCCCTGCGCGATCCATGGGATGGCGAAGGCCATCCCTATTGCCAACGCCAGGAACAGGCCGGTCGGCTCGGCCGCCGGCAGCACCCGCCCCGGCCCCCGCGCCAGTAGCCACATCCCTACGATGAAGACCACGGTCATGGCCAACTGCACGACTGCCGCCAGCTGCCCCTGCGTCGCCGGGGCCAGTCTGGACAGGCTCAGCAACAGCAGAAAGCTTGCCGCCACCGCCCAGCTCTGGAAGATCGCCCGGTAGCGCGGCGTAGGCCAGGCCAGTCCGAGGATCGCCAGAGGCATCCCCAACGCCAGCCCCTGCGCCGCGGTCAGGCCCGCCGCACTGCTCGCGCCGAGGCCCGGCACCCCCAGCGCCGGCCCCAGGCTCGCCGCCCCCTGGGTCGCCAGCGACACCGCGGTCACATAGCCAAACGCCAACAGGACCGCCACCCGCCCCAACCACTTCTGATTCTCCGTGACCACCGCACTCATCGCCACTTATGCCACTCCCAGGAACCGCTCCAGCCAGCACCCGCGCCAGGCCGCCCGCACCAGCAACATCCACAGCAGCGTGCACCCCACTACCAAGAGCACAGTGGTGGCATCCAGCACCTGCAGGTTGAAGAAGTTGCGCACCGCCGGCATCGCCATGATCCCCACATAGCCCAGGGCCAGCCCGCCAGCCAGCGCCGCCGGCCGCCAGTCGCCGCTGAACACATCCCCCCCCACCCACCAGGGCGTCGGCGGCTCCACAAACACCACCAGCAACAGCCCCGTCAGCACCAGGAAGCTGGTCAGCGCGGTCTGCCCCACCAGCACCAGGCCGGCGAAGGCCGGGCCGGACTCGGCCCAGCTCGTCCCGCTGCCCGCCAGCCGGTAGATGATCGGGCCGTAGAACACCACCAGGCCGAACAGGCTGGACAGGATCGCCGCCGGCAGCACGAAGTGCACCAGGCTCCGCACCAGGGTCTGCCGGTAGCGCTGGCCGGAAGGTGCCCAATAGGCCAGCAGCACCGTCGGAATGCCCACCGTCCACAGGGTCAGCACCGTGCCATGGCGGATGTTGATGGGGAAGATGCCGACGACCAGCGCCGTGATGATCACCAGCGCCATCGCCGCGATGCGGGTCAGGAACAGCTTTAGCACGTCCTGCATGCCGTTGACGATGCGCTGCCCCTCCGCCACCGCCGGGGCCAGTGCCGCAAACGAGTCGTTCACCAGCACGATGTCCGCCACGCTGCGAGTCGCCTGGCTGCCGCTCTGCATCGCCACCCCCAGGTTGGCCTTCTTCAAGGACAACACGTCGTTCACCCCGTCGCCGATCATGGCCACATAATGCCCGTTCCCCCGTAGCGCGTCCACCAGCGCCTCCTTCTGTTCCGGCGTGATCCGCCCGAAGATCGTGGCGTCGTTGGCTGCCCGCCGGAACTGATCCTCGTCCATCTCCGCCAGCTCGAGGCCCGACACCAGCCTCACCCCCGGCCCCAGCCCGGCCTGCATCGCCAGCGCCGCCACCGTCTCCGGGTGATCCCCGGAGATCACCTTCGGACTGACCCCGTTGGCCATGAAGCTTGCCAGCGTCTCGCGCGCCTCCGGCCGCATCTCGTCGCCCAGGCTCACCAGGCCTACCGCCACCATCCCCTGGGGCAGCCGGACCTCCTCGCCCTCGCTCACCAGCCCGCCCGGCTCCGGGTAATGGGCCACCAGCAGCACCCGCAGGCCCTGGCTCGTCCAGGCCGCGGCCTGCCGGCCCACCTCCTCCCAGGTCGCCGAGCCCTCTCCCCCCCCGTCGGCCAGCGCGGGCCGCATCATCTCCGGCGCCCCCAGCGCGTAGACACCGTACAGCTCCGACTGCGCGAAGGCCATGGCGCTCCACTTGCGGTCAGACCCAAACGGCACCTCGGCCACCGCCACCACCGGCTCCCCCGGCAGGCCATCCGCAATAGCCTTGCTGGTCTTATTGGGCGCGCTGGACCCGCAGGTCATGGCGCTCAGCACCACCCTCAGCCGTTCCTCCGTGATCCCGATCGGATACAGACCGTGCAAATGCAGGCAATTCGTTGTGAGGGTGCCCGTCTTGTCCAGGCACAGCACATCCACGTTGCTCAACGACTCGATCGCATTGGACTGCTGCACCAGCGCCCCAAAGCGCACCATGCGCACCGCCCCCATAGCATAGGCCACCGCGATCGCCACAAACAGCCCGTTGGGGATCAGCCCCACCACCACCGTCGACTGCGAGATGCTCTCCGGCAGGGGCATGCGCTTGATCAGGTTGTTGGCGATCAGCACCACCTGCATGAACACCACCATGGCCAGGATCAGCCGGATCGTCAGGTTGACCTGTTGCTGCAGGGGTGTCAACACCCGCCGGAACGCCCGCGCCCCGGCCGTCATCTGGCTGGCCTGGCTCTCCTCGCCTACCTTCTCCGCCTCGAAATAGGCCGCGCCGCTCACGCAGAAGCTGCCCGAATACACCACGTCCCCCGCCTGCTTGGGGATCGGATCCGACTCCCCGGTCAGTGCCGACTCGTCCACCTGCATCCGTCCCTCGCCCACGATGGTGCCGTCCACCAGCACCTGGTCCCCCGGCCCCACCCGCAGGATGTCCCCCACCACCACCTCCTCCGGTGGCACCTCCTTCAGCTGGCCGTCCCGCACCACGCTGGCCGTCGGCCGGGTGAGCAGGGCAATCCGATCCAGCACCCGCTTCGCCCGCACCTCTTGCACCACGCTGACCACGATATTCGTCCCGATCACCGCCACCGACACCAACGCGTCCACCGGCCGGCCCACCGCCACCAGCGCCAGTGCCAGCAAGAAAATCACGTTGTTGACGAACGTGAAGACATTGTCCTTGAGTATCTGTACGTAAGTCCGGTTCGTCGCCGGCGGAATCGTGTTCCCCAGCCCCCGCGCCCGCCGCGCCTCTGCCTCAGCCTCGCTCAGTCCCGGCACCGGAGGAACCGCCGCTTGTGCACTCACAGGATAAGACCTCTTTCATCCACCTGCCCACGGCCCACAGCCAGGCCACTCCCGCCTATTGTAGACGCATTAACAACTTGCTCCAAACCACCTCATCGCCATCCTCCGCCTGGCCCGGAGAGACGCTTCACTGGCGCTGCGTGTGTCAACGAACCATGGCTGATCGCGAACGCTGTGTGTGCCAACGGCGAAGTCCGCCAGACCCGTTCAGCGTGACATCGTAAGGATCACCGCATCGGCAGCGTCCGCGCAATCGCTGGGCGGCATGGGGAGCGCCCACAATAGTGTCGCCCTGCACACCGTGAGCACGTCCATGATAGTGCCGCCCCGCGCGCCGTAAGGACGCCCATGATTGGGTCATCCTGTGCACCATGCGGACCACCCATGATTGGGTCATCCTGAGCGGCATGAGGGATGCCAAAAGACATGCGGTACGAGCCGCCAGCGAAGGATCTCGCCGTGCATGAGGAGAGAGCGAAGGATAGTTGGACCAAACCTGTCTTTGACAGCCCCCACCCTTCTGCCTAGAATAGGTTTCACACCAACCCACACACCCTCCCGGAGCCCAACCATGCCCACCACACCCTACGACCCCACCATCACCGAAATGCTGCAGACCGCCGCCGAGCTCATCGCCCTCAAGCCCGCCCAGGAGCAGTCCCAGTGGCTCTTCTTCATGCTCGGCGAGATGAAGTCCATGCTCTCCCCGCAGAGATACCAGGACCTGCTCATTGCCCTCCAGGAAGAGGCCGGCACTCAGCTCGCCGCTTTCATCTAGGCCAATAAGCCAGGCCACCCCCTTCGACCAATCCACCGCCCCACCCTGGGCAGGAGCCTCCCTACCCCCTGACCAACCCGCGCGCCCACTATCCTACGGAGCCACCCACGACCTCAGCCGGCCTCTCCCAGCCCCGCATCGTCCACTTCTACCTGCCCCTCGCCACCATGTGGCTGCTCATGGCCCTGGAGCAGCCCACCCTTAGCGCCGTCATCGCGCGCCTGCCTGAGCCCAAGCTCAACCTCGCCGCCTGGGGCCTCACCTTCGCCCTGGCTCTCATCGTCGAAAGCCCGGTCATCATGTTCCTCACTCTCAGCACGGCACTGGCCCGCAGCCAGCAATCCTACCGGCTGCTCATGCGCTTCGTCCACCTCCTGGCCTGGGGATTGATGGCCCTCCACCTGTTCATCGCCGTGACCCCGCTCTACGGCCTCATCGTCGGCGGCCTGGTCGGCGCTCCCCCTGCCGTGGTCGAGCCCAGCCGCATGGCCTTCCTCCTGATGGTCCCCTGGTCCGGCGCCATCGCCTACCGCCGCTTCTGGCACGGCGTCATGATCCGCCACGGCCGCACCGCCGCCGTCAGCATCAGCACCGCCATCCGCCTGGCCACCACCGCCACCGTCGCCCTGGCCGGCCTCGCCGTCAACACCAACCCCGACGCCGCCCTGGCTGGCCTCCCCATCGGTACCCTCCCCGGTGCCAGCCTGGCCGGCCTCGCCGTCAGCGCCGGCGTCATCGCCGACGCCGTCGCCGCCTTCGCCCTATCCCGCAAAACCGTCCGCTACCAGGTGCCGGCCAACCCCCCCTCCGTGCCCATCCTGACCTGGCCCTACCTGCTTCGCTTCTACCTGCCCCTGGCCATGACCTCCTTCATCACCCTCGCCGGACAGCCCATCGTCAGCCTGGGCCTCAGCCGCTCGCCCATGCCCCTGGAGTCCCTGGCCGTGTGGCCCGTCATCAATGGCCTTCTCTTCCTGGCCCGCAGCGGAGGCGTCGCCCTCCAGGAGGTGGTCGTCGCCCTGCTGGCCGACCTCCAGAGCTACCAGGCCCTGCGGCGCTTCTCCTACACCCTGGCCCTCGCCCTCACCACCTTCATGGCCGTCGTCACCCTGACCCCCCTGGCCAACCTCTGGTTTCGCGGCGTGGCTGGCCTCTCGCCCGAACTGGCCGCCCTGGCCCGCCAGGGCGCCCTCATGCTCGTCCTCGTCCCCGGCCTCACCGCCCTGATCTCCTGGCAACGCGGTGCGCTCATCCACTTCGGCCGCACCGGGGCCATCACCATCGCCACCGTCGTCAACATCCTCGTCCTCCTGGCCGCCGTCCTCGCCGGATCCCGCCTTCTCCCCTTCCCCGGCGTCATCACCGCCGCCCTGGCCCTCACCGCTTCCCTCGCCGCCGAAGTCGCCTACCTCACCCACCAGTCCCGCTTCACCCGTCGCACCTACGTTTGGGCCTGACCGCCCATCAGCCCCAACCCAAGGCCTGGGCCCCATCCGCGCCTCAGTTCCCTCTCCTCCGGTTCAATGTCTCCTCCGCCCTCTCCGCGCCGCAGCCGTTCAGTTCTGGTTCTCCTCCGGACTCCTCTCATCCAGTGCCTGGCTTTGCGCTCTCGGCGCCCTTGCGGTTCACCTCCGGAGTCTCCTCCGGACTCATCTGGCCCTGTTTCCCCTTGGCGTCCTCTGCGCCTTTGCGGTTCATCTCCGGAGTCTCCTCCGGACTCCTCTGGCCCTGTTTCCCCTTGGCGTCCTCTGCGCCTTTGCGGTTCATCTCCGGAGTCCGTGTCGGTCCGTGTTCCGCTACCCTACACCCCAAACAACCTCGCCAGCTCCCCTTGTCCATACCCTGCCCCCAGCCCCGCCATCAACAACACCCGCGCCTTCTGCGGGTTCAGATCCTGCGCGAAGATCGCCCCCGCCCTCACCAGCGCCAGCCCCCCACCCGCATACGCGTAGATCGGCCGCACCCCTCCATACGGCACCCGGCTCGAGATCACCACCGGCACCCCCGCCTGCAGCGCCCCCCGGATCCCATTATAAAGATCCTCGTTCACATTCCCCGCGCCCACCCCTGCGATCACCAGGCCCCGCGCCCCGCGCCCCAGGGCCGCGGCCAGCGCAAAGTCGTCCACCCCCGCATACATCGGCACGATGTCCACCCGGGGCAAGTGCTCCGGCAACGGCACGTGCACCCGCGGCGTCCACGTGTTGCTGAACCTCACCGCGCCCTCCCACACCCGTCCCAGGTCCGGCGGCATCACCGAGTCGAACCCGTTCACATCCGACGTGTCAATCTTCGTCACCCGCCGCGCCGAGTGAATCTCGCCATGCATCACGATCAGCACACCCCGTCCGCGCGACTCCGCATGCCCCGCCACCACCGCCCCATCGAAGATATTCGCCGGCCCGTCTGGGTCCGGATCCGAAGCCGCCCGCATCGCCCCGGTGAACACCACCGGCACCTCGGTCGGCACCGTGATGTCCAGGAAGAACGCCGTCTCCTCCATCGTATCCGTGCCGTGCAACACCACCACCCCGTCCGCGGCCCCTGCGGCCACCACCTCCTGTACCCGGCCCGCCAGGTGCAGCCAGGTCTCCGGCCGCATGCGCTCGCTGGGGATATTGCCGAACTCCTCCACCTCAATCTGCCCCAGCGCGGCCAGCCCCGGTACCGCCGCCACCAGCTCGGCCCCGGATAGCGCCGGCACGGCCCCGCCACTGGCCGCGTCGACGCGCATGGCGATCGTGCCCCCCGTCGCCACCACCAGCAGTCGCCGCTGCGTCTGCGCCATGGTCACCTCTCCCAGGTCGCCCTGGCCATTGTTGGCCACCTGGCCTGGTCTGCGTCAGCCCCTGGCCGCCTGGATCGCTTCCCTGATCTGCACCGCATGCTCGTGCACGTGGGCCAGGGTCAGCTGCATCAGCCCCCGCCCCAGGCGCACATAGCTTCCCTTGCGCGCCACCAGCTCCGGCGGCAGCGCCGCCAGCATCGCCGCCGTCTCCGCCTTGC
>JAULUH010000110.1:0-3902 GCA_032111745.1 Anaerolineae bacterium | reverse complement strand
TTCTCCTTTGCCCTCGGCAGCAGCAACGCCCAGCCCAGCGTCACCACCATCCGACGCTTTGCCGAGGTCGTCGGCGGCGTGCTGATGTTCTTCGTGGTGGTCAACATCGTGCGGGAGCAGGCTGACCTGGAGGCCATAGGTCGCGCCCTGCTGGTGGCCGGCGCCCTGGCCGCCCTGATTGGCGTCATCTTCTACGCCATCCCCGAGGCCTGGACCGTGCGCGTGCTGAATGCCCTGACCCGCTTCGATTACCCAGGCGGCTACGGCGCCTTGCGCTACATCGAGGATGACCCGGCCAACCCCATGCGGGCCATCGGCACTGCCATCGATCCCAACACCTACGGCGGCATGTTGATCCTCTTCGCCGGCCTGTCAGCACCGCAGCTGGTGGCACGGCGGCCCCTCTTCCCGCGCTGGCTGGTGGGCCTGATGTTCGCCGTCGAGGCCCTGTGCCTCTACCTGACCTACTCCCGCAGCGCCCTGATCGGGCTGGCGGTAGCCATCCTGCTGGTGGCGGTGCTGCGCTATCGCAGGCTGGTGCTGGTCGCCCTCGGTGGCCTGGCCCTCCTGCTCATCCTGCCCCAGGCCCAGGCCTACGTGGTGCGCTTCATGCAGGGCATCCAGGGCGAGGACCTGGCCACCCAGATGCGCTTCGGCGAGTACAGGGACGCGCTCGAGCTCATCACCCGCTACCCCGTGTTCGGCGTCGGCTTCAGCGGCACGCCGGACATCGACCTCTACATCGGCGTCAGCAATGTCTACCTGCTCATCGCCGAGCAGGCTGGCCTGGTGGGGCTGGCAGCCTTCCTGCTGTGCATGGTCGTCTTCTTTGTCGCCTTCCTGCGCACGGTGCGGGCCGGCCTGGCCGACGACCGCCGGGAAGCCCTGCTCCTGGGGCTGGGCGGCGCCATCGCCGGGGTGCTGATCAGCGGCCTCCTGGACCATTACCTGTTCAACCTGGCCTATCCCCACATGGTGGTGCTGTTTTGGATCTACGTAGGACTGGCCATGGCGGCTATCCTGATCGAGCGGGCGCAGCCGGCCGCGCTGCCGGCCCGGCCCTGAGCGCTGGACCCCGGCTTAGGGTTTTGCAGCCCATTGTGGTATACTCGCCGCAACTATGGAAATCAAGGTCATTCCGGCCGGGAACTGCACCATCGTCGATGTCGGCGGATACGTCGGCAGCAAGACCGCGCCAGAGCTGGAGGCCGCACTGCAGCCCCTGATCACCGATCGCCAGCCGCGCAACGTGGTGCTCGACCTGGCTGATGTGACCGAGATGAGCAGCGCCGGCCTGCGGGTGCTGATCAGCGCCATCAAGCAATCGCGCGCCCGGGACCAGGGCGACGTCCGGCTGGCTGCGCCCAGCCCGCGGGTAGTCGAGGTGCTGGCGCTGGCCGGCCTATCGAAGGTGATCGGAATCTACGACAGCCGCCAGGCCGCGGTGGCGAGCTTCCAGCAGGCCCTGGCCTCCTGAGCTCGCGCAGTTGTGGTTGGCTGCAGCCCCCTATGGAGGTGCCCATGACAGACTTTACCATTGATGTCTCGGAGCTCAAGCGCTGTGTGCTCGTCAAGCTGAGCGGGCGCATCGACAGCAGCAAGGCCGTCGCCGTAGAGGCCGCGCTCGACGAACAGATCAACCAGGGCAACTACCGCTTCGTCGTCGACATGAGCGATGTGGAGTATGTGAGCAGCGCGTTTCTGCGGGTCATGATCTCCAAGATGAAGGCCACCAAGAAGTGGAACCGCGGCAACGTCTACCTGGCCACCATGCAGCCCCGGATCATGGATGTCTTTGAGCTGGCCGGGGTCACCGAGCTGTTCAAGATCTACCCCACTGTCACCGAGGCTGTAGGAGACTGGTAATCACGCCAGCGCCATCCCCTTCGGTCCTGCCTATGGACATGCAGGAACTCGTTATCACCAGTGATCTGGCCAACCTGCCGCGTGTGCTGGATTTCGTGCGCGCGCGCTGCATCGCCGCCGGCCTATCCGACGACGCCGTGTTTGCCTGTGAGCTGGCCACGGACGAGGCCTGCACGAACGTGATCGAGCACGCTTATCGCGGCGGCGGCGGCGAGATTCGCATCAGCTGCTACCGCAACGGCGACCATTTAGTCGTGCGGTTGCACGACCGCGGCCAGCCGTTCAATCCGGCGCAGGTCATGGCACCGGCTCTCTCTGGGAGCCTCTCCGAACGCGAGATTGGGGGCCTGGGGCTGCACTTCATGCGCAGCTTGATGGACGAAGTACGCTTCGAGTTCGACCACGAGGCTGGCAACACGCTGACCATGGTGAAACGCATCGCCTGAGCGCCAGCAGCAGTGCGTACCACGTTGGGGGATAAGAACAGGCGTTCGAATTGAGCTTCAGCGCTCAGTTTGTGGCCGGGCGCCAATTATGCTATAATATAGTTTGTTGTGGCTAGGGCATGCGCCGTGGTATTCCAGCGGTGCCCTGGCAAGGTCGGAGTTAGGGAAAGGCACAAGGAGAAAAAAGTGACTCTCACCAAGGAAGAGAAAGATACCATCACCAAGGAATACCAGGTACATTCGAACGATACCGGGTCCCCTGAGGTGCAGGTTGCGCTGCTGACCATGCGCATCAACGAGCTCATCGAGCACCTCAAGGCACACAAGCACGACGAGAGCTCCCGCCGGGGGCTGCTCAAGCTGGTCGGCCAGCGCCGGCGTCACCTGGTGTACCTGAGTCACAAAGACCAGGCCCGCTACCGCCAGTTGATCGAGCGACTGGGACTGCGCAAATAGCCCACAGGGGTCGGGTAGCCGGGTCCTTCCAGGCCTGCCTACCCGATCTGTTTTTCGACGAGTAATCTCTCCGTCTAGTACACCAATCTGCCAGGCCTCGCGCCACCCCCTTTGGCTGGCTTCGCGCTGCAGGGGACTCAGGTATTGGGGAGTGGCGCCAACCCTTGCGGGTGTTGGCGCCACTCCCCAGTCCCTGGCCTCTGAGCACAGCCGGCACCCGTGGTCGACGATCACGGGTGTTGTCGCGTAGACCGGCTGCCGGAGTGGGCGCTCTGCCCTGGCAGCAGCTCAGAACACGAAAGGACTAACCACGTGTCTATTCAGAAACATCAGTATAGCAGCCAGGTCGGCGACCACGAGATCATCGTGGAGACCGGCACCCTGGCCAACCTGGCCGGCGGCGCCGTCACCGTGCGCTCCGGCGACGCGGTGGTATTGGCCACCGCTACCGGCTCCAAACATGCCCGCGAGGGCATCGACTTCTTCCCCCTCAGCGTCGATTTCGAGGAGAAGCTCTACGCTGCAGGCCGCATCCCCGGCTCCTTCTATCGCCGCGAGGGCCGCCCCTCCGAGTCGGCCATCCTGTCGGCCCGCCTGACCGACCGGCCGCTGCGCCCCTTGTTCCCCAAGGACATGCGCAACGAGGTGCAGGTGATCTGCACGGCCCTGAGCGCCGATGGCGAGACCTATCTCGATATCCTGGCCATCATCGGGGCCTCCTGTGCCCTGACCATCAGCGATGTCCCGTGGGAGGGTCCGGTGGGCGCGGTGCGGGTCGGCTATGTGGACGGAGCGTTTGTGCTCAATCCCACGGCCACGGAGATGGCCAACAGCACCCTTGACCTGCGGGTCGCCGGCACCGAGGACGCCATCCTGATGGTGGAAGCGGGCGCCGACGAGGTGCCCGAGGACCTGATGCTGGAGGCCCTGCGCGTTGCCCATGCCGGCATGCAGGACGTGATCCGCATGCAGAAGCAGATGCAGGCGGACCTGGGCAAGCAGAAGTTCGAGTACATCGCCGGTGCCAGCCACGCCGCCGCCGACGAGGCGGTGCGGGGGCAGATTGGCAGCCGCCTGCAGGAGATCATCGCCGCCGGCTACAGCAAGGAAGAGGGCGCCGAGGCCACCAGTGCC
>JAULUH010000109.1:0-11030 GCA_032111745.1 Anaerolineae bacterium | reverse complement strand
GATGGTCTTGACGTGTTGGACGAAGTTGAGCTGCTTGTTGCTGGTTGAGGTCCAGAAGTCGTCGCGCATCACGGTCTGGGACTCCCGCTTGACCTCGCCGGTATCGGTGACGTAGGTGACGCTGCTCTTCTTGCCGAAGGGCGGATTGGTGAGCACTATGTCGAAGCGCTCGCCAGGGTCGGAGGCCAGGCTGTCGTCCACGTGGATGGGGCTGCGGTCGCCGTCCACGCCGATGCCGTGCAGGTAGAGGTTCATCACGCACAGGCGGGCGGTGTTATCGACGATCTCCCAGCCGTGCAGGGCCTCGTGGCGCAGGTGGCGCTGCTGGTCGCGGTCGAGGGTGTTGTGTCCCTGCACGTAGTCATAGGCGGCCAGCAGGAAGCCACCGGTGCCGGCCGCCGGGTCGCAGATGGTCTGGCCCGGCTGGGGCTGCATGGCGTCCACCATGGCTTGGATCAGGGGCCGGGGGGTGAAGTACTGGCCCGCGCCGGACTTGATGTCCTGGGCGTTCTTCTCCAGCAGGCCCTCGTAGATGTCGCCCTTGACGTCGATGCCCAGGCCCACCCAGGTCTCCTCGTCGATCAGCTTGATCAGCCGCGCAGCTTGGCCGGGCCCTGCACCTTGTTCTGGGCCGTGCGGAAGATGGTGGGGATCAGGCGGAGCCCTTGCCTAGCTCGGTCAGGATGTGGCGGCAGTGGACCTCCAGCTCGTCGCCGCTGAGCGTCGCCAGGCTCGATCGGTTCAGGTCCTCGGGGATGGCGCTGGGTTTCCCGAGATGACGCACCTGCTCGTCGTCCATCTTGAGGAAGAGCAGGTAGGTGAGCTGCTCGACATAGTCGCCGTAGGAGACGCCGTCGTCCCGCAGGACGTTGCAGTAGTTCCAGAGGCGCTGGACGACGGTGGCGGAGAGGCTGTTGGCCATCAGGGATCATTTCGGCGGCATTGCCGATAAGCTGCCGATGTATTGCCGATAAGCTGCCGATAACGCATGGGCGCGCTTGAGCCGGGAGAGATCGGCCACCTCCAGCCAGCCGTCGGCGACCCAGCCCTGCAGCAGGTTGCGGGCCATGCGCGGGGAGCGGCCCAGGGTCTGGGCCACCTGGGCCGCGGTGATGCGGTCCGCCGTGGCGAACAGGGCCAACACCCGGCGGGCCCGGCTGTCCAGGCGCTGGATGGCCTCCGGCTCTATGGGCGGCGGCGGCTCCGCCAGGCGCAAGGCCTCCTCCCGGGCCTGGACGAACACCTGGGCCAGCACGCCGACGAAATACTCGAGCCACACGGTCAGGTCTGCGGTGGCGCGGCCCTCGTAGGTGTTGTGGTGGGGGTGGGTGGCGAGGGACTGCCATCGCGCCAGGGTGTCGGTTTGGCACGGGGGCCGTGCTCCACCAGGGCATGCAGCCGGTGGACCAGGTCCTCGGTCAGGGGCTGGCCGTGGGCGGCCCACTCCTCGACGCGTAATAAGGCGTTCCAGTAGTTGCGCACCTCACGCACGTCGCGCTCGCGGCCCTGGATGGTGGCCCCGGCCTCGGCGATGACGCGCTCGGCCTCGTCCAGGGTCAGGTGGTTGCCCTCGATGCGGGTGGAGTAGTGGGTAGAGCGCACCCGGGCCCGGCGGCGCAGCTCGGCCTCAGCCGTGGGAGGCAAGGGCGTGCGCTCGACCACGGCGCGGGCGGCCTCGACGGCCATGAGCCCGCGCGCGATGGCCGGGGTAATGGTGTAGCAGGGCTGCCCGGTGGGCGCTGGTGTGGGCATGGGTTGTGGTATGCGTCTCGCCATCCGGCTGGCAGGCGCGGCTGGTACGTTCTGTGAGGACGGTTAGGGTTTTGCGGCGGTATCCACCGCTCGGCAGGCTCGCACGCGATGTCGCAACGCGGAAACCAAGTCGTCATTCGGATCCTGCGCCGCCAACCGCCCCTCGAACGCCCGCTTGAGGATCGCCTGGCCCAGCCGCTCGACGCGCTTCAGGTTGGCAGCGACCGTGACCGCCCGCTCCGCCGCCACAGACAGTCGCCTCGGCTTCGGCGACGATGTAGCGTTGTCCGTCGTAAGAACCGAGTGTATCCCTCCCTGGGCGCACGCCTCCCTATATTCGCTTGGGGTGTTGTGCTAGGCTGCAACCAACTCATAGGCCGGCACATGCAGGATCTCCTGCGGGCGCGGCGGCTGCTTGAGCAACGCCAACACGCGTCGTGTGGTCTCCTGGGTGTACTCCTTTTCACCGCAACGGGCACAGACGAATGCCGGAACATTACGGACAATCCAAAACTGGCCATCATCCTCATAGACGAAGGTTGTGAGCCGTTCGACCAGGTCACCACCGCAGTAGGCACACTGGTTCATGATCCTCTCCTCTGTCGGTACTCAATCCACTCAGCCGGGTCAGGCTCGTATACCGTCACGATTCTCACGCGAGGCGGTGCTGAGCATTGGACGTGGAGGGGGCGTCCCGCTTGGGTCACGCCAAGTAGAAGACAACTCGGGCTGTACTTGTCGGCGGGGTAATCCTCGATGACCTCGCCGGACAAGATTGCATCGCGCACCTCATCGTCCGAGATTTGCCGCCTGATCATTTGACGGATGGCGTGCTCGGTAAAGAACAGCTGGCGCTTCCGGGCTATCTCTTTGATTGCATCCGAGTCCATGTGGCTGTTCTCCACGGTCTCATCTACCTGAGGGAGTCTTTCGGAGATTATAGCACTAGCGACCCTACTGCGCCAGAGATTGCACTCGCCCCAACAACACGCTCGCCGGCTCGTCGCTCGGATCCTGCGGCACCAACCGGCCTTCGAACGCCCGCTTAAGAATCGACTGCCGCAGCCGCTCGGCGCGCTTCAGGTTGGCCACGACGGCGGCTTCTAGCTCCTGTACTAACGACAGCCGACGCTCCAGCTCGGCGACGATTCGCTGTTGTTCGGCGATAGGCGGCAAAGGAAGCGTATATGTCTTGAGAGACTGTCCCGTGAAGTGCTTGATTGTTGACCCCGTGAAGTATCGTTCCAGTATACCAGTAGATGCGTCTGCATAAAGGCGAAACGCGACGAAGTAGGGTGAGATGGCACCCAAGAAACGTAGCCGGTGCAATGCCTTCTGAATAACCATTGACTCGCCAGGCTTGTGCCACACTGCCGCCCGACCCGGCTCACCTCCCTCACAGACAACCAAATCCCCATCAATCACGGAAACGTCCTTCAGTTCCTTATCGGTGACTCGCATCAGCTGGAGGTCAGACAAATCGAAAGCAAACCATCGAACGTTGATGTTGCGCAGGTAGGGACGAAATGTGCCTTGGTTCTTCGCTCTATCGAGCATCTTGCCAAGCCTTTGTGTGGCAATTTGCTCGACGCTCGCCCACACCCACCCCCTCGGCAACTCAGGCAAATCGACAGTGCCTGGCGCAACCGGCTCCTTGTATTTTCTCTTTGGATTCTCCGCCTCCCACTTCGCTCGCCGCTCGGCCAGGATGCGCTCCAGCAGCACGGCGGCCGGCTCGTAGTCCCGGCCCCCCTGGCGGGCCAGCTCGGCCTCGGTAGGCACGAGACGCCCCTCACAGGCAGCCTTCAGCACCGAGGCCTTTTAGCGCCGCAGGTTGGCCTGCACCCGCTTCAGCGCGGCGACGCCGGCATCCAGGCGGGTGAACTGGGTCTCGATCTCGGCGACGATGCGGTGTTGTTCGGGGAGGGGGGCAAGGGGAAATGGATAATCGGCAAGCTGGTCAAAGTTAACGCGCGGTCGATCTCCTTCATTCAGATGAGACGCAAAGGAGACGAACTCCCACGAGCTGAGAAAGTACAGCAGGTACTTGTTGTCAAGATACGGCGTTTTCCGGAATGGAATGAACTCGCCAGAGCACAAGCCCACGAATTCAGCGTGGAATACTTTGTTCAGATAAGGGCGCAGTCAACCGTATAGGACATCGCCAGGCTCAAAGTACTCGGCGCTGCTGCGCATTCCAGAGGCAGGCACTGTAGTGAGCACTCGGAGCTTGTGCGCTTCGACGTGCTCCATGCCAACAAACGGAAGCTCCGGATGATCCTGAGGCTGGACACGCTTTCGGGTTATATCTGCAATTTGGCCAAGGGTTGTCCACACCCAACTGGCCGGTAGATCGTGTCTCAACTGCCCCTCGCCGTTCATTGCGGTGTTCTTCCCACCGGCAGTCGGCGAATCCTGACCGCATCGTCGTTCACGCTAACAGGCTGCCCTCTTCCAGGGCGCTTGAGAAGCGAAACAGGACATCCTCCAGCCGGCGGTTCACCTCACCCGCTCGCATGTTGGCCAGACGAAACGTGATCACGCTGGGCAATTCCCCCGACTGAGCGCCACGATGCGGCTGAAGTCCAGATCATGCGTTAGAACCACGTGGCGCTCGGCCAGCGCTTTCTCGACGATACGGGCATCGCTAAGCCGCTGGAGGCCCTCCTCTCGCAGATGAACAGCATCGTGTCCCCCGCTGCGCAGGAACTCGGCCGTGTTACGGCTCAACCCCATGTCCAGCAGGAACTTCATGTGGCGATCTTCACCGGCGCATGCATGGTGTCTTCGGCGGTCCAGGCTGCGTATTGCAGGGCCTGGCGGATGTCCTCAGGCTCCAGGTCCGGGTACTCGTCGATGATCTCGGCCGGGGTCATGCCGTTGGCCACCAGGTTGACGATCAACGACACCGAGATGCGCATGCCCCGGATCACGGCCTTGCCGCCCAGGATTTCGGGATCAGCAGTAATGCGGTCGAAGCCAAACATAGTGCTACCTCACTCTAGGTTTGGCCGCCATTGTAGCACGGCGCCACTCCCCTGGCAACCGGCCTAGGCCACGGCCAGCTCCGCGTTCATCTCCTCCACCAGGGCCATCCACTGCGGCCCCAGCACCTGCATGGCGCCGATGCGCCCGCCCCGGTTGAAGAACTCGCCGTAATCCAAATCCTCGGGCTGCAGCTCCAGGTCGACCTTGGGATGCTCGACGATGCCCACGGCGTCCACGATCACGAAGTGGTCCTTGCCGGGCGCGTCGGGGGTCACGGCCAAGAGGTCGTTGGTGTCGATCACCCGCGTGCCCCGGCCCACCATCTGCTCGAAGAGCACCCGAGATTTGACCAGGCGCATGAACAGCAGGCACTCCACCGGCTTGATGTCGGTGCCCGTGGAGATCATGTCCACGGTGACCGCGATGCGAGGGTTGTAGCTGTTGCGGAAGGTGGCGATCAGGTCCTCGGCGTTGGCGCCGGTGACCCGGTAGTGATCTTCTGGCAGAAGTCGTTGCCCTTGCCGAACTCCTCCCGCACCACGCGCACGATGCGCTCGGCGTGGGCGTCGTCCTTGGCGAAGACGATGGTCTTGGGCACGTGGGTGCGGCCGGGGAACAGGTCGGTGAACAGGCGGTTGCGGAAGGCGCGCACTATAGTGCGGATCTGGTCCTCGGCCACCACCTCCCGGTCCAGCTGCCGGGCCTCATAGACCAGGTCCTCGTCCAGCTGCTCCCAGCGCTCGGCCCGGGTCTTGCGGTCCCGCCGCATGACCACGTTGCCCGCCTCCACGGTACTGCCCTGCTCGGTGATGCGGGTGCGGATCTCGTAGACCACGCCGTCGACGTTGACGCCGTCGGCCACCGCGCGCTGGCGGGGGTACTCCATGACCAGGTTGCGGTGGAAGAAGCCGAAGGTCTGCTTGGCCGGGGTGGCCGTGAGGCCGACGATGAAGGCGTCGAAGTACTCCAGCACCTGGCGCCACAGGGTGTAGATGGAGCGGTGGCCCTCGTCCACCACGATGACGTCGAAGTATTCCGGTGGCAGGTAGCTGTTGTAGGCCACCTCCTTGGGCCGCTGCTGGTCGAGCCCGGCGCCCATCTCCCACATGGACTGCTCCTCCAGGCTGGGATCGAACTCCGCCTCGCCCCGCAGCATGGAGTAGAGCCGCTGGATGGTGGTGATGCAGACCTTGCTCACCGGGTCCAGGACGTTGGAGCGCATGTGCTGGACGTTGTACAGCTCGACGAACTTGCGCCCGTCGTCGGGGGTGACGTACTGACGGAACTCGTTGAAGGCCTGCCGGCCCAGGTTGGTGCGATCCACCAGGAAGAGCACCCGCTGCGCCCTGGCGAACTTGATCAGCCGGTAGATCGACGTGACCGCGGTGAAGGTCTTGCCGCTGCCCGTAGCCATCTGGATCAGGGCCCGCGGCCGATTGGCCGCGAAGGAGTCCTCCAGGTTGCTGACCGCCTCGACCTGCGCCGGCCACAGCCCATCGGTGATCAGGGGCGGCATCCGTTGCAGCCGTCCCCGCAACTGTAGGGGCGGGGTTTCCCCGCCCTGCTGGGTCTCCCCGCCCTTCGGGGTCTCCCCGCGCGCTATCGGCGTGGCCCAATCGCGCAGGGTTTCGGGCCGGTGGAAGGCGAAGACGCGACGGCTGCGGGGATCAGGATCCAGGCCGTTGGTGAAGTAGGTCTCGACACCGGTGCTTTCGTAGAGGAAAGGGAGAGGGGAGTGCCAGGCCCGAGGGAAGCCGGTGAGCCCCACGGCGTACTTCGCGGATTGGGCCTCGACACCGCTGAGGGTAGTGCCCTCCGGCTTGGCCTCCACCGCGCCGATGGCCTTGCGATCGACGAACAGCAGGTAATCGGCGTAGCCGGTGCTAAGCGCGACCTCGCGCACGGCGATGCCCGGTGCGGCGCCCAGGTTGAGAGCATCGCGGCTTTGCACGGTCCAGCCGGCGTCCGCGAGCGACCGGTCGATGGTCTGGCGGGCGCGCTCTTCAGGTGTGGACATGGGCAAACGGATAGTGAACACTCAGGAGGACTGCCCTGGCATGAGAATAGGGGCCAGGGCTACGAGGAGCCCGTCTTCCACTCAACATATTATGTAGCCGGGCTCGAGTAGGCAGTCGCCGCAGCGGTGAATGAGCTGCGCGGACGATCGCAGTCATTTTTCAAGGCTGCAGGGTAGGAGCCAGTTCAGAGGGGTGCCACGACGGGGCGGGCACGGAGGCCCGCACCCTACGAGGGGAGAGATACTGCCACCCATCATGCCATGATCCAGGTCATATCTGGAGCAGCAATTTCCCCAGCGCGGACAACCCCGGGCCGGGCAAGAACCTCATGGGGTCATCTGCTATCGGACAGCATTAAATCGTTGGCTGCCAAATACTGTTGACATAAGTGGCCTCTGAGTCTCCGGGCCAGGGGGGCATGGCGATGCAGATGAACTTCAAGTCCACGCCGGATACGTTGCGGTACTGAAAGGCTGTGCCTGCCGGGATATCGATGGCGGTGCCGGGAAGGAGATCGGTGATGCAGCTCTCCACGCCATCATCTCGCCGTGTCCCTCCAAACCTAACCAGCGGGCAGATCATGCCGCGGGTTGTTCATCGTCGCTGGTAGCAAAGGGAGTCTGGGCCAAGAACTCGGCCGGCGCATAGACCGGCAGCGTAGCCCCCTGGAAATCTCCTGGATTGCGAGTGATGACGGCTTCCAGCTGGCTGCCCGTGGCACTGGCATGCTGGACGGCGTCCTCGTAATCCTTGAACGGCAGTGCTAATGCCTGGCTCAGAACCTGGTGGTCCAGAGGTGCGATTCGGCAAGCGGCCAGCAGGCCGCTCACGACCCGCCGCGCTTCTTCGGACCCCCTGAACTTCCTGGCAATGTAGAAGACGTTGACAGGGGTCATCGCCGAGACGCAGGCGTCGATGTCGCCGTCCTCGTTGGCTTGCCAAAGGTCGGCGGCGGCCTGGGCAAAGGGCTCTCGATCCAGTAAGAAATCGAGGATCACGTTGGTGTCGAGCAGGACGCGCATCAGAGGTACTTCTCGATCAAATGGGCTACATAGGCCTCGTCCAACTCCTCGTCGGTCGGCATGGGCCCCTCCGGCTTGAGCATGCCCCGCGTCAATTTGGGCGCGTTGCCGTTGGACGGCTCAGCCAACCCGGCCAGGTCGGTCCTCAACGAGTGCGTCAGCATCTCCAACAACTGAAGCCTCTGATCCAACGGCAGACGCACAATTTGCGATGCGATTTCCTGATACGTCATCTCTAGCCTCCAACCCAACACCTGCACCAGGGTGCAGTGACTCAGTACGAAGATAGCGCAGGCTGGAGGCCCTTCTGGGCCTTCGTGCTTTCACGCACCTTCGCGGCTTCGTAATCCACACACCACGCCCACGCAGTCCCTGGCAGGATTGTAACACCAGGCTGCAGCCCCCGCAAATGACCTGCCCGCCACTCTCCTCACACGACCATAGACGCGTTCAACTCATCCACCAGCGCCATCCACTCCGCTCATGCTATGATCCAGGCCATATGTCGCTCGATTGACCTGATGGGGAGGGACGGTACTATGAATCATGTTGCCCATCTCGCCATCTGGGAGGCGCTGGCGGATGGCCGGTGCGAGACGCTGGACCAGGGATCTGCGAGAATCACTGTGGCAACCTGCGGCCAAGGGTGCTACAATGTACCCAGGATATCCTTCACTTGGCGACAGGAGTGCAACCATGCAGAAGCGCAAACTTGGCAGCAGCAACCTGGAGGTCTCGGCCCTTGGGCTCGGCTGCATGCGAATGAGCTCAGGGGACCGCCCGGCGGGCGACAGGCAGGAGATGATCGCCTTTCTGCACGCCGCGGTCGACCGTGGCGTCACCTTCTTCGACACGGCTGAGGTGTACGGCCCATTCACCAATGAGGACCTGGTGGGCGAGGCGCTGGCGCCGTTTCGCAAACAGGTGGTGATCGCCACCAAGTTCGGGTTCAGACTCAACCCTGATGGCAGTTTCGGTTGGACAGGCCTGAACAGCCGGCCGGAGCACATCAGACAGGTGGCCGAGGCCTCGCTCCGGCGGCTCAGGGTGGAGGCCATCGACCTGTTCTACCAGCACCGGGTTGACCCGGAGGTGCCCATCGAAGAGGTGGCAGGGGCGGTCAAGGACCTGATTCAGGAGGGCAAGGTCAAGCACTTTGGGCTCTCCGAGGCCGGCGCGGAGACCATCCGCCGGGCGCACGCGGTCCAGCCGGTCACAGCCCTGCAGAGCGAATACTCGCTGTGGTGGCGAACCCCGGAGGAGGATGTGCTGCCGGCCTGCGAGGAACTGGGCATTGGCTTTGTGCCCTTCAGCCCCCTGGGCAGGGGCTTTCTGACGGGCAAGATCGACGAGAACGCCACCTTCGATCCGTCAGACATGCGCAGCCGCAGCCCGCGTTTCACGCCGGAGGCACGGAAAGCCAACCGGGTCGTGGTTGATCTGCTGGCGAAGATCGGCGAACAGAAAGGGGCGACGCCGGCACAGATCGCGCTGGCCTGGTTGCTGGCCCAGAAGCCGTGGATTGTGCCCATCCCGGGCAGCCGCAAGCTGGAACGCCTGGAGGAGAACATCGGCGCCGTGGCGGTCGAGCTCACCCCAGACGACCTGCGGGACATCGACAGCGCCATGGCAGAGATAACCATCCAGGGGGACCGGTATCCTAAGGAGCTGGGGCAGATGACCAATCGTTGAACCTGGTTGCCGGCCGGCGCTGTACCCATTGACCGGCATGCGTATGCACAAGGTGCAAACGCGATGGCACAGTCGATACGAGCGCGGCGACAGGAAGACGAAAGCAGGCACGGTATTCTCCGTGCCTGCTTTCGTCTTAGGGCGCCTGGCTGCGCTGGCTCGACCGCCTGCTGGGGCTGTCGAAGCTGAGGCTGCCTCTAGGGCGCGCTGGGCCGCGCGCCCAGGGTGACCTCCACGGTTCGAGTCTTTCCGTTGCGCAATACATCAAGCTCCACTTGGTCACCTGGGGCGGTCTGGTCTACCAGGTAGGCAATCAAGTCGTCCATACCCTCGACCCTCTGCCCCTCAATGGACACGATCACATCGCCACCCACCTGGGCCTCTACACAGTCACTTATCACATCGAAGTCGATAACTCGGACCCGACCGCCGGGGTGGGCGTCGAGTCTCTTACCTTCGTTGCAGCCAACGGAGATCGCATCTACGCTAACGGAACGGGACTAGGCGGTCCGACTGAAATACCTGGCGTCAATAGGATTGTGGAGCAGTACACCATAACAGGCGGCACTGGCCGGTTTGCCGGCGCAACTGGGAGCTTCACGATGGAGCGCCTGGTTAACCTGGGATCAGGTTATAGCTCAGGTGATTTCGACGGGCAGATTATCATCCCCTGAGGGTAGAGTGATGGTGTCGGCGGTCCGTTCAAGCGGAATTTCGCCCGCGGATCGGAGTCGAGGCTTTAGCCGGGTCTGCGCGGAAGATCCGGGCTGAAGCCTTGACTCCACCCCCGGAGCGGCTGAAGCCGCCACTACGAACATGGAGCCGACGAAAGCCTCGACTCCACCATCGAGCAGGCCCTGGTGTGGAGACGCAGGAAGGTGTGGTGATGATCACGGGTTGTGCTCATCCAGGTATTGTGGGGATGGTTCGGGCGGCGCAGGAGTCGGTGGGGTCAGAGATCGCCGTGTTGATCGGCGGATTCCATCTTCTGAACGTCGGCGAGCAAGAGATGCAATCACCGCTGACCGGAATGATGAACTGCGGAGCATGGGGATTCCCCCTGAATCGCTCCTTGATGGCCTGATATCCCACCTGGCTAAAGGGACAGGCCGCCAGACATACGGCGCACCCGTAGTTTCTGGAGAAGTATTCGCGGCAGGTTGCGTGGTCAATGCATTGCATACCCCCATCTCCGCGCGGCCGGGGTGCATCGAATATGGCCTCCACCGGGCAGCTTCGGATGCACTTCCTGCACATGGCACAGAAGTCGCGCACCCATAAGTGTGCATTCCCTTCCTGAATGGGCAGGTTCTCGATGTTGGTGTAGATGGTGTTGATACGCAGGCGCGCGCCCTCACCCGGTGTGATCAAGAGGCCGTGGTAGCCGATCGCGCCCAGCCCGGCCAGCTCTGCCAGGTAGTCGTAGTCCGTGATGCCTCCCAAGGCTGTGCCCGGGTAGGCAGCAAAGCCCGCCTGCCGCATGAACCGGGCCAGCTCGTTGCCGATGACCGCCAAACGCTTGTAGCCTCGCATCACCTCCAGCTGGGACTCAAGGCTG
>JAULUH010000108.1:0-10113 GCA_032111745.1 Anaerolineae bacterium | reverse complement strand
ATACGGACCACGGAGCAGAACACGGACCCCGGAGGCGAACCGCAAAGGCGCGGAGAGCGCAGAGAGGATCCAGGACCGGAGGAGCCGGAGCGGAATACGGACCACGGAGCAGAACACGGACGGACACGGACGAACACGGACAGACACGGTCGGCGCCCTGGTTATGGCCATGGCGGGACCGCATGAAGAAGCAGGGTGGGCGTTTGAGAAGCCCGGCTGCCATTATGATGTAGAGAAACACGGCCTATGAGTATTGGAAGCTGGCTGCGAGATCGGCCTGAATTCCTGGAGAAGATCTACAAGGTTACGCACGATCTATTTACCGGCCTCGACCCCGTGATCCAGCGCATCGGCTACGAGCGCACCGACCGCCTGATGCGGGCCCCCGAGGAGCTCGGCAAGCAGGTGATGTTCGACTGCCGCATGTGCGGCCAGTGCATCCTGCACTCCACTGGCATGACCTGCCCCATGACCTGCCCCAAAAACCTGCGCAACGGCCCCTGTGGCGGGGTCCGGGCCAACGGGCATTGCGAGGTCAAGCCGGAGATGCGCTGCGTGTGGGTGGAGGCCTACGAGCGCTCGACGCAGATGCCGGTGTACGGCCGGGAGATCTTGTGGATCGAGCCCCCGGTGAACCGCCAGCTAGAGGGCACGTCGGCCTGGGTCAACATGCTCACGGGGGTCGATGAGCAGGTGCCCAAGGGGTGGCAGGACACCAGCCGGCAGCCATCGGTACCCCCGAACTACGGCCCCTGGCCGGCGGCCGGCGAGGACTGAACCCATGGCCATGTCAAACCAAGCCGGTCTGGTGGCCGGCAGCCGGTTGGAGCGGGTGCTGCGCTCCGGCCGCTTTGCCGTAACTGCAGAGCTGAACCCACCGGACAGCGCCAACCCGCAGGACGTTTACGACGCCGCGATCGTGCTGTCGGAGGTGTGCGATGCCATCAACGCCACCGACGCCTCCGGCGCGCACTGCCACATGTCCAGTGTGGCCATCTGTGCGCTGTTGACCCGGGCCGGCTACGAGCCGGTGTACCAGATTTCCTGTCGCGACCGCAACCGCATTGCCATCCAAGGTGACCTGCTGGGTGCCGCGGCCATGGGCGTGAAGAACGTGCTGTGCCTGACCGGCGACGACGTCACGGCGGGCGACCAGCCCGAGGCCAAGCGGGTCTTCGACCTGGATTCTATCCAGCTCTTGCGCACGGCCCGCATCATGCGCGACAAGGGCATGTTCCTCAGCGGCCGCAAGCTGACCACGCCGCCCCGGGTCTTCGTCGGCGCGGCTGAGAATCCCTTTGTGCCACCCTACGACTGGCGGCCCTTCCGCCTGGCCAAGAAGGCGGAGGCGGGCGCGGAGTTCATCCAGACTCAGTACTGTTACGACGTCCCGCGGCTCGTCCAGTTCATGGAGCGGGTGCGCGACTTGGGCGTGGACAAACGGGTGTACATCCTGGTGGGTGTAGGTCCACTGCGCTCCGAGAAGGCCGCCGAATACATGCGCACCAAGGTACCTGGCGTCTACATTCCGGACGAGGTCGTGGCCCGGCTGGCCGGCGTGCCCAAGGAAAAGAAGGTGGCCGAAGGGAAGCGCATCTGTGTCGAGATCATCCAGCAGGTCAAAGAAATCCCTGGCGTGGCCGGCGTCCACGTGATGGCCTATCGCCAGGAGGAGCTGGTGGCAGAGATCATCGAAGAGGCGGGCCTGCTGCCCCGCCCCCTACAGCCAGGAGTCGCCCAGCCTGTGGCCGGTGCACCAGGCCGGCGCAGCCAACAGCCAGAGCAGCCAAAGCCAGTAGACTGAACTCATTGATGCGGAGGAAGGAACCCATGACCCTCGAAACCGTCGTCTCTTCACCCCACAAGACCGTCGTGATCGGCCCTGGGCGGCCATTCGTCATCATCGGCGAGCGCATCAACCCCACCGGCCGCAAGAAGCTGGCGGCCGAGATGCAGGCTGGCGACTTCAGCCGCGTGCGCGCCGATGCCATTGCCCAGGTAGAGGCCGGGGCTCATGTGCTGGACGTCAACGCCGGCATCGGCGTGCCCAATCCCCACGAGGTGGAGCCTCAGGTCCTGGCCGAGGCCATCCGCATCGTCCAGGAGGTGGTGGACGTGCCCATCAGCATCGACTCCTCGGTGATCCCGGCCCTCAAGGCCGGGCTGGAGGCGGCCTGGGGCAAGCCCATCGTCAACTCCGTCACCGGCGAGGACGAGCGGCTGGAGGCCGTGCTGCCCCTGGTGGCCGCGCGCGGTGCCGTCGTCATCGCCGTCACCAACGACGAGACGGGTATCTCGTATGACCCCGTCGTGCGTTTCCAGGTGGCCAAGAAGATCGTCAAGCGCGCAGAGTCCTACGGCATCTCCCCGGCCGACGTGCTGATCGACCCGCTGGCCATGCCTGCCGGTGCGGTGCCAGGTGCAGGCCGGGACATCCTGGACCTGGTGCGCTGGGTGCGGGAGGAGCTGGGCTGCAATTGCACCTGCGGTGCTTCCAACATCTCCTTCGGCCTGCCCAACCGGCCGGCGATCAACGCCAGCTTCGTCGCCATGGCCATCGGCGCGGGCATGACCTGTGCCATCACCAATCCGCTGGAGCTTGAGATCCTCACCGCCATCCGCGCGGCCGATGCCCTGATGGGCCAGGACGAGAACTGCATGGCCTGGATCATGATGCAGCGCCAGCTGCAGAAGGCTGCGCAGGCGGCCCAGGCCGCGGCCGCCGGTGGCGATGTCCCCGTGCCCGTAGAGACGGTCGAGCGCCGGTCGCGCCGCGCGCGGCTGGCCGAAGCCGGCTAAGGAGCCAGCCATGCCAAGCAACGACACGCTCTCGCAGCTGGTCGCCATGTCACGCTCCCTGGGCGAGCCGGGGAACGACTACGTGATCCTGGGCGAGGGAAATACCTCGGCACGGGCCGGGCAGGACAGCTTCTGGGTGAAGGCTAGCGGCACCGAGCTGGCCACCATCGGCCCGGAGGGCTTCGTGGAGGTCTCTTTCGAGCGCGTGCAGCAGATGCTCGCTGGCCCCGACTTGAGCGACGAAACGACGCGCCAGGCCCTGCAGGCGGCCAAGGTGGACTCCCAGGTGGGAGGCCACCCCTCGGTGGAGACCGTGTTGCATGCCCTGTGCCTGCGGCTGCCGGGGATCAACTTCGTCGGCCACACCCATCCGACGGCCATCAACAGCATCACCTGTTCCAGAGGGTTTGAGGCGGCGGTCGACGGCCGGCTGTTCCCGGATGAGATCGTCATGTGCGGGCCGGCGACGGTGGTGGTCCCCTACACTGATCCGGGCCTGCCCCTGGCCCGGGAGGTGCAGCGCCGCATCGACGGCTATCTCGACGCTTACGGTGAGGTGCCCAAGACCATCCTGCTACAGAACCACGGGTTCATTGCCCTGGGTAGCTCCCCGCGCCAGGTGCTGAGCATTACGGCCATGGCGGTGAAGGCGGCGCGCATTCTGGTGGGCACTTATGCGCTCGGCGGGCCGCGGTTCATGACCCCGCAGGCCGTCGCGCGCATCCATACCCGGCCTGACGAGCACTATCGCCAGCGCGCCCTGGGCCACAAGTAGAGGCAGCCATGACCAGCGCCGCTGCGGTGGGCGCCCTGGAGGCGCAGCTCAACGACTTCGATCCGGCCGTGCGGGCGGCCGCCCTGGCCCGGCTGCAGGGGCTGGCCGAGGCTGGCGCCGTGGAGCTGCCGCGGCCGGCCGACGTAGCCAACCTACACTGCCATACCTTCTTCTCGTTCAACGCCTACGGCTACTCGCCCAGCGCGTTGGCCTGGCTGGCGCGGCGCCAGGGCTACAAGCTGATGGGCATCGTGGATTTCGACGTACTGGATGCCGTGGACGAGTTTCTGGCGGCCAGCGACCTGGTGGGCGTGCGGGGCAGCGCGGGCATCGAGACCCGGGCCTATTTGCCGGAGTTCGCCACCCGGGAGACTAACTCCCCGGGAGAGCCTGGCGTGACCTACCACATGGGCATCGGCTTTACCTCCAGCGCGGTGCCGGCGGAGGTGGCGGATATCGCCGCCGGCCTGCGCCAGCGGGCCCGGGAGCGCAACCTGGGGGTCATGGAGCGGGTCAATGCCCACCTGCAGCCGGTGGCCGTCGACTACGTCGCCGATGTGCTGCCGCTGACCCCCCTGGGGACCGCCACCGAGCGGCATATGGTCCTGGCCTACGTCAGGGCGGTGCAGCAGCAGGCGGACGACCCGGCGGCGTTCTGGGCTGATAAGCTGGGCCTGAGCCGGGACCAGGTGGCGCAGGCCATGGGACCTACGGGCGATGCGCCGGCATTCCAGAACCTGGTGCGCACCCGGCTCATGAAGCAGGGCGGCGTGGGCTATGTCCAGCCCAGCCCGGAGAGCTTTCCGACCATCGAGGAGTTCCATCGCTTCGTGGAGGCCTGTGGTGCCCTGCCCTGCTATGCCTGGCTGGATGGCACCTCCGGCGGCGAGCAGGCCCTGGAGGAGCTGATGGGGCTGATGGTGGCCAAGGGAGCGGTGGCCACCAACGTCATCCCCGACCGCAACTGGAACATCGCGGATCCTGCGGCCAAGGAAGTGAAGGTGGCCAAACTCTACGAGGTCGTCCGGCTGTCGGAGGCCATGGACCTGCCGCTCAACGTGGGCACCGAGATGAACAGCTTTGGCCAGAAACTGGTGGATGATTTCGATGTCCCGGAGCTGGCTCCGGTGCGCCAGGCCTTCGTAGACGGCGCCTATTTCATCTACGGCCACACCTTGTTGCGGCGGGCGCTAGGCCTGGGCTATCAGAGCCGATGGGCCAAGGCCTATCTGCCGGCGCGCCGGCAGCGCAACGACTTCTACACTGCGGTGGGCTATGCGGTGCCGCCGGGAGAGGCCGGCACAGCCCGGCTGGCCGGGCTATCGGCGGAGATGGCACCCGAGGACATCCTGCGCGCCCTCAGCCAGGCGTAGGGCCACTCGCACTGACAGGAAAAGCAACCATGACCGACAAACTCACAGAATTCAAACAGGCCGGCGAGTCCCTGCCGGAGCGCAACCGACTCTGGCCCCTGTACGGCGCCGGCTTTGAGAACCTGGGCCGCAACGGCCAGCCCATCGAAGTGCCCATGCCCGAGATTGGGCCGGATCAACTCCTGGTGCGCCACGACGCCTGCGGCCTGTGCTTCTCGGATATCAAGATCATCAAGCTGGGCGAGGAGCACCCGCGCATCTACCGTCAAATGGCGGACAACCCCGTGGTGATGGGCCACGAGATCGCCATGACCGTGGTCGAAGTAGGTGAGAACCTGCGCGGCCAGTATCAGGTGGGCGACCGCTTCACGATCCAGGCCGACGTGTTCGTCGAAGGCGTGGGCTATGCCTACGGCTACGAGATCCAGGGCGGCCTCTCCCTGTACAACGTGATCGACCAGCGCGTGCTGGCCGGAGACGACGGCAACTACCTGTTGCCGGTGCGGCCGGACACGGGCTACGCCGAGAGCGCGCTGACCGAACCCTGGGCCTGCGTGACGGCGGCGTACGGCCTGACCTATCGCACCGGCCTGAAGCCTGGTGGCACCACCTGGATCATCGGCACGGCGCAGGTGGGCGACCGGGATTACGCCATTGGGGCTGGCTTCGACGCCGAAGGGCACCCGGCGCGCCTGCTGCTCAGCCAGGTATCAGAGCGCTTCGCCGGGTGGCTCAAGGACCGCGCGGCCGAGCTGGGCGTGGAGGTCGTGGAGGTGCCCGACCCGGCCCGGCCCCCGGTGGAGCTCGTGGACGACATCGTGGTGCTGGGCGCGGACCCCAACCTGGTGGAACAGGTCAGCCCCTTTTTGGACCATTTCGGGATCCTGGCGCTGATCGCCACCGAGCCGATGCCCCGCAAGGTCAGCGTGGACATCGGCCGGGTGCACTACAACCGTTGGGCCTATGTGGGCGGCCGCGACCCGGATATCGCCCGGGCTTACAGCGCCGTGCCCGTGCGCTCCGCGCTGCAGCCAGGAGGTCGGGCCTGGTTTGTGGGCGCGGGTGGGCCGATGGGTCGCATGCATGTGCAGCGGGCGATCCAGATGTCCGAGGGGCCGCGGTTGATGGTGTGCAGCGACGTCAGCGACCTGCGCCTGGGCGACCTGGAGGATTCGTACGCGACAGAGGCCAGGGACAAGGGTATAGAGTTCCTGTGCCTGAATCCGATGGAGAAGGAGACCTATGGGGCGGCCCTGTCCGGGCTGCGCGATCCGGGCTTCGACGACATCATGGTATTGGCGCCGGTGCCGGCGGTCATCGCCGAAGCCTCGGGCTACCTGGCCCCGCAGGGCGTGATGAACGTCTTCGCGGGCGTGGCCCGCGGCACCACCGTAGACCTGGACCTGAGCGAGGTCTACCTGCGAGATGTGCGCTTCATCGGCCATTCGGCGTCCACCATCGACGACCTGCGCCTGATGTTGCAGCAGACCGAGTCGGGCGAGCTGTCGCCCAACCGCTCGGTGGCTGCCATCGGCTCCCTGAGCGCGGCCCGGGACGGCCTGGAGGCGGTGCGGGATACGTCGTTCCCCGGCAAGGTGGTCATCTATCCACAGATCAAGGAGTTTCCCCTGACCTCGCTGGCCGAGCTCAAGGATCGCCTGCCCACGGTCTACGCCAAGCTGGCGCAGGGCCGGGAGTGGACCAACGCGGCCGAGGAGGAGTTCCTGCGGCTGATGCTGCCCTGAGTAGGCTAGCACGAGGATTACCATGGAAAGAAAGCTGGAGAACCGCATCGCCCTGGTCACCGGTGGCGCACAGGGCCTGGGCGCGGCGATCTGCCTGCGCCTGGCGGCGGAGGGTGCCGACGTCGTCGTGGCCGACCTGAACCTAGCCGGAGCCGAGCAGGTGGCAAGTGAAGTCGCCGCGCAGACCGGTCGCCGGGCCATCGCCGTGGCGGTCAACGTCACCGTCGAGAGCGACGTCGAGGCCGCGGTGCAGCGCGCCGTGGCGGAGTTCGGCCGGCTGGACATCTGCGTCTCCAACGCCGGCGTCCTGTTTGCCGAGGCGGTAGACGAGTTTGTGGCCGACAAGTGGCGAGCCGTGATCGAGGTCAACCTGGTGGGCTACTTCCTGGTGGCCAAACATGCGGCGCGGGTGATGAAGCAACAGCGCAGCGGCGTGATCCTGCAGATCAACTCCAAGTCGGGCAAGAAGGGCAGCTACAAGAGTTCGGCCTACGCGGCCAGCAAGTTCGGCGGCATCGGCTTGACCCAGAGCATCGCGCTGGAGCTGGCCGAGTACAACGTGCGGGCCAACGCCATCTGTCCCGGCAACCTGCTGGACTCGCCGCTGTGGGTCAACTCCCTCTACAAGCAGTATGCCAAGAAGTGGGGCATCACCGAAGAGGAGGTGCGCCAGCGCTACATCGACCAGGTGCCGATGAAGCGCGGCTGCACGTATGAGGATGTGTGCAATGTGCTGGTGTTCCTGGCTTCGGACCAGTCGAGCTATATGACCGGACAGGCGATCAATGTCACGGGCGGGCAGCAGATGAGCTAGGGCGTCAGAGCGGAATGTCGCCTGTAGTTCGGAGTCGAGGCTTGAGCCGGGTTTGCGCCAGAGGCCCGGCTAAAGCCTCGACTCCGCCCCCGGAGCGGCTGAAGCCGCCACTACGAACCGGGCACGGCTAGAGCCTCGACTACAGCGTGCAAGACTACTGCCGACCGGAGCATAGGTGCCGTGTGAGAGAGAGTATGGCAGACCAACTTAAGGAGTACCGGCAGGGTACCGGCCAGCTGCCGGCGCGGCATAGCCTGTGGCCCCTGTATGGGGTGGGCTTCGAGAACCTCGGTCGCAAGGGACAGCCCATCGAGGTGTCCATGCCCACCTACGGCCCGGACCAGTTGCTGGTGCGCCACGACGCCTGTGGCATCTGCTACTCTGACGTCAAGGTCATCCGGGCCGGCGGCGAGCACCCGCGGCTGTTCGGCCGTGACCTGGCCGCGGACCCCGTGGTGCTGGGCCATGAGGTAACGCTGACCGTGGTAGGCGTCGGCGAGAGCCTGCAGGGCCACTTCCAGGTGGGGCAGCGGTTCGCGGTGCAGGCCGAGATCTACTACAAGGGGCACAACCTGGCCTACGGCTACATGCTGCAAGGGGGCATGTCCCAGTACAGCGTGTTGGGCGACGAGGTGCTGCGGGGCGACGACGGGGTCTACCTGATACCGGTGCGGCCGGACACGGGCTACTCGCAGGCTGCTCTGACCGAGCCGTGGGCCTGCGTCGAGGCGGCCTACAACATCCACTATCGCCAGAGCCTGCGGCCGAGGGGCATTGCCTGGCTGATCGGCTCGTTTGCCCCGGCCGGGGCACCATACCAGCTGAGCCGGGGCTTCGACCGCCTGTCGCATCCCGACCTGGTGTTCCTGACCGACGTGCCCGCCGGCCTGGCGACCTCCATCAAGGCACGGGCGGCGGGCCTTGGGGCGGAGGTCGTGGAGCGCAATGGTCTCGTCCCGGCCCAGTATGGCACGGCCTGGGCCGACATCGTCTCCTGCGGCACCGGCTCCGGCGAGGGCATCGACGATGTGGTGCTGTTGGGGCCGGCACCCAGCCCGGCCATCTCCGCGGCCTTCTGCACCCTGGCGCGGGGAGGCATGCTGAACCTGGTCAGCGACCTGCCCCTGCCCCACCGGGCCGCGATCGATACTGGCTGGCTGCACTACGACCAGATGGCCCTCGTGGGCAACCGGGGGCTGGATATCGCCGCTTCGTATGGTCCGGTGCGCTCGATGCTGCGGGCCGGCGGGCGGCTATGGCTGCTGGGCGCGGCCGGCGCCATGGGCCATATGCACGTCCAGCGCGCGATCGAGGTGGGGCCGCGGCCCAGCCGCATCATCGCCACCAACCGCAGCTCCTCCCGCATCGAGGCCTTGCAGGAGCGCTTTGGCGCGGCGGCGCGGGAGTTTGGCATCGACCTGGTGTGCCTGACCGAGGATGAGCTGGGCCCGGAGCAGTTCCGCCACCGCCTGTGGGAGCTCAGCGACGGCGAGGGTTTCGACGATATCGTCATCCTGGCCCCCAGCATTCGCGCCATCGAGGACGGCACCGATTTGTTGGCGCCGGGTGGGGTCATGAACATCTTCGCCGGCCTGAAGCGCGGTACCGATGCCCACCTGGACCTCAATCCCGTGGTCGACCAGCGCCAGGTGCGCTTCGTGGGCAGCAGTGGCTCCAGCATCGCCGACATGCGCCGCATGCTGGAGCTCACGGAGCAGGGGTGGCTGTCCACCAATCGCTCGGTGGCTGCAGTGGCCGGCTTGGACGGCTTCAAAGATGGCGTGCAAGCCGTGGCCGAGGGCGTGTTTCCGGGGAAGGTCGTGGTGTATCCCCATATTCGCGGGTTGGGGGTTACGCCGCTGGCTGACCTTAAGGAACGGCTGCCCGCCGTGTATGCGGAGCTGGGTGCGGGTGAGGTGTGGACGAAGGAGGCGGAGGCGGTGCTGCTGCGGACGATGCTAGGCGAGCGCGATGCGGAGTCGGAGGTTTAGACGGGTGGGTATCCACGAGCTGCCGGCGGCTGATAGATCGTCGATTGCGCCGTGTCCTGCAGGAATGCCGCGATCTTGCGGTGCCGCTACAACGACGCGATTTCAGAAGGCTGTTCATGAGGGGTTTGCCAGTTCATCGAGCACGGCACACCGCAACCATGAACAAGCTGGCGTCATGGACGACCAGGGCATGAACGGCAATGCGGTGCCGGCCGGGCTGCCGCAGCCCGGCCGGCACCGCATTGCCGTTCATGCCCCTACGATTTCGAGATCAGATCTGTATGCATTCTAATTCAGTCATCTTCGGCGCTGGGAATATTGGGCGTGGGTTTATCGGGCAGCTGTTCGCGGAGTCGGGCCTGCACGTGACTTTTGTCGACGTGGACCAGCCCCTCATCGACGCGCTCAACGCCCGTGGCAGCTACACGGTGCGCCTGGTGGACAACGCCAGGAGTGCCGACGTGGCGGTGGGGCCGGTGGTGGCGTTGCAGGCCGGCGACGAGGCGGCCGTGGCTGCGGCCGTAGCCAGGGCGGATATCGCGGCTACAGCGGTGGGTGTGCGGGTGTTGCCTTACATCGCGCCGCTGGTGGCCGCGGGGGTAGCTGGCCGGGCCAG
>JAULUH010000107.1:0-5968 GCA_032111745.1 Anaerolineae bacterium | reverse complement strand
CCCGCCCTACAGAAAAAACGGCGGGCTCGTGACCACGTAGTTCTCCAGCCGCCCAAAGGGCCGGTCGCTCATCAGTGTCGCCATGAACGCGTCGATGCGGTAGCCGCGCCCCAACAGGTAGTCCACCGCTGCCCGGTTGATCATGGGGACCTCTATGCCAAAGTGCGGCCGTCCCCCCGCTGCCGCCGCGCTCTCGGCGTGGGCCAGCACCGCCGGAAAGTCGCGCGCGTCCAGCAACGCAAACGGCGCGTTCGGCCGGCCCACGTAGCCGTAGCCCACCACCTGGCCGCCCCGCCGGTAGAGCATGCCCTGCCGGTTGCGCATCAGCCAGGCGTGATCCTCGGGCCGCCGGTGGCTCAGGATGGCCATGTCCACAGCCGCAATGGCGGCCAGCGCCTCCTCCCCCGGCTCCACCTCCTCCATGACCAGGTCACTCGCCACCACCACCCGTTCCGGTATCCGCCAGAAGTAGTAGATCGAGCAGCGGGGGTATACCCCGGTGCGCATGTACAGGCCCTGCGCGCGCACGTCGGGCGAGGCGATGATGACCCGCAGGGCAGCCCCATGGGGCGGGAAGGCCCGGGCCAGCAGCTCGCGGCCGACGCCGCCCGACTGCTGGCCCGGCAACACAAAGAACTCGGTCAGCTCGCGCACCCCATCCCGCAGAATAGAGCGGGCAAAGCCAATAAGTTGCCCCGCTCGCTCCGCCACGAAGAAATGCTCCGCCGTGGCGGCCAGGTGGCTGTACAGCGACCGGCGCTCCTCCCACATCCGCGCCAGGGCCACCGGGTCGTCCGCGCTGAAGGGCCCCTGCAGGCCAATCCGCCGCCCCAGGTCGGCCAGCGAGCGCTCGAAGATCAAGAAGATACCATAGGAGTCGTCCGGGGTTCCCGGGCGGTAAGCAACATTCATGGTCGCTCCTTTCAGGGAATAGAGATTATAACACACCAGCGCCGTATTCGCTGTCCCCCATTCGCTGTAATATCGGCCTCCTCACCCACGCACCCCTCATCTGCCCACGGCCCTTCCCCAAATGTCATTCGCTGTCCCCCCATTCGTTGTAATATCTCTCCCTATGCTACAATGCCCTGCGCCAGGGACGGGGAGACCATAACACCAGAGTCCCATCCGGACAGGTCTCCACAACCGCGTGAGGAGGAACAGCGATGAAGTACCGGCGTCTGGGCCACACCGGGCTGCGGGTGTCGGTGGTCGGCGTGGGCACGTGGCAGTTCGGCGGCGAATGGGGCAAGGCCTTTGCCCAGCCCGAGGTCGACGCCATCATCGGCCGCGCCGGCGACCTGGGCATCAACCTGATCGACACCGCCGAGTGCTACGGTGACCACCTCTCCGAGGCCCTGGTTGGCCAGGCCATCCGCGGTCAGCGGGATCGCTGGATCGTCGCCACCAAGTTCGGTCACCGCTTCGCCGGCCACCTGCAGCGTGAGCAGCTCTGGTCGCCCGCCGGCGTGCAGGCCCAGCTGGAGCGCTCCCTGTCTGCCCTCCGCACCGACGTGATCGACCTCTACCAGTTCCACTCGGGCACCGACGCCCATTTCGACGACGATGCCCTGTGGACGATGCTGGCCAGGCAGGTCGAGGCGGGCAAGATCCGCTACCTTGGCATTTCCATCAGCTCCAACCTCGACAGCGCTCATCAGGCCCAGCGGGCCTCGGCCGTCGGCGCCAGCGTGCTACAGGTGGTTTACAACCGGCTAGACCGCCGGCCCGAGGAGGCCATATTCCCGGCCAGCCTGGCCCAGGACCTCGGCGTGTTGGCCCGGGTGCCCCTGGCCAGCGGCCTGCTCAGCGGCAAATACGCGCCCGGCACCCAGTTCACCGTGCCCACCGACGTGCGCGCCTCCTTCGATGCCAGCCACGTCCAGAAACATCTGCAGGAAGTGGTCGCGATCCAGCGCGACGAGGTGCCCGATGGCGTCCCCATGGCGGCCTGGGCCCTGGCCTGGTGCCTGCAACACCCCGCCGTCACCTGCGTCATCCCCGGCTGCAAGTCCGTGGCCCAGGTCGAGGCCAACGCCAAGGCTGCTGGCCTCGACCTGGTGGCCGATAGCCACCCGCAGGCGTTGTCCTGACCCGCCATCCCTTCCCAGCTGACCTGTCGCCTTGCAGGACCCGCCCATGCCCTCCACCCCTACCGTGCTCGCCCTGATCCCGGCCTACAATGAGGCCACCCGCGTCGCACCCGTCGTCGAGGGCGCGGCCAGGCACCTGCCGGTGCTGGTCGTCGACGACGGCTCCAAGGACAACACCGTCGCCGTCGCCGAGGCGGCCGGCGCCACCGTGCTGCGCCAGGTGCCCAACCAGGGCAAGGGCGCCGCCCTGCGCGCCGGCATGCGCTGGGCCCTGGACACCGGATACGCCGCCGTGATTACCCTGGACGCCGACGGCCAGCACGACCCGGCCGAGATACCGGCCTTCCTGGATAACTATGCCGCCACCAGCGCCGACCTGATCATCGGCGCCCGCGACTTCAGCCAGATGCCCGGCGCCCGCCGCATCGCCAACACCCTGGGCCGCTGGAGCTTCTCCTGGGCCCTCGGCCAGACCGTGCAGGACAACCAGTCCGGCTACCGCCTGCTCAGCCGGCGCATGATGGAATCCACCCTGCACAGCCAGGAGCACGGCTTCGAGTTCGAGGTGGAGATGATCGTCACCTGCGTGCAGAACGGCTACCGCCTGGAATGGGTGCCCATCCGCACCATCTACGGCAACCAGGGCAGCCACATCGACCCCCTGACCCACGCCAGGGAGTTCAGCCGCCTGGTCCTGGAAACCCGCCGCCGCATGCGCTAATCCCGTACGGGCGGGCCGCTGTAACCGCCCCTCCGTGCCATCATCCGTAGGGGCGGGCCGCCGTGCCCGCCCTCCGCCCGGCCACCAGCCAATCGCATGGGTACGGGCGGGGAAACCCCGCCCCTACCCGCCAGACCAGTGCATACACCTTAACCCTTTCAGGAGAAAACCGTGCAAGACAAACTCGACCAATTGCGCTCCCGCCTGCAAGAGGCGGCCGACCTCCGCGCTGCCGAGGCCGTCCTCGTCTGGGACCAGGAGACCCACATGCCCCCCGGCGGCGCCGAGGCCCGCGGCCGCCAGATAGCCCGCCTCAGCCAACTGGCCCAGGAGAGATTCATCGATCCCGCCATCGGCGCCCTGCTGGACGACCTGCATCCCTACGCGGCAAGCCTGCCCTACGACAGCGACGACGCCAGCCTGATCCGGGTCACCCGCCGCGACTACGAGCGCGCCATCAAGCTGCCCCCCGAGTTCGTGGCCGAGGTTGCCCAGCACGGCGCCCAATCCTACCAGGCCTGGACCGTGGCCCGGCCGGCCGACGACTTCCCCGCCGTCCAATCCAACCTGGAGCGCACCCTGGACCTTAGCCGGCAGGCCTCCGCCTACTTCGACGGCTACGACCACATCGCGGATCCGCTGATCGAGGAGGCCGACTACGGCATGACCGTCGCCACCCTGCGGCCCCTCTTCGCCGACCTGCGCCGCGAGCTGGTGCCCCTGGTGGAGGCCATCGCCGCGCAGCCCGCGCCCGACACCTCCTTCCTGCACCGGACCTATCCCGAGCGGGATCAATGGGACTTCGGCCTGGCCGTGGTGCGCCAGTTCGGCTACGACCTGCAGCGCGGGCGCCAGGACAAGACCCACCACCCCTTCGCCATCCGATTCAGCTACGGCGACGTGCGCATTACCACGCGCTTCCAGGAGCAGGACCTGGGCGACGGCCTCTTCTCCACCATGCACGAGTCCGGCCACGCCATGTACGAGCAGGGCGTCGACCCGGTCTTCGACGGCACCCCGCTCGGCCATGGCACCTCAGCCGGCGTGCATGAGAGCCAGTCCCGGCTGTGGGAGAACCTGGTGGGCCGCAGCCGCCCCTTCTGGCGCCACTACTACCCCCAGCTGCAGGCCGCCTTCCCGGAGCAGCTGGGCGATGTGCCCGAGGAGGCCTTTTTCAGGGCCGTGAACCAGGTCCAGCCCAGCCTGATCCGTGTCGACGCCGACGAGGTCACCTACAACCTGCACGTGCTCATCCGCTTCGAGCTGGAGCTGGCTCTACTGGAGGGCAAGCTGGCCGTGGCCGACCTGCCCGAGGCCTGGCATGCCAGCTACCGGGAAACCCTCGGCGTGCAGGCCCCTGACGATCGCGACGGCGTGCTGCAGGACGTGCACTGGTATGCCGGCCTCATCGGCGGCGCGTTCCAGGGCTATACCCTGGGCAACATCATCGGCGCCGCCATCTGGGAAGCCGCCCTGGCCGCCCATCCCGAGATCGTCGACCAGCTCGGCCGCGGCGAGTTCGCCACCTTGCACGGCTGGCTGCGCGAGAACATCTATCGCCACGGCAGCAAGTTCACCGCGGCCGAGCTGGTAGAGCGAGTCACCGGCAGTCCACTGACCATCGAGCCCTACATCCGCTACCTGCGCAGCAAGTACGGCCAGCTCTACGGGCTCGACCTGTAACCAGAACATACTACGAGGAGTACCCATGGCTAGCAAACAATGGCAGAGCCCCCCGGCGATGCAGATCGACCCCAAGCACCAGTACACCGCCTCTATGGAGACCAACAAGGGCACCATCGAGATCGAGCTGTACCCGCAATATGCACCGGTAACCGTCAACAACTTCGTCTTCCTGGCCCGCGAGGGCTACTATGATGGCGTAGCCTTCCACCGGGTCATCCCCAACTTCGTCATCCAGGGCGGCGATCCCACTGGCACCGGCCGCGGCGGCCCCGGCTACAAATTCCAGGATGAGGTGGACCCGCAGACGAACCCCCTGAAACACGGGACCGGGTACCTGTCCATGGCCAACGCCGGCCCGGGCACCAACGGCAGCCAGTTCTTCATCACCCACTCGCCCCAGCCCCACCTGGACGGCAAGCACACCGTCTTCGGCCAGGTGACCAGCGGCATGGACGTGGTCAACTCCATCCGCCAGGGCGACCAGATGACCAAGGTGACCATCACCGAAACTTAACCCGCTCCGGGTTCGTAGCGTCGGCTTCAGCCGCTCCGGCGACTGGAGTCGAGGCTTTAGCCGGCTCTTAAGCGCGAATCATGTCCATCCTCCCCTCCCCCGACCAAAAACCCGCCTTCGTCCACGACATGTTCGCGGGCATCGCCGCGCGCTACGACCTCATGAACCGCCTGATGACCTTCGGCCAGGATACCGCGTGGCGCCAGCTGCTGGTCCACGCCGCCGCGCTACCCCCCGGCGGCCACCTCCTGGACATCGCCACCGGCACCGGCGACATCGCCTTCGAGGCCCTGCGCCAGGTGCCCGGCGCGCGGGCGGTGGCCGCGGACTTCTCCCTGCCCATGATGCAGGTAGGCCAGGCCAAGCCCCAGGGCTTCCGGCTGCGCTGGGTGGGCGCCGACACCTTCGCCCTCCCCTTCCCCGACGACACCTTCGATGCCGTCGCCTCCGGCTTCCTCCTGCGCAACGTGGCCGACGTCGTGGCGGCCCTGGCCGAGCAGCGCCGCGTGGTGCGCCACGGCGGCCATGTGGTCAGCCTGGAGACCAGCCCGCCCCCAGACACCCCCTGGCGGCCCCTCATCCAGCTCCACCTGAAACGGGTGATCCCGACGGTGGGCCGCCTGGTGAGCGGCTCCGGCTACGCCTACAGCTACCTGCCCCAGTCCTCCATCGCCTTCATGGACCCGGAGGAGCTGGCCGAGGTCTTCCGCGCCGCCGGCCTGCGCCACGTGCGCTACCGCCGGCTCATGCTGGGCACCGTAGCCATCCACATCGGAGTCAAATGAACCGCCAAGCTCTGCGCCACCTCTGCGGCCCCTTCCCGCTCCAGTTGCAGCGCACTTTCCGAAGTGCGTTGCAGCTCCGGCCCAGGGCCCGGCTCTGCGGCCTCTGCGGTTCCCTTCCGGTTCCGCTCCGGCCTCCTCCGGCCCTGGTTCCCCTTTGCGCTCTGCGCCT
>JAULUH010000106.1:0-23696 GCA_032111745.1 Anaerolineae bacterium | reverse complement strand
GGGCCAGGTCGTAGCCGGTATCCCGCAGGTTGCCCGCGCCCTCGGCCCGGATGCAACAGCTCCACACATCGCCGTTGGGGCCAATCTGGCACGAGGCCCAGCCGGCGTAGCAGTCGATCACCTGGGTCCGCTCCCGTAAGGTGCGCTTGGCCATCTGGTAATATTGGGCGCGGAAGGCCTGGGTGAAGCGGGCCATGCCCCTGGCATCGGCCTGGCGAGCCTGCTGGCTCAGAAAATCGGCCACAGGCGCGTATTGCTCCGCCAGCGGGGTGATGCCCCAACCCACCGTGTCCAGCTCCACGCGCTCCTCGGCTACCTCGGTGATGTAGCTGTCAGGCTCAAGCTTCTGTAGCCCCGCGTAGGTCTCCTCGAACAGGTGGATGTTGAAGCGGCTGATCACCGTGTGCACGGTCAGCACCAGGTTGGGGTAGGATGCCTGCAGCTCCTTGAGCCGCGCCCAGGTCGCCAACGCCCGCTCCCAGTTCCCGGGTACGCCCCGGATGTCGTCGTGCACATCGCCGACGCCGTCCAGGCTCAGGTTGATGCCCACCCGAGAGTCCGCGCACGTGCGCGCGATGGTCTCGGCCTGACTCAAGATGCGGTCGGTGAGCAAGCCGTTGGTGGGGATGGTGATATACTCCGGCCGGCAGTGGCGATATGCGCTGACCACCATGCCGTCCAGGTCATCGCGCAGGAAGGGCTCGCCGCCGGTGAAGGTCATGTACACCGGTGTTCGCCCCAGCCGCTGGAAGACCTGATCCCACTCCGCGAGGGTCAGGTCGTCGTTGGGCTTGCGCCACACGTCGCACGTGCGGCATTTGCTGTTGCAGCGATAGCTGATACTGATCACCACGCTAAAGGGATACAAGCGCGGCCAGCCGAAGCGGCGGAAGGACCAGTATAGGGGTAGCTTGGGTAGTAGTCCTATCATATCACAGAAACGACGCAGGCCGGGCGCCTGCGTCGTGGCATTCAGTTCTGAAATGGCCGACGGGCCCGGTGCCTATAAGAGCAGGCTGCTGGTCTCTCGCTCGGCGGGCATATTCCACCCTAGCCAGGCTTCCTGGCCGACGAGCATGATGGCGAGGTCGGGCGATAGCTCATCCCAGCGGCTCCTGGTCCACGGTAAGGCCTCATGGGCCTCCTGCTCAGCCTGTTCGGCCGCTACCATCTCTTCCAGCAGCCGATCCCATTCGTCCGGCGCCGGGATCTGCATGGGCAGGGCCAGGCCCTCGGCCAGGTGGGTCACATCAGCCTGGGGCACGAAAACGCCTGTGCGGTGGACCACCGAAATCGTCATCAGTTCCGACATTATGCAGCCTCCATGAAAAGGGTATTGAGATGTTAAACGAATGGCCTGCCATTTTCGGGCATGAACCCTACAGAGCCGTCAGATTAGCCCAGGTTGTGCACGTACTGGTGTAGCTCGCGCTGGTTGATCTTGATGTACTGGTCCGGGATGAGCTCAGCCATCTCGGTATCGCTCAGGCGGGTGCGAAGGATGTCCAGCGCATCCTCCGGCGACTGGCCGTAGGCCAGCTTCTCTCTGCCATCCTTCATCCGGAACAGGTACATGAAATGGGGGTTGCTGAAGCTGCTCATGGCGCCACCCCTAGGCCTTGACCAGGGTGCCCTGGTACAGGTCCGAACCCCGCGCATCGCGGCTCAGGCCCTGGTTGACCTCCGCGTCATACCGACCGGCCAGCAGCTCGCGATAGAACTGGTAGTCCACGCCCTTCACCTTCTCGTCGTCGGGGAAGCGGTGGTAGTTGTCCTTGCTCATCAGGCTCTTGCCCTCGGCGATCAGCTGGTAGCCCAGGGCGGAGCCGGGGTAGGGCGCATAGAAGGCAATGGAGGGCATGACCCGCTTCATGCGCTTGAGCATGCGCATGGTTTTGAAGGCGTCCTCGTGGGTCTCGCCAGGGATGCCCAGCATGATGTTCGACCAGAACACCGGCGGTCGCTCGCCCCTGGCCTCCAGCTCGTCCCCGAGGCGGTTGACCAGGTCGATGGCGAAGTAGTTGTCCTCCTCGGTGCACTCCTTGTTGAGCAGGCGCAGGATGCGGTCGCTGCCCGACTCGAAGCCGATGGAGATGGTACGCCAGTTGGTCTCTTTGACCAGGGCCTCAAACAGGTCGGGCCACTGCCGCACCGTATCCGCGCGGCCGGCCGCCCAATAGGTCCAGCGCTTGGTCTGGCGCGGGTATTTGTCGATCCACTCCCGCAGCCACTTGGGGTTCTGAAAGAACATGGAGTCGTGGATCACCACCGAGCCGACGCCGTACTTGCGGTCCAGGTAGTTCAGCTCGTCGATGACCTGGTCCACCGAGCGCCGCCCCATGTTGGGAATGTAGGAGTTCTCGTTGCAGAACACGCACTGCCACGGGCAGACCCGGCTGGTGATCACGGTTGCCACCGGGCCCGGGCCCCAGCCACACTCCGGCTCCATGGGCCAGCGCCACTTCCACTTGCGCTGCATGCGCCGGCCAGCTGGCCTGGGCCACAGCTCGCGATCGATCATCGGCCACTCGGCCATCGACCTGGCACCCTCGGCAGAGAAGACCCGTGGGAACGCCGCCGGGTCGCGGACCAGGTCCACGATCACCTGCTCGCCCGGCCCCATGCAGATGCGGTCGAAGGCCTCGACGGTTGCCATCTCGTCCGGCGCCACTGTGGCGTGCATGCCGCCGGTCAACACCATGCCGTTGGGGTTCAGCTCCTTGAACAGCTGCGCCGCCTTGAGCGCCACCGGGTAGGTGTAGCTGCGCACGTTCATGAGCAGCATGTCGTAGCCCTGCAACTGGGGCGCCAACTGCTCCCATGCGGTGACCGCGCGGGTGGAGGCCAGGTCGGTCTCCAGCCCGTTCTGATGCAGAACGGTGCGCAGCAGGCCAAGGCCGTGGTCCTGCCACTGCTCATGCGGCCCGCCAGGGTTCACGAGGTCGCCCAGGTCACCCAGGTCCAGCCAGATGATACTCGATGTTCTCTTGTTCTGGTTACCCCACGGCCAGGCGATTGCCACGGTGTTACCTCCTCGCAGCGGCCACGGCCGAAGCCCGGCTACAGGGCACGCTTGATGACCCCAGATAGGCTGGTGACCGGCTCCTCGGGCGCCACGCCCGGGGCGGTCTGGTCCTTGTGGCCGACGAAAAAGCGCCGGGCGTTGCTGACGGTGTTGGGCATGTCCAGCCAGAAGCTCTTCTTGGACATCTTCTCCCACACTCGCTGCGGCCGGTACAGGTAGAACCGCCGGTAGGCCTCGCGCCATTTGCGCACCACCAACTCCGGATCGTACTGGCCGTCGTTCATGGTGAAGCGAGCCTTCTGCTCGTGGATGGCGTAGTCCGGCCACTCGTGGGCGAATACCTCGCCGCCCTCCTGGATCATGTCGAACATCTTGGTGCCCGGGAAGGGAGCCGCCAGCATGAAGTTAGCCAGGTCGGGATCAAGCTCCAGGGCCAGCTGAATGGTGGCCTCCATGGTCTCCTCGGTCTCGTGGGGCATGCCGAAGATGAAGAAGCCCATGGTCTGCAGCCCGGCAGCCCGGGCGTTCTTGAACGCGTCGCGCACCTGGTCCAGGCTCTGTCCCTTGCGGATGACGTTGCGCAACATCCAGGGGTCGCCGTTTTCCACGCCGAAGCCGACGCGCTTGCAGCCCGCGGCCTTCATCAGCTGGAACAGCTCCAGGTCGGTGTGGTTGACCTTCATGCCGTGCACCGTCACCCAGGGCACCGTGTTCAGGCCCTCCTCGATCAACCGGCGGCACAACTCCTTGGCCCGGTCCAGCTTCAGGTTCCAGATGTCGTCGGTGACGCCGATCTCGGTAGCGTGCAGGTCCCTGACCAGCCAGCGCCACTCGGCCACTACGTTCTCCACGCTGCGGCCACGCCAGGTATCCCCGGTGACCGGCTTGGAGCAGAAAGTGCACTTGTAGGGACACCCGCGGCTGGTGAGGATCGTAAACGACCGGGCCTGGCGGTCCAGGCCGTCAGTCAGGGGCTGCAGGTTGGTATACTTGTCGATCTTGAATAGGTCGTGGGCCGGGAAGGGCAGGCTGTCCAGGTCCTCGATCATCGGCGAGCTCCAGTCGGACACGATCTCGCCGTTGCCATCGCGCATGTGCATGCCCGGCAGCAGCTCTGCCGGCCGGCCCGCCTCCAGGGTATCGACCAGCTCCAGCAGCGAGTGTTCGGCCTCGCCCTTGAAGACGTAGTCGACGTAGGAGTGGGGGGGCTCCAGGCTCTCGCGCGGCATGATCGTCAGGTGCGGGCCGCCCAGCACGGTGATTAGGCCGTAGGTCTTGGCCGTCTGGGCCATCTCCCAGGCGTCGCCGATTAGAGGCGTCGTGGCCGTGATGCCGATCAGCTCGTAGGGCCGGCCCTTCTCCGCCGCCTGTTCGATGTAGTACTCTACCGGCACGTCCTCGATGGCTGCGTCGTAAATGAACGGCTCATGGCCGGCCTCGCGCAGCGTGGCGGCCAGGTAGCCCAGCCCCAGGGGGATATGTTTGCGCTCGGACCAGACCTTGGCTTCCGGACTGGCAAGAATGACTCTCATAGAGCTTTAACCTTGACGGGCCCTCAGAGCGGCCCTGGTGATTTTGGTGAGCATAGGTCACACGTCCGGCAGCGTGCTTTTGTTCTCAGTCGCGCTGCTTTCTGCGACCCGGTTCGCCATCGACAGCTGCTGGCAGGGCCGGTCAGATATGGCGATAGTTGAACTCTCGGCGATAGCCGATGTCGGTGCTGAACGCGGACACGACCCGCTTATGAATGCGCGGCAGTGGGTGCCTGCTCAGCTGGCGCACCCCGCGACGAGCGATGGTCATGGGATGGTAGAACTTGCGGCACAGCCAGTCATAGTGAGTACGCAGCTCTTCCACGGTCATCAGGGCCGGGACATAGGTCACGTGGGTGGTGTCGTAGAGCTCCCAGGTGTCGTGAGGCAGGATGCGCCCGGCGGCCAGCAGCTCATCGCGCTGCTCGGTGCCCGGGTAGGGCGTGAGAATGGTCGCGCTCACGCTATCGAGCTCGCTGCTGCGCACGAAATCCCAGGTCTGCTGGAAGGTCTCCGGGGTGTCATGGTCGAAGCCGAACACAAACAGCCCCACCACGCCGATGCCATGCTTGTGCACGGTGTCCACCACGTAGCGATAGCGCTCGGCATTGCCCTTGGCCTTGCCGCCCAGCTCCCTGCGATTAAGCGGGTTGATGGACTCGAAGCCGATGAAGAACTTGTCCATATGGGCCTCCCGGGCCAGGTCCAACAGGTCCGGGAAGTCGGCCACCATCTGCTCGGCCTGGCATGTCCAGCCCTTCAGGGGCAGCTTGGCCAGGGCGCGGAACAGCTCCTCCATGTACTCCGGGTACAGCCGGAAGTTGAGGCCGAAGTTGTCGTCGGTCAAGAAGAAGCGTTGGATCTTGCGCCGCTCAATCTCCTCCACCACCTCCCCCACCGGCCGTAGCCGCATCTTGCGGCCCGATACGCGGATGGCGGTGCAGAAGGTGCAGTTGCGGGGGCAGCCCCGGGTGATCTCCAGGTAGGGGGTCCAGTAGTTCTTATGCTCGTCCACCTGGCGCAGCACCCGGTCCTGCAACACGGCCACGCCCGAATCCAGAGGTGCCCACGTCTCGTCCACATAGCGCGACTGCAGGGTACCGGCGTCGAAGTCGCGGATGATCTGGGGCCACGTGGTGTAGCCCTCGCCCACGGCAATCACGTCAGCCCAAGCCGCCACCTCGTCGGGCACCAGGGTGGTATGGGTGCCGCCCAGCACCACCGTGGCGCCCTGGCGCTGGGTGCGGCCGGCCAACATCCTGGCCCGGTCGATCAGCAGGGTCTTGGCGCTGATGCCCACCAGGTCTTGAGGGCCCAGGGTGTCGATGGGAAGGTCCATCAGGTCCTCGTCCCAGATCTCCACCGGGATATCCTGCGGCACCAGGGAAGCCAGGCGCATCAGGGTGTAGGGCTGGCTGGTGCCCCGGCCGAAGTACCGCCCATCGCGCCGCGGCTGGATAAGCACAACTTTTCGGATGGCCACGCGTTTCTCTCCGCACCAATGGTTCTAGATTGAGCCCTGCGCTTCCATGGCGCGGCGCAGCTCTGTCTTCTCCTCTTTCTTGAAGAAGGTACGGCGGGCGATCCTGACGTTGCGCGGCAGGTTGAACCAGAAGTCCTTGGTCTGCACACGGCGCTTGATCGGCCCCGGACGGAGGTAGAACTGGCGATAGGCCTTGCGGTACATCTCCTCCACCAGGTCGGCCGTCATATCGCCCATCTCGTAGCGCGCCTTCTGCTCGAAGAACACGTAGTCCTCCCAGTCGGTGACCAGCAGGCGGCCCTGGCGCTTGACGATCTCATAGACCTTGGTGCCGGGATAGGGCGTCATCATGCTGAAGTTGGCGATCAGCGGATCCAGCTCGATGGCGAAGTTGATGGTGTCCTGCATGGTCTCACGATTCTCGCCGGGCAGGCCGATGATGAAGAAGCCGATGGTCTCCAGGCCTACCTCCTTGCAGACCTTGAAGGCCGCGCGGATGGTGTCGTGATCGATGTTCTTGTCAATGGTTCTAAGGATCTCAGCGTTGCCGGTCTCGACGCCGAACGCGGTGCGCCGCAGGCCGGCCTGTTTCAGCCTCAACATGAGGGGCTTCTCGGCCAGGTTGGCCCGGATGCCATTGACGAAGATCCACGGCACATGGTTCATCTGCTCGGCGATGATCATGTCGGCCATGGTGTACAGGCGATCCTTGCGGATGTTGGCGCTGTCGTCCAGGACGCCGATCTCCTGCGCACCCATGTCGCGCACCAGGTGCCGCCACTCCTCGATGACGTTCTCCGGGGTGCGAGCCCGCCACCTGATGGGCATGATGGACTGGGAACAGAAGGTGCAGCGGTAGGGGCAGCCGCGGCTGGTCAAGATGCTGAAGCTACGCGCGCCGTCCACGTGATCCGTGGCCGGCTGCAGGTTGGTATAATGCTCCATCTTGAACAGGTCGTAGGCGGGCCAGGGCAGGCTGTCCAGGTCGGCAATGGGCTTGGCATCCACGTTGCGGTGCAGCTGGCCGTCAGAGGTCTTATAGGTGATGCCCTCCAGATCCTCCCACAGGTGCTTGTCTGGCGCCATGAGGGCCGCCGCGGACTTGTCAGGGCTGTGCCGCTTGAAGTCCTCGACCCGGTTTGAGATCTCCAGCCAGACCGCCTCGCCCTCGCCGCGCACCACGATGTCGACGTCGGGCCGCTCGGCCGACTCGAAGTCGAGGCCCTCGGCGGCTACGCTGGGATGGGGCCCGCCCATGACGATGGGCACATCCCACACCTCCCGGATGGCCTTGGCTGTGCGCCAGGCCTGCTTCACCTGGGGGGTATTGGCCGTGATGCCCACCAGGTCGGGCTTGAAGTCCAGAGCAAAGTCAGCGGCGGACTGCTCCTCCACGTCGGCGTCGAAGATGCGCACGGTGTCGCCCCGCTGCTGGGAGATCGCTCCCAGGTAGGCCAGGCCGAGATGGGGGGTAGTGCGGGTGTCGATGGGCAGGCGAAACTGCGGGTTGATGAGAGCAACACGCATGGGTAACCTCCAGGGACGGGATTCAGGATCGGATGGACATCAGCTGGCGCGCAGCCGTGACCAGGTCACTGATGCTCATGCGCACCGGATGAATCCGCTGCTTGATCATCCACCCCTTGAATAGCTTGTGGGCGTACCAGTACAGGTTGTCGACGACCGGATTGTGAGGGGCCTGGATGAGCTTGCGGATCAGCGGCTCCAGCTGGGGCCACTCGACACCCAGAGCAAAGAGGCGCTGCAGGTGCTCGATCTGTTTCTTCTCCTCAGGGTCGTCGAAGACCATGATCGAGCGCTCCCAGGCGATCTCGCTGATGTCGTCGAAGGTGCCCACCATGTAGTCTTCGTCCTGGGCGAACTTGCCCAGCTCGGTGCCGGGATAGGGCTGGAACAGATAGGCGTGGGCGTAACTGATGTGGGCTGCGGCGTTCAACCGCATGGTGTTCAGGTCATCCTCCAGGGTGCCACTGGGCAGCCCCAGGATGTTGGTGCTGGTAATATGGATGCCGGCGTCCCGAATCATGCGGCCGGCCTTGACCATGTCGTCCTGGGTCATGCGGCGCTTGAGCAGCTCGACGCGGATGCGGTCGTTGGCTGCCTCCACGCCCATGCTCACCGTGCCGCAACCGGCTTTTCTGAGGAATTCCACCTTCTGCGGCCCCTTGACGATCAGGTTGGCGCGCACGTTGCAGAAGAAGGGCAGCCCTACCTGCTCCGGCCACTTGTCGGCAAACTCCTCCAGCCAGTCGTCGTAGATGATAAACAGGTCGTCGATGAAGACGACCTGTTGCAGCGGCCACTTCGCGCGGACCCAGTTCACTTCCTCGATGATCTGGTCCACCGGCCGCTGATTGCCCCGGCGTTCCCGGCTGTAAATCTGGTAGTAGGCGTGGTTAAAGCAATAGGTGCAGTTGTAAGGGCAGCCCCGGGAGCCCATGAAGTGCTTGATGGGGGTGATGCGGCTGTAGGTGTGCTTGTCATACACCAGCTCTCGATCAGGCAAGGGTAAGTCGCCTAGATCCATCACCAGGGGCCGCACCGGGTTGCGCACGATCTCATCCTCGATCTTAAGCCACCAGTTGGGCAGCTGAGGGTTGAGCCCACCGTTGCCCAGTGCGTTGGCCAATTCCACGATTGCCTCGTCACCCTCGCCGACACACAGACCGTCCACCCCCGGCTCAGAGATCATCTCCGGAAAGAAGGTGGGATGGGGACCCCCAAAGATCGAAAACGGCTGTTTGTCCTTGACGGCCGCCTTGACCTGGCGGTTGAGATCGAAATAGTATTGGTGCGAGCCGGTCATCACGCTGTAGGCCACGATGTCTGGCTCGATCTCTCGTACCAGCTGGATCGGATCTTCCTGCGCGGCGATCGCCAGGTGGGTCTCATGGCCAGCCTGCTTCAAGCAAGCAGATAACTGCATGATACCCTGCGGCTCATAGTCGATCTGTTTTTCGATGAACAGGACGCGCATGATAGACGGCTATCCCTCGCTTCCTCGCTAAGCTATGATGAACATCATCAACCAACCGCAAACGTAGGGGACATTGTATGCACCCCAGGCCGGATGTCAAATATTATGACATGATTTAGAAAAATTACCCGAGAACATCCCTACCCCAAGACAAGAAGCAAGGGCGCAAAGAGGCGAGCACTCTGCGCCCTTTGCCATTCTACGGTCAGGTGGTCTATCCCTTGACCACGGCGATGGGCCGCAGGCGGGCCACCTTGCGGGCGATGCCGGCCCCGGCGACCACCTCCACCACGCTGTCCACGTCCTTGTAGGCGACCGGCGCCTCCTCGGCCAGGCCGGACATGCTACCGGCGCGCACGGCGATGCCCCGCTGCTCCAGCCGATCCTTCAGCTCCGTGCCCCGCACCTCGCGCTTGGCACGTGAGCGGCTCATGAGCCGGCCGGCACCGTGGCAGGTGGAACCAAAGGTTTGGCTCATGGAGCCCTCTGTGCCCACCAGCACCCAGGAGGCCGTGCCCATACTACCCGGTACCAGCACGGGCTGGCCAATCTCCCGATAGTCGTCAGGCAGCACGTCACTGCCGGGGCCAAAGGCGCGCGTTGCGCCCTTGCGATGCACGCACACCCGCAATCTGTGGCTGTCGACGTCGTGGACCTCCAGCTTCGCCATGTTGTGGGCGATGTCGTAGACCTGGCGTAGGTCCCAACCGGCAACCTTGCCGGCCAGCACCGCCTGGAAGGCCTCCCGAATCTGGTGCACAAGCACCTGGCGATTGCACCAGGCATAATTGGCGGCAGCGTTCATGGCCCCAATGTAGTCCCGGCCCTCGGGGGAATCCACCGGCGCGCACACCAGCTGCCGGTCCGGGAGCTCGATGCCGTACTTCTTCAACACCCGCTGGAAGGACTCCACGTAGTCGGTGCACACCTGGTGCCCCAGGCCCCGGCTGCCGCAATGGATCTGCACCACGACCTGTCCGACGAAGAGCCCCATAGCTGCGGCGGCCGCGGAGTCGAAAAGCTCGTCCACCACGTCCAACTCGGCGAAGTGGTTGCCGGAGCCCAGCGTGCCGACCTGGGCGCGACCGCGTTCCTTGGCCTTGCGGCTGACCTTGGTGGGGTCGGCACCCGGCATGGAGCCGTTCTCCTCGGTGTGCACCAGGTCCTCCGGCCGCGCCCGGCCGTGCTTGAGGGCCCAGCGGGCACCGGTTTGCAGCACCTGGTCCACCTCCTCCTGGTCAAGCTTGAGGAAGCCATGCTCGCCGACGCCGCTGGGCACCTGGCGATACATGGCCGTGGCCAGGTCGTGGACGTAAGGGTGGAGCTCGCCCTCCTCGAGCTCAGAGGCCAGCAGCCGGACGCCGCAGTTGATATCGTAGCCGACTCCACCAGGCGAGATCACGCCCTCGTGTTTGGGATCGGTAGCCACGACGCCACCGATGCTGAAACCGTAGCCCTGGTGGATATCCGGCATGGCCAGGGCGTATTTGACGATGCCGGGCAGCGTGGCGGTGTTCACGACCTGTTCCAGCGAGAGATCCTCCAGGATTTGCTCGAGAAGCTGGTGATTGGCGTATATCCGGGCCGGCACCCGCATGTCTTCCCGGTATGATTTGGGGATCTCAAACAGGTAGGGACCAATCTGCTTGATGGCTTTGCGATCCATAGGGTCTCACCTCCCGGCGCTCAACCGTGGGCATGCCCGGGCTGCGCCAAACCAGGACAATCACCTCTAGTTCCATTATAGCAGGCCGGAAGGCGAAGTTCAAGTACTTTTGAGGAAGGTGGAGAGGACAGGGGCGTGGTGTGTCAAGGCCACCACAGGCAGGCTACAGGCGCTGGCGGCCAGCGTAGCCGGCATGCAGCTCATGCCAGTACAGGACCTCTTTTTCGCCTACATGCCAGCAAAGGTAGACCTCGTGCCCATCCGGGCGGCGGTGCAGGAAGTCGACCAGGCCCTGCTCCGGATCCTTTAATGAGACTCCCAGGGCTTCGATGGCGGCGGAGGCCGCCTGAATGCGTTCGAACACCGGCAGGAGATCGCCGGCCTTCTTGCTGCCGCCGTTGCCGATAGATCGCTTGAGCACCGGCCACAACTCAGGCCGGGCGGCCAAGATCTCGCGCCGCGCCTGCTGCATCTGCGCCAGCAGCTCGGACAATTGCGGCAGGACAGCGTTCGCCTCTGCGACTGTGAAGTATCGAGCGGGCATGGCAGGCCTGCTGAAGCAAAACAGGGGAACCCACCGTCAGGGCGGCGAGTTCCCCGTAGAATAGCTCGAACAGGGTTTGCGGCTTGAAGCTAGGACCCTGCTAACAGAAAGCTGCTTTAGTGGTAGCCACAGCCGTCGCTGTTGGCCTCGCCGGTGTGGCTCTGCGCGGTGCGGAATGAGCTGCCACAGCCACAGGAGGATACGGCCTGAGGATTCTCGATGTGGAAGCCGCCGCCCATCAGACTGTCGATGTAGTCGATGCGCGCGCCGTTCATGTAGAAGAGGCTGGTCGGATCCACATACACCCGCAGGCCATGATGCTCGTATACCTCGTCACCGGAGCGCTCCGTGTTCTCGAAGGTCATGCCGTACTGCATGCCGCCGCAGCCGCCGCCCTGCACGAAGACACGCAGACCGTGGGTTTCGGCCATGCCCTTCTCTTGCAGGATGCCAGAGAGCTTACTGGCCGCAGCCTCGGTCAACACGACGCCTTGCACAAACGCCGTCTCTTGTTCAGGGGTCATCACTTCTGTTGCCACGATAGTTCCTCCACTAAGTGTTGGTTGGCATAATTGCCGCTTGAGATCAAATCGCTCGACCCAAGCAAGGTTCAGCCGCCGATTTGCGACATGACCCGCTGCTGGGGCACCTCGCCGTCCGGCAGGCCATGTCCCCATGGCTTGTTCCAGACGGCATCACGGATGATAGTCTTTAGTTCTTCTACTGTACACCCCTGGCGCAGGGGCGTTAGTAAGTCTACTTCCCGATCGCGCAGAAGACAGAGGCGCAGCTTGCCGTCGGCGGTCAGGCGGTAGCGATTGCAGCCAGCGCAGAAGGGCTCGGTCACACTGCTGATGAAGCCGATACATCCCTGCGCGCCAGGCAGGCGATAGGGACGGGCAGGATCGCTGCCATTGATGCCAACGCTCGCTGTTAGCGGTCCCAGCGCGGCCTCGATCAAGGCCCGCGTCTCCGCCGAAGGCACCACCGCTTCCTGCTGGAAATCGGCCACGCTGCCAAAGGGCATCAGCTCGATGAAACGAATGTGCCAAGGCCGGTCAATGCTGAGCCGGGCCAGTTGCACCACCTCATCGTCGTTGAAGCCGCGCGTGACCACACAATTGAGCTTGAGCGGGACCAACCCAGCTGCCTCGGCCGCCGCGATGCCATCCCTCACCCGACCGACGTCGCCCCAGCGAGTAATGCGTCGAAACTTCTCAGGATCCAACGTATCGATGCTCACGTTGAGACCCCGCAATCCGGCCTGGGCCAGGGGCTCGGCCAACTCAGCCAGCAGAATGCCATTCGTCGTCATGGCGACCTGCTGGATACCTGGCGTCCTGGCAATAGCCCGCACCAAATCCACGACGCCAGGCCGGATGGTGGGCTCGCCACCGGTCAGGCGAATCTTGCTGGTGCCGAGCTTCGCCACCACCCGCACGATGGCGAGGATCTCCTCGTCCTGCAAGAGCTCGGCCCGGGGCTGGAATCGCATCGCCTCCGGCATACAATAGACGCAGCGCAAGTTGCAGGCGTCGGTGAGCGAGATGCGCAGGTAGTCTATACGCCGGCCATACCTGTCCACCATGGAGCCACCGGCCATGGGTGCCCGCTCGAACCCGAGGGGCAGCCCGGCCAGGCCATCGGCGGAGAAGATCAGGTCGATAGGCGACAACATATCGCGTCCTTGCAGTCCCTTTCAAGCCGAGGATAGCGCAGTGCCGTTGCTGTCACCTACCTGGTAGGCACAACGACAACCTCCCTCGGACAACCGGGTAATGGGCATAGGTGAGTGGCCCAGCAACTGCCCGATGAGACGCTGATCCATGCGGCACAGCTCCCGGTGCCTGTCCGCCACGCCGGAATAAGGGCAGTTGAGGGTGAAGAGCACAAAGGCATCACCATCCTGTTCCCAACGCGCCAGATAGCCGCGCTCGTTGAGAAAGTCGACGGCGTTGTCCAGACGTTGCTTCACAGTGGCATTGGCAGGCAAAGGATTCGCCTCGGCCGCCATCTTGTCCGCCATGCGCTCGAAGATCACGCCGAGGGCAGGCCCGGGCAACATGGTTTTCAACTCATCCAGCAGCGCCACGGCCAGATTCTCTGTATTGCTGGGGAAGAACTCCTCGGCCGCCTCGGTCAGGATGTAGATCTGTTCCGGCCGGCCGACGGTGCCTGTGCGCCGCACCCGGGGCGAGGCAATCAGATTCTCGCCCTGGAGCACATCCAGATGATGGCGCACGGACACAGGGGCCATGTCCAACTGCTGAGCGAGCTCAGCCACGGTCACGTCGCCCTGTTCCTTGATGATCTCCAAGATTCGATAGCGAGTCGCCTGCACGATAGATCCTTGCCGCGTAGACTTCACCCTTCTAGCATTGGCGGGTATTCTAACATATGCCCGTCAGGCTGTCAATTCTTATCACGGAAATCATACAAATTGCCGCGGAGATCACTTGACACTAGCTGCGTCGCTTCATATAATCAATGGGTGTAGTTGAGGCTGGTCTAAGCCGTGTCATTGTGAGCCGTTCGCGCAGCACCCCGGTGGGGCTGCGGCGAAGTAATCTCAGTGTAGCTGGCGTGAGGTTGCTTCGTCGATGGTCTCCTCGCGGTGACGTAGTCGACTTGCCGCAAAGGAGTGCCATCGTGCCAACATCGGTGAAAATTTGCACGGTACTTGCAGATCAGGTAAAATTTGCAGTTGACTCCGTGATGATTGCTCACCGCTCTGGTTAGTACAGCTGCCCACAGGATCTCTCCCTCTCATGGAAGTAATCGCGGACCCGACAGAGACGTCGAAGCTAGGGAACATCGCCGAGCTCAAGCAGGTGTCGGTAGCTGTCGATGCGGACATTGCCTTGGTAAACGAGCAGCTGGCCGACGGCTGGAGGCTATTGCATATCGGCTATCTGCACGACCGGATAGTCTATGTCCTCGGCCGGCCGGTCGAGCAGAGCCGGCGCCGGACGGGCTTTTTAGCCTCGGCTGCACCCGCGGACGCCTAGCGACTTGAGAGGCTCGCCTGCCCCCTGGCGACCCCGAGCCGGGCCGCCCCGCACGCGAAAGGACGTTATGATGCCAGACGCACCACCGGGCTTTGCTGAAGTGCCCGCAGAGCTGCAGTCCAACGTCTTACTTTCCACGGTCGACTTCATCTACAATATCAGTCGCAGCTATTCCCTGTGGCCGATGACCTTTGGCTTGGCGTGCTGCGCCATTGAGTTCATCGTCGCCGGCACCTCTCGCTACGACATGTCACGGTTTGGCATGGAGGTGGCGCGGCCTTCGCCCCGCCAGTCGGACCTGATCATCGTCTCAGGCACGGTGACGAAGAAGATGGTGATCGCCATCGTGCGGCTATACAACCAGATGGCCGAGCCGAAGTATGTGATCAGCATGGGAGCCTGCGCCACCGGCGGTGGCCCGTTCAAAGAGGGCTACAACGTGGTCTCGGGGGTCGACAAGTACATCCCCGTTGACGTCTACGTCCCCGGCTGTCCCCCGACGCCGGAAGCCCTTATCCACGGCTTCATCACCTTGCACAACAAGTTCAAGCGGCAGTCGGTGCGCACGGTGCCCTGGTATCGCAAGGAATACACCGGCGCAGTGCCGATTCCGACCCTGGGGCCCGACATCTTCAGCACCGACAGCGCACGGATGAAGGAGCTGCGGGCTGTCAACATGCAGCGCCTGATGAAGTCCAGGTCGGCGGTCAGGCCGGCGATCACAGCTCTGAATTGGGAAGGCGCGGACGAGCAGGTGGTGATCTGCAATGCTGGCCTCACCCAGGACATGACTGGCTGGCGGATCACCAGCAGCGAGGGTGACCACGTGTACGAGTTCCCGGCCGGCTTCGTGCTGATGTCCGATGCCGAGGTGCGCATCCACAGCGGCCCTCAGGCTAAATCACCTACGCCCAATGACCTGATCTGGACGGATAAAAACATGTGGCGCGACGCGGGCAATACGGCGACCTTGCTGGATGCTGAGGGCTATGCGGTGTCGACGCTTGAATATGGGGTGAAGGTGCAGCCATGACTGGATATATGACCGCCGCGCTGCCCTATGCAGATGTGGTGCCGGATGCCGTACTGGCCCAGGAAGATGGCCTGACGGACAACAGCTTGATCGTATCCCCGGCGCACCTGGTGCCCCTAACCCGGCATCTGCGCGACGTCGGGGGCTACACCCTGCTATCCAACCTGACCGCAGTGGATTACCTGGGCTACAAGGGCCGCTCGGCCGCGGATCGCTTCGAGGTGGTGTATCACCTCTACTCGACCGAGCAAGGCGGAGGCCCCCTAGTGCTGAAGGTACGCTTGCCAGAGGAAAACCCCACGGTGCCTACCCTGCTGCCCGTGTACCCGGGGGCCGATCTACAGGAACGGGAAGCTTGGGATCTCTATGGCATCCGCTTCGCCGGCCATCCTAATTTGCGCCGCATCCTGCTGTGGGAGGGCTTTCACGGCCATCCCATGCGCAAGGACTGGAAAGAGCCCTACTACGAGGCGGAGCAGAAGCCATTCAAAAGCCGGCATCCCGGCGGAAACCATGCCTGGGCCGAGGATCGCAATCCATGGGGCGACAACGTCCAGTTTCCCGATGGCTTCGATCCGGAGACCTGGCAGAGCCCCGTGAACCTGGTCCCCCTGGTGCGGGACGAGCAGGCCAACGTAGGCGAGGCGCTGAAGACCGACCGGCTGGTGGTGAACATGGGGCCGCAGCACCCCAGCACCCACGGTGTGTTCCGCATGATCGTGGAGCTGGAGGGCGAGACTATCACGGCGTTGGAGCCGGAGATGGGCTACCTGCACCGCAACCACGAGAAGATCGGCGAGCGCAATACCTATCTGATGAGCATGCCGTACACCGACCGGCTGGACTACCTGAGCTCCATGTCTAACAATCTGGGCCTGGCCGTGGCGGTGGAAAAGCTGTTGGGGGAGGAGTATAAGCCAACGGAGCGCGCTGAGTACCTGCGGGTGATCATGGCCGAGCTCACTCGAATCGCCAATCACCTGTTCTCGGTGGGCACCTTCTTGAACGACCTGGGCGCGTTCTTCACGCCCCTGTTGTACACCGTGCGGGAGCGGGAGCTGATCCTCGACCTGTTCGAGTGGGTGTCGGGCAGCCGCATGATGTGCAACTACTTACGCTTCGGCGGTGTAGCCAGAGACCTGCCCGAGGGCTGGCTGAAACAGGCCAGGGACCTGGTGCATGATCGCCTACCTGCCCGGATTGACGAACTCGACACCTACCTGACGGGCAATGAGATCCTCCGGGCCCGCAGTATCGGCGTCGGGTTCCTCTCGCCGCAGGATGCCCTGGGCCTGAGCTGCACCGGGCCGCAGTTGCGCGGCAGCGGCGTGGCCTACGACGTGCGCAAGGCCGAGCCGTACTCGATCTACGAACGCTTCGACTTCGACGTGGCCAGCTTCGACGGCTGCGACGTCTATTCCCGCTACCTGGTGCGCATCGAGGAGATGCGCCAGAGCGTCAAGATTTTGAAACAGGCGCTGCAGCAATTGCCCGAGGGTCCGATCCAGGCCGGGAAGGGCGGGTACACCGTCCGGCCCCCGGTTGGCGATGTCTACGGACGGATCGAGGCGCCCAAGGGCGAGCTGGGCTTCTACCTGGTGTCTGACGGCAGCGGCAACCCATTTCGCTATCGGGTGCGGTCACCCTCCTATATCAATCTCAACGCCCTGGCCCCCATGTGCATTGGCAACAAGATCGCCGACTCGGTCATTATCCTGGGCGCCATCGACATCGTCCTGGGCGAAGTGGATCGCTAGGGCACGGAGGACTCATGTTTGGAACCGGGTTGCTCAAAGGGCTGGGGGTGACCATCAAGCATTTCGTCGAGACCTATGTCGACGACGTCAAGGCTATTCCCAGCCGCTATGCCTATGGCCAGGACTTCATCCGGCAGACGCCGGACGAGACAGGCCTGTTCACGATCCAGTATCCGGAGGAGAAGCGGCAGCTGCCCGAGCGCTTCCGCTACATCCCCATGCTGATCTACGATACGCCCAAGCAAGAGGATCGCTGCACCGCCTGCGGCATCTGTGCCAAGGTGTGCCCGCCGCAATGCATCTGGATCGTGCGTGACACCGACGAGAAGGGCAAGCCGATTCCCCGGCCGGCGGAGTTCTACATCGATGCGTCCATCTGCATGAGCTGCGGCTTCTGCGCCGAGTTCTGCCCCTTCGACGCCATCAAGATGAACCATGACTACGAGCTGGCCGCCTACCAGCGGTATCCGAGCCTGGTCTACAACATGGCCGAGCTAACGGTGCCCCTGGAGTATTATGCCGCGCTCTACCCGACCCAGTTCCCAGAGGAGGAGCGCCGCCGCGCCGAGGACGAGGCCAAGAAGTCGGCCCGGCCGAGCAAGCGCGGGCCGGAGAAGGCTGAGGCCGTACCGGCCGCGGCCGAGAAGCCGGCAGCAGCACCGGCGGCGGCCGCAGTAGCCGCTGCCACGGCGGGCACGGCGGCCATCAGCCAGGAGGAGCTGGAGCGCCGGCGGGCGGAGGCGCTGGCCCGCTCTGCGGCCAAGAAAGCGGCGGCAGGCGAAGCACCGGCCGAGGCGGCGGCCAAGCCCGCCGCGGCGAGCACAGCAGCCATCAGCCAGGAGGAGCTGGAGCGCCGGCGGGCGGAGGCGCTGGCCCGGTCCGCAGCCAAGAAAGCGGCGGCAGGCGAAGCGCCGGCCGAGGTACCGGCCAAGCCCGCGGCGGCGAGCGAGACGCCGGCCGCGGCGGCGGGCGAGGCGCCGGCCGCCGCGGCGGCAGAGCCGGCGGCGCCAGCCCCGGCGGCAGCAGCCAAGCCCGTGGTGGCAGCGGCGCTAGCCGGCAGCCCGTTTGCCAAGATGGCGGCTGATCCGGCGAAGACCTCGGGTGGCTATACTCTGGAGGAGATTGCCCGGCGCCGTGCGACGGCCTACGAGCGCTACAAGGCGCGCAAGGGCGCCGATGCCAAGCAATTGCACGGCGCGGCGGCACCGGTGGCCGCGGAGCCAATCGCCGAAGCGCCAGCGCCGGCAGTTGCCGAGGCGCCTGCACCTCCTGTGGCCGAGGCGCCTGCACCCCCTGTGGCCGAGGCCCCAGCGCCCGTGGCTGCGGAAGCGGCCCCCGCCCCAGCACCGGCGGCACCAGCCGCGAGCGGCGACGTATTTGCCCGGCCCTTGCCGCCTGCGGACAAGATATCGGGCGGCTACACGGTCGAGGAGATCGCCCAGCGCCGCGCGGCCGCGTACGAGCGCTACAAGGCGCGCAAGGGCGCCGAAGCCAAGGACCTGACGAGCCACTAGACGGCCCGCGCTGCCTGGTAGCGCCCGGACTCAACTAACGCCCACCTGTGAGGAGTCAGGCGGTGTTGCCTTCGCCCGGCTCCTCACTTTGTTTGGACCTGTGGTCCCGGACCTTGAGATCGAGGAGATCATGACCCTTTCCCTTACCTTCCACGGACACTCGTGCTTCTCGCTGCAGGCCGACGACACCACCCTGCTGTTCGACCCGTTCCTGACCGGAAACCCGGCGGCCCAGGTGACGGCGGAGGAGGTGGCAGCAGACTACATCCTGGTATCCCACGGCCACTTCGACCACGTGCCGGACGTGGTGGCTATCGCCCAGCGCACGGGTGCCACCGTGATCGGGACCTTCGAGATCGCCAGCTGGGTGGGCGGCCAGGGCGTCGAGAAGGTGCACGGCATGCAGCCGGGCGGCTCCTTCAAGTTCCTCTTTGGTCGGGTCAAGCTGACCATTGCGCACCACGGCTCGCTGCTGCCGGACGGGAGCTACGGTGGTGTAGCCGTGGGCTTCATGGTCGACTTCGGCGGCAAGCGGATCTACTACACCGGGGACACGGCCCTGACCTACGACATGAAGCTCTACGGCGAGGAGGGCATAGACGTGCTGATCCTGCCTATCGGCGACAACTACACCATGGGGCCGGAGGACGCGCTGCGCTGCGTGCAGTTCGTGCAGCCAAAGGTGGTGGTGCCGATCCATTACGACACCTGGCCGCCCATCGCACAGGATGCCGATGCCTTTGCCAGCGCAGTGGAAAGCCGGGCTGGCGCCCGGTGCGTGGTGGCAGAGATCGAGCGGGCGGTGGCACTGTAGCAGCGGCAGCGAATGTAAGCCAGATGGCGGAAGGCCGCCAGCCGGCAGCGCATACTGGTTTCAGGGGGTGTGGAAGACGAAGAGACTGGTCCAGTCTCCGGAGACTGAACCAGTCTGGAGACGTCGGCGGTTCCTGTCAGTGAGGTAGATCGTGGTTAGCATGTACCCTAAAGCAGAGATTCTGTTCCCGACCAAGCTGATTCCGACGCTCAAGGACCTGCGCGGGCCGGCCTGGGCGGAGCTGGTGACGCGGGTGAGCCGCCTGAACGAGACCCATCCAGACACGCTGGCCTTTTGCCTGATGATGATCGAGCTGGGCGGCTGCCTGAACTGCTACGCCGGCAGCTACAAGTTCATGCGGGGCTGCGCGGCGTGTGCGCGGCAAACCATCGTCCAATACAAGGGCAGCGACGAGGACCTGGTACGGCATTTCCAGCGCGCGCAGGGTGAGATCCAGGCCTATCTCGAGGGCCGCGGGCTGCCGGCCCTGGCGCTCATGGAGGAGGAGGTTGAGGTGGCGCCGGTCACCGAGCCGGAGCCCGAGCCGGAGACCGAGGAGGACGAGCTCTACGCGGACGACGAGGATGTGGAGGACGACGACTAGATGCCTCCGAGTGAGCGCGCCCGCATCGGCATCATCGGCGCCGGAATAGCGGGGCTGACAGCCGCCTACGACCTTACCGAGGCCGGGCACCGGGTAACGATCTACGAGGCAGCGCCGGAGGTGGGGGGTCTGGCCGCCGGCTTTCGGGCGCCGCACTGGGAATGGAGCCTGGAAAAGTTCTACCACCATTGGTTCGCCAGTGATAGCCACATCCTGGGCTTCATCGACAAGCTGGGCTGGAGCGACCAGGTTGTCTTCCAGAGGCCCTACACCGTGGTCTACTTCGATGGGGCGTTCCATCCCCTGGACTCGTATGCTGAGGCGGCAAAGTTCACCACGCGCCACTTTGGGGTGGTTGACCTGGTGCGGTTCGGCATCGTAGGCATGTACCTGAAGCTGACGCCCCGTTGGCAGCCCCTTGAGCAGGTGACGGCGGACGCCTGGATGCGCAAGTGGGTTGGCCCACGGGTGTACGAGGCGCTGTGGCGCCCGCTGCTGGTGGGTAAGTTCGGCGAGGAGAACCTCGACGTAGTCAACATGGCATGGATGTGGGCGCGCATCAAGGCCCGCACGACCCGGCTGGGCACGTTTCAGGGCGGCTTCCAGGCCTTCGTGGAGAAGCTATCCCAGGTGTTGCGGGCGCGGAGGGTCGACATCCGCCTGAACACGGCGGTGTTAAGGGTCTGCCGGCCGCCGGTGGGCCAGGACAGCACACTGGTAGTGGAGACGACCGCGGGCGGCGAAGCTTATAGTGCGGTGATCTCCACCAGCTCCCCGGCGCTGATGGCCAGGATCGTGCCCGAGCTGCCGGCGAGCTACGCGCGCAGTCTGCAGTCGCTCAAGTCCATGGGCGCGGTGGTGCTGGTGGTGACGCTTGACCGGCAGCTGTCCCCGTACTACTGGCACAACCTGCCCAAGGAAGCGGGCTTTCCCTTCCTGGCCCTGGTGGAGCACACGAACTTCATCGGGCCGGAGCACTACGGCGGCGACCACATCATCTATTGCGGCGACTACCTGCAGCCGGATCACGAGTACTTCCGCCTGAGCAAGGAGGAGCTGCTGGACCGATTCCTGCCGTCCTTCCAGCGCATCAACCCTCAGTTCGAGCGCAGCTGGGTCAAGGACGTCTGGCTGTGGAAAACCGCGTACGCGCAGCCCATCCCGCCGGTCAACCACTCGCAGAACGTGCCACCGCTGCGGACCCCTTTGCCCGGGCTGTACTTCGCCAGCATGAGCCAGGTGTATCCCTGGGACCGCGGCACCAACTTCGCCGTGGAGATTGGGCAGAAGGTGGCAGGCATGGTGATAGAGGACCTGCGCAGACATGTCACTTCGATCTTGGAGGATCAACGATAACATATGATTGGCAAGAAGACACAGAACGGCCATGTGAGCGAGAAGGACGTGCTGGCGGCGCTCGGCACAGTGATCGAACCCGAGCTGCACCGCGACCTGGTCAGCCTGGGCATGATCAAGGACGTCCATATCAACGAGGGCCAGGTGGCCTTCACCATCGTGTTGACCACGCCGGCCTGCCCGTTGCGGGGCCAGATGGAGCGGGAGGCCCAGGCCGCGGTGATGGCGCTGCCCGGCGTCGAGCGAGTGCAGGTGGGTTTCGACGCCAACGTGCGCAGCGACAACCGCATCGCCGGCCGGCTACAGATCCCGGTCAAGAACATCATCGCCGTGGCCAGCGGCAAGGGCGGGGTGGGCAAGAGCACGGTGGCTGTGAACCTGGCAGTAGCACTGGCCCAGCAGGGCGCCCGCACCGGCATCCTCGATGCCGACATCTACGGCCCCAACATCCCGACCATGATGGGATTGACGCGCGATCACCTGCCGGACCCGCAGGACGGCAAGCTGGTGCCGCCCCTGGCTTACGGCGTGGAGGTGATGAGCATGGGCTTTCTGATCCCGCCGGGCCAGGCCGTGATCTGGCGCGGGCCCATGTTGCACGGGGCGATACGCCAGCTGTTTACCGACGTAGCCTGGGGCGAGCTGGATTACCTGATCGTGGACATGCCGCCAGGAACCGGCGATGCCACGCTGACCCTGGCCCAGTCCGTGCCGGTGACGGGAGGCATCATCGTGTCCACCCCACAGGACGTGGCTTTGGAGGATGCGGAGAAGGCGCTGGTGGCCTTTCAGCGCCTGGAGGTGCCGGTGCTGGGCATCGTCGAGAACATGGCCGGGGACATCTTCGGGGAAGGCGGCGGCGAGCGGGCGGCGCAGCGGCTGCACGTGCCCTTTCTCGGGCGCATCCACCTGGACAAGACCATCCGCGAGGGCGGCGACGCGGGGCAGCCGCTGGTGGCCTTCCACGCCGATAGCCCGGAGGCCCAGGCCTTCCACCAGCTGGCGATGGCCGTGGCGGCCAGGGTCAGCGTGATGAGCTTCCAGGCGGCGCCGGAGCTGAAGATCATCTAGCCCACGGGGGACGAAGGACCCATGCTTCAAGGTGAGAAGGTGGTGTTGCGGGCATTGCAGCGCAGCGACCTGGAGCGGCTGTGCCAGTTCAACAACGATCTTGAGGTGGAACTGGCGGGCGGTGGCGACCCGCCGTGGCCGCAGTCGCTGGAACGCCTGCAGGCGGAGTACGACGCCAACGTCGCCAGCGGTGGGCGGGATGGCACCAGCTTCGCCATTGAGGCGGACGGCAAGCTGATCGGCCAGTGCGCGCTATTCCATATGGACCAGGTGGCCCGCACGGCTAGTCTGGGCATCGGCATCGGCGACAAGGCCTACTGGGGTCGAGGCTACGGCCGTGATGCGCTGCGGGTGCTGCTGGACTACGGGTTTCGGCTGCAGAACATGCGGCGGATATGGCTGTCCGTCAACGGCAACAACGAGCGGGCCATGCGGGCCTACCGGGCCTGCGGCTTCAGAGAGGAGGGCCGGCTGCGCGAGCACGTCTGGAGCAACGGGGCGTATGTGGACCTCGTGCACATGGGTATGCTGCGCCAGGAGTGGGAAGGGGCGCGGGAAGGGAGTCTATGAGCACCAGCCTACCGAGCCCAGGCGCGAAGACCGCCTTCTGGGTGTTCTACCTGCTGATCGGCGTGTGGCTGGACATCGTGGTGACCGACCTGTGGTGGGGCATGGGGGTGGGCGCGTCCTTGGCCTTTCCGGTGCTGGTGATGCAGCGCACCGGGATCCTCAACGCCCAGCTGGTGGTGGCGACCGATTTCGGCAACCCGACGGTGCAGCTGGTGGTAACCGCGCTGGTCAGCCTCATCGGCGTGTTCTTCCTGGCCTCGGCAGTGGCCTATTGGGCGAGGATGCACCGGTGGATGTTCCGGCGGTTTGGGGGCATTAACCTGTGAGGGCACCTGATCACGCAGAGACGCAAGATTTTGCGTCTCTGCGCTACGGAAGGCGGCATGAGTTATGGCAATAGACGTTAAGCGGCCGTCCGGGCCTAACGGCGGGATCTATGGGATCGGGAACCTGGTGCGATTTCAGCGGGACACGCTGGGATTCCTTAGCCAGGCCGGGCGGGAGCATGGGGATGTGGTCTATTTCCAGATGGCCGCGTTCCATTTCTACCTGATCAACCACCCCAACTACGTGCATGAGGTCCTGATCCGCCAGGGCCGCAAGATCGAGAAGTGGCAGCGCCAGACCGACACCTGGGCCAAAGCCGTGGGCCACTCCACCCTGACCATGGAGGGGGAGAAGTGGAGCCAGCACCGGCGGCTGCTGAACCCCTCGTTCCATG